>NZ_JBLKSS010000276.1:0-2532 GCF_047607725.1 Sodalis sp. (in: enterobacteria) | reverse complement strand
GGCGTTGTGCTACTACGCCGGCGATGGCTGGGCGGAAATCGACAATAATATCGCTGAAAACGCGCTGCGGGTAATAAGCCTGGGTCGCAAGAACTATCTGTTCTTCGGTTCGGATAGCGGCGGCGACCGGGCGGCGCTGATGTATACGCTGATCGGCAGTTGCAAAATGAACGGCGTGGAGCCGGAAGCGTATCTGCACCATGTGCTGGCGATTATCGCGGATCATCCCATCAACAAAATCAAAGAGCTCCTGCCGTGGAACCTCATCATCCCTGCTGAATAACTGTCAATACGGCGCTGGGCGTACGCTTACGCAAAAACGTAGCTGAAAAACAAAGAGGGTTGACGATAAATCGCTGCTGTGTTACTACAAAAAAGCAATCACTTAGTTACGTCATATATTCAATTATAATGTAATACTGAATGAGGCAAAATAATGTCGAAGCTGTTGCGAATTCTCCTGCTGGCCTGTTTGACGGCGGTCGCTATCAGTAGCGGCGCCCTGGCAGCGCCGTCAAAAGGCGGCGTTATTGATGTCGCCACCATCGGCGAGCCTCCCACTCTGGATCCCATGGCATCCAGCGCCGATTTGGTCGGCACCATTACCCAGCACATTTTTGAAACTCTTTATACCCTCGACGGCCAATGGGGTCTGGTGCCGCTGCTGGCCCAGAGCATGCCCACGATTTCCCCCGATGGTAAAACCTATCTGATTGTGTTGCGCCCCGGGGTTAAATTCCATGACGGCAGCGAGATGACCGCCCGGGATGTGGTGGCTTCGCTGGAACGCTGGATGCGTATCGCCAACCGCGGGCGGCAAACCGCCAGCGTCGTGGCCGATTTGAGCGCGCCCGATGATTTCAGTCTCAAAATCGTCCTAAAGCAGCCCTTCGCCCCGCTGATTGCCCTGTTGGCGCTTAATAATTCGGCGGCGGTGATTCTGCCCGCCCGTCTGACCACCCAGGATCCGCTCAGCAAGTTTATCGGTACCGGCCCATATCGGCTCCAGGCCCACGTACCCGATCAATATATCCAGCTGACGCGCTTCGACGGTTATACCTCGCGCAGCGGGGAGCCCAACGGCTATGGCGGCGCGCGCCGTCAATACCTTGACGAGATACGTTTTGTGCCGGTCCCGGACGCCAACACCCGCGTCGCGGGCGCGGTCTCCGGCAAGTACGCCTATGTCGATTCGCTGCCGGTGCAGTCCCTGGCGCGCATTCAACAGGGCAAAAGCGAGGCTGTGATCCTGAAACCGTTCGGCTGGCCGGTGTTGATGATGAATCTGCGCCAGGGGGAGATGGCCAACCTGACGCTGCGCCGGGCGGTACAGGCGGCGCTGGCGCCGCAGGATATGCTGATGGCCGCCTTCGGCACGGCGGATTTCTTCACCGTGGACGGCGCCATGTATCCGCCGGGCTTTGTCTGGCATACCACCGCCGGTACCGAAGCCTATAAGCCCATGGGCGGTACCGCCAAGGCCAGCGCGCTGCTGAAGCAGGCGGGCTATGACGGCAAACCGATTAGTATCTTGACCAGCCGGCAGTATGAATTTCACTACAAAATGGCGCAGGTCGCGCAAGCCTATTTGGAAGCGGCTGGCTTCAAGGTGCAGTTGGACGTGGTGGAGTGGGCCACGCTGATGCAAAACCGCGCCGATCCCGCCAAATGGGACATTTTTATTACCCACAGCCCCTTCCTGCCGGAACCGTCGCTGACGGGTATGCTGTCGGATGATTCGCCGGGCTGGTGGAGCAGCGAGACGAAACACGCCGCCGTTAACGCCTTCAACCGCGAGGCGGACCCGTAAAAACGCATCGCCCTGTGGGCCGGCGTGCAACAGGCTATCTATAACGAAGTGCCGGCCTTCAAGGTGGGGGATTTCAATAGCCTCATCGCCCAATCACCGAAGCTGAAGGCGGTGCTGCCCTCCCCCTGGCCGTATTTCTGGAATGTCTATTTGGAAAAATAATCTCTCCTGCAACCCGTGTGGCATCCGGCGACGGGTGCCTTAACCGAACGGAGGATCCACCGTGTTTCGATCGGCTTTGAATTGCATTATTGGCATGCTGGTGGTGATGGCGCTGGTGGTGACGATTGTGTTCATCATCGTGCGCGTCACGCCCGGCGATCCGGCGGCGGTCATGCTGGGTCCCGACGCCAACACCGCCGACATCGCCGCGCTGCGCGAGCGGCTTGGGCTTAACGCGCCGTTGCCGGTGTAGTTTATGCATTACCTCGCCGGCATCGCGCAGGGTAATCTCGGCCAGTCGATCTTCTTGAATATCCCGGTCACCGAAGCGCTGTACCAGTGCGCCGAGCCGACGTTTTTCCTGACGTTATTCGCGCTGGTGATAGCCTCCTACATCACGCTGCCTATTGGCGTGCTGTCGGGTAAGCGCCCCGTGGAGGACGTCTTGAATTATTGGTGGGTTTGTTGTATGAGACAGTAAACCTACGTTACACGCTTATGCTCATTGCATTTTCACATTGTATTGATTTTAATAACTTTTATTTCCATCTCGGTTTGAG
>NZ_JBLKSS010000275.1:0-2542 GCF_047607725.1 Sodalis sp. (in: enterobacteria) | reverse complement strand
CCGTTCAAGCATTCAAAATAAATGAAGTGCTCCTGTGTTTTTGCAAACAATTCTGGACTGTCCAAAATAGCCATTTTTTAGAGTTCAAAGGAGTCCAGAATTGACTGCAAATTAGTCCAGAATCTTTTGCATCGCTACAGCTCCCGACGGTCAATCGGTGCCTGCGCTGGTACAGACCACCAAACGCGGCGAATTTTTCGTGCTCAATCACGAGACAGGCCAGCCGATTTCGCCGGTTGAGGAGAAGCCTGTTCCACAAGGCGCGGTGCCCGGCGATCATACCTCGCCGACGCAGCCTTTCTCCGTGGGCATGCCGTCGCTAGCGCCACAGGATCTGACGGAACACAGTATGTGGGGCGCGACGCCGATAGATCAAATGATGTGCCGCATTCAGTTCCGTAATATCTACTACAAGGGCCAGTTTACGCCGCCGCAGTTGAAAAGCACCATCGTCTATCCCGCTTTTGATGGCGTTATCGATTGGCACGGTGTGTCTATTGACCCAACGCATAAAATCCTGGTGCCAATGCGAATTACATCCCCTTTATGATCAGCATGGCGCCCCGTGCCCCTGCCGAGCAGCAGGGATTGGTGCAAAAATGGAATGGCCAGGGCAACGAGCCGCCGGTAAAAGGCAATTTCTTGCCGCAGTACGGCACGCCTTACATCGGTATGGTCCATCCCTGGCTTAACCCTTTAGGCGTGCCTTGTAATGCGCCGCCCTGGGGGACGCTGACCGCGATTGATTTAGTAAAACATCAAATCATCTGGCAGCATCCGATCGGCACCACTCGCGATACCGGGTTGTTCGGCACCCATACCAACCTGCCATTGCCCACCGGTATTTTCAATATCGGCGGCAATATGGTGACGAAGGGGGAATTGGTCTTTATCGGCGCTACCGCGGACGATTATCTGCGCACCATCGACGAACACACCGGCAAAGTGGTGTGGCAAGCGCATCTGCCCTCGGGGGGACAGGCGACTCCGATGTCGTATCAGGTTAACGGCAAGCAATACATCGTTATCGCGGTGGGCGGCCACGCGGGGCTCGGCACGCGCAGCGAATTATGTTCTGGCTTACGCGCTGCCATAGCGCGGCGGTGATAAGCGCTAGGCTCACAGGTTGCCGTCACCCTCGGGAAAAGGCGCCAGACTGGCCCGCCGGCCCGGCGCCTTGCCTTTCGTCACAGCGTAGTCGTCTTTATATTCCAGGGGCGCCGATACACGGAGCCCCCTTTTATTTTGCCATTCAGCGGCGAACGGTCGGCGCGGCGAGCCTCACCGGCTGGTCGGATAACGGCCACCCTGCCCGAGATACCTTACCCACGCGCGCCGGCGCCTCAGGCATGTTGCGGTTTTGGCGCCGTTAATGACGAAACACGCGGCTCAAACCGGCGACCCGGTCAATAATCACCATGGCGATGAGGGAGATCAGGATAAGCGAGCTGGCTAATACCGCGGCTACCGCGTCATATTGAAATTTAATATAGGAATAGAGCTCGACCGGTAACGGCGTCCAACCGTGCGGCGACAGAAACACCGAAATGGGGAAGTCGTTCCAGGATAATATAAAGCACAGCACTATACTGGACAAAATATCGGTGTGAATCGCCGGCAGGGTAATATGAATCAAGGTTTTAAACCGCCCTACGCCCACGTTGCTCGCGGCCTCTTCGCAAGAGGCGTCAAATTGATGCAGGCTGGCCGACAGCATGCGGAACGCATATGGAATCAGGTGCAACGTGTGGCCGATTAATAACGGTAGCAGCCCTGCCCCAGCCCCATTTTGACGAAATAGATATACAGAGTCAGGCTAAAGATGGTGGTAGGGATCAATAACGGCGACATGATGAACAAATTGATCAGCTTCTTCCCGGCGAACTGATAACGGGTAAAGGCAATGGCCGCGGGCAACACCAACGTATTGGCCAAGAGCGCAGACGCTATTGCCAGGAAAAAACTCACCCCCATCGCATGCAAAAACGTATCAGAAGTCCAGGCGGCCGTGAACCAGCGTAAAGTGAACCCCGTCGGTGGCAGAATAAACTCGCGGGGGTTAATGGCCACCACCAGCGTGATAATTATGGGAAACACCAGGAAAAACAGTAAGCGTACGCCCAGCGCCGTATTGACAGTTATTCAGCAGGGATGGTGAGGTTCTACGGCAGGAGCTCTTTGATTTTGTTGATGGGATGATCCGCGATAATCACCAGCACATGGCGCAGATACGCTTCCGGCTCCACGCCGTTTAGTTTGCAACTGCCGATCAGCGTATACATCAGTGCCGCCTGGTCGCCGCCTCTATCCGAACCGAAGAACAGATAGTTCTTGCGACCCAGGCTTATTACCCGCAGCGCGTTTTCAGCGATATTATTGTCGATCTCCGCCCCGCCATCGCTGGCGTAGTAGCACAACGCCCGCCAGTGGTTCATCAGGTAGTTGAACGCCTTTGCCGTATCGGCCTGGCGCGACAGCGTGGTGAGTTTTTCCCGGACCCAACTCTCCAGACCAACAAGTATTGGTCGGGATCGTGCTTCGC
>NZ_JBLKSS010000274.1:0-2552 GCF_047607725.1 Sodalis sp. (in: enterobacteria) | reverse complement strand
CGTGGAGCCGGAAGCGTATCTGCGCCATGTGCTGGCGATTATCGCGGATCATCCCATCAACAAAATCAAAGAGCTCCTGCCGTGGAACCTCACCATCCCTGCTGAATAACTGTCAATACGGCGCTGGGCGTACGCTTACGCGTCCTGCAACCTTGCAGTGACCCTTCATTAAAAAAACGTAAGGTGATATTCACCGTTGCTGCGGTCTATTCTCCTAGTGGCCTCATTCCCTTCTGGGGACCGTGGACAATAAACAGCATATCTTCACGGTCCTTGACAGCAAATTGCTCTGACTTAGCCGAATTTATTAGCTTAATTAACCGCTCCGTCAGTGACAATTTAACTATAGACCACCACAAGTAATTTGCATGCTCAGGGAAAAGAAAATCGTCAAATCAAAAGCAGAAGCAAGGATTTAGGAACTTTCCGGGACGAAAGAGTCGGCCGCCGCGGGCCGGACATCGGGCGACTGACGGCCCCGCGAACACGCGTAAAGGCAGGCGCGTGGCGGGAACGTCGCCGCTGCCGCAAACGGTGAGACAGGCGGCGCACCATCAACAACAACGTCACCGTGCGGCGCTGTCTGATGAGGGGATTGTGACGCCGCCGCTTTGGCGGCGGCCCAGGAAAGACGCGATTAATGTTCGCGCGTTTTATGGAACTTAATATCCGGATAGCGTTCCCGGGTCAGATTCAGGTTCACCATGCTCGGTGCGATATAGGAGAGGTTATCGCCGCCGTCGAGCGCCAGATTGAGTTCATTTTTGCGCTTGAATTCTTCCAGCTTTTTGGCGTCGCCGCATTCCACCCAGCGGGCGGTGGAAACGTTTACTGACTCATACAGCGCTTCAACGTTGTACTCGCTCTTCAGCCGCGCCACGACCACATCAAACTGCAGCACGCCGACCGCGCCGACAATGAGATCATTATTGGCCAGCGGGCGAAAGACCTGCACCGCCCCCTCTTCCGACAGTTGCACCAGCCCTTTAAGCAATTGCTTTTGCTTGAGCGGATCACGCAGGCGGATACGGCGGAACAATTCCGGCGCGAAATTAGGAATACCGGTAAATTTCAGCTCTTCACCCTGGGTAAAGGTATCGCCAATCTGGATAGTCCCGTGGTTGTGCAGGCCGATAATATCGCCGGCGTAGGCTTCTTCGATATGGGAACGGTCGCCCGCCATAAAGGTCAGCGCATCGGCGATAACGACATCCTTACCGGTACGTGCCTGGCGCAGTTTCATGCTCTTTTCATAGCGGCCGGAGACGACGCGCAAAAACGCCACCCGGTCCCGATGCCGTGGATCCATATTGGCCTGGATCTTGAACACGAAGCCGGTGAACTTTTCTTCGTGCGCGCGCACCACCCGAACGTCAGTCTGACGCGGCATCGGCGGCGGCGCCCAGGCCACCAAACCGTCCAGCATATGATCGACACCAAAGTTGCCCAGCGCGGTACCGAAAAATACCGGTGTCAGCTCGCCCGCCAGGAAAGCCTGTTCGTCAAACGGATGGGACGCGCCCTGCACCAGCTCCAGCTCTTCGCGCAGTTGCGCTGCCAGATCCTCGCCCACCGCCTGGTCCAGTTCCGGGTTGTCCAACCCTTTGACCACCCGTACTGCCTGGATGGTATGACCCTGGCCGCTTTGATAAAGGTAGGTTTCATCTTTCGCCAGATGATAAATGCCCTTGAACAGTTTACCGCAGCCGATAGGCCAGGTGATCGGCGCGCAGGCAATACGCAGTTCGCTTTCCACTTCATCAAGCAATTCCATCGGATCGCGTATGTCGCGATCCACCTTATTCATAAAGGTCAGGATCGGCGTATCGCGCAGGCGGGTGACTTCCATCAGCTTGCGGGTCCGATCTTCAACCCCTTTGGCGGCGTCGATCACCATCAAACAGCAGTCCACCGCCGTCAGGGTGCGGTAGGTATCTTCGGAGAAGTCCTCATGCCCCGGCGTATCCAGCAGATTTACCAGCGCCTGGCGGTAAGGGAATTGCATCACGGATGTGGTAATGGAAATACCGCGCTGCTTTTCCATTTCCATCCAGTCGGATTTAGCGTGCTGGTTAGAGCCGCGGCCCTTAACGGTGCCGGCGGTCTGAATTGCCTGTCCGAACAGCAGCACTTTTTCAGTAATTGTCGTTTTACCGGCGTCAGGGTGCGAAATAATCGCGAAGGTGCGCCGTGCCGCAATTTCATCGGCGTAGAGGTCGTTCTTCATGGTCACTTTCTCGATGGGCGCGTGCCACAGTCTCTGTCTAAAGGGAATTTGCTGGTTGCAGATTCTACATGGTGTGGGTAGGCATTGATAGCTCCCCGGCCGGCAGCGGCGTCAGCCCAGCGGCAGCGCCATAATCACGGCATCCTCCCGGCCATCCGCCGACGGGTAATAATGGCGTCGGATCGGTAAGCGTACGCCCAGCGCCGTATTGACAGTTATTCAGCAGGGATGGTGAGGTTCCACGGCAGGAGCTCTTTGATTTTGTTGATGGGATGATCCGCGATAATCGCCAGCACATGGCGCAGATACGCTTCCGGCTCCACGC
>NZ_JBLKSS010000273.1:0-2566 GCF_047607725.1 Sodalis sp. (in: enterobacteria) | reverse complement strand
ACCCCCGGAAGCTAAAAGTCTCCAGAGTATGGCGGAACAGAAGATGAGCGATCGGACAGAATCGGAATCGCTGATCGGGCGACCGGAATCAGTGATCGGGTGAAATCGGAATCAGTGATCGGACGTGACCGGAACCAGCAGCTTATCGACAATCCGGTCGGCACCGCCTGTGGTTTTGCGCTGCAGCTCAACCGCTGTTTGCTGTTTTTTACCCCGTGCGTGCCCTCGGAATTCAAGGTCATGGTGGAGCGCGAAATCGTGCCACGGCTGCGCGAGCGGTTCGATTTGCCGGATCCACCGCTTTGCCTGCGCATGACCACCTTTGGCCGCGGCGAAAGCGATCTGGCCAATGAGCTCGACGGTCTGCCGGTGGAGGTGGTGCTCGGCTACCGCTCCTCGATGCCGATCATTGAATTGAAGCTGACCGGCCCGGCCCATGAACGCGAGTCTATGGAGCAAGTATGGCAGCAGATCCGCGCCGTGGCCGGCTACAGCCAGCTCTATGAGGGGACCGACGATTTGCCGACCCGGCTGGGGCAATAGTTGCCGCAGCGGGGGTTGACCCTGGCGCTGGCGGAGCAGTTCACCGCCGGGATGGTCACCTGGCAGTGCCGGAGCGCCGGCGTGCCGGCGTGCCGGTGACGGGCGGCGAATGGTGGCCTGATGAACCGGCGAGCGCTGAGCCGACCGTCGATTTAGCGGCGCTGGCGCAGCGTCACGGCACCTCGCTGGGGCTGGTGGTGGGCGCTCTGACGCAGGATCATTTCAGTGTGGCGCTGCATACGCCGGGGCGGGATTTTGCGCAAACCATCGTCCTGCGCAACAATCTGGCGCGGCATCCCCTGCGCGCGCGCCAGGAAGTGGTGGCGCTAATGGCGTTAAATATGCTGCAGCGCTGGCTGCAGGAGCGGGAGGTGTACGTTGAATATGGCTGGGTGCGTCTCGCTGCCACGCTTTGAACCGCACGCGGAAGCCTGCGGCGCGAGAGGGGCGGTCAAGACGCCGCCAAGGTGTTTACGGCCTAATAAATAAAAGGGGCAATCGTCTGACGAGGGCTCCTTTATTCATCCTACCGCGCAGGGTTAACCCACGGCGCAGGCCAATCCCGCTGCAGTGACTTATCCTGCAGCGGCGGTCGACGGCGACGCGAAATCTTCCGCATCCACATCATAGCCCGACGGCTCCCAGCGAAGGGCCAGCAAGGCTAACAGGCCCGCCAGCGGCGCCAGCGCAATCACCCAGAAAACGCCGGTGCCGAGCAGCGCCGTCAGCACCGGGAACAGAAACAGCGACAGCGTCGAACTGGCACGCATCAGCGTCTGGTTAAACCCGACACCTACGCCGCGCAGCGAGGTGGGGTAGCTTAGCGAGGCGAACGTCATGCTGTGCGAACCGGGGCCGACCCCTTGTCCGAACAGGAACAACGCCAGCATGGCGATGGCCAGACCGGCCTGAATGCCATCGTGGGGACGGCCGATAAGCGCCAGCCCGATGAGCGACAATAGCTGCAGGGCATAGCCCAGCACGGTCATCGGCCCGGCGCCGAAGCGGGGTACAAAGCGCACCGCAAGCAGCCCGCCGACAAACGCGAACAGCAGATTCAGCGCCAGCGAGAACAGAATGGTGCTCAGCATGGACTGCTCGAGGAAACTGCTGAGGATGACCGGTAGACCAAACGCCACCGCATTATAAGCGAACGAGGAGGCCACGGCGATGAGGGTCGCAAGCACCGTCCGCCGCAGGTAAACGCCACGCAGCATCGCGGCGTGATTGCGCAAACCGGCTTTGGCGCGGCGGTTGATCTGCGGCGCCGGCGCGTCCGTTGCCACCTCGGCATTGATACCGTAGGAATGGCGCAAGATTTTCGCCGCGCCGGCCAGATCGCCCTGGTTGGCGGCCCAGACGGGTGATTCGTTCATATAGCGGCTACTGATGGCGATAATCACCAGCGCCGGTACGGCGCCGAAGCCGAGGATCAGCCGCCATAGCCAAGCGGTATGCCCTTCCGGCAATACGCCGTACAGCAACAACACCAGTAGATAGGAAACGCTGATAGCGGCATACCAGGTGGGGCACCACATGGCAATGCTGGCGGCTTTGTTACCCCGTCCGCGCAGGCGGGAAAACTCCGCCAGAAACGCCATTGCCACCGGCAAATCTATACCCACGCCCAGGCCCATCACAAAGCGTGCGGCGGTGAGTACCCATTCGTTGGGGGCGAAGGCACAGGCCAGCGCCGCCAGCACAAAAAACAGCATGTCCGCCATGAATACCCGATAGCGGCCAATTTTATCGGTCAGATAACCGCCGAAGAACGCGCCGGCGATAGCGCCAAACGTAATGGCCGATGCCACCATGCCGGTGGCGGCCGGGGTCAGGTTGAACTTTTGCGCCACATCCTTGATGCCGAACGCCAGCACACCGAGATCGTAAGCGCCCCGTGGAGGACGTCTTGAATTATTGGTGGGTTTGTTGTATGGCCCGGTAAGAATATGTTCCACTACGATGCCTAGTGAACCCGCATCCTATAAGGGACGGCTGTCAGATCATGGATAATCCGGCGATG
>NZ_JBLKSS010000272.1:0-2576 GCF_047607725.1 Sodalis sp. (in: enterobacteria) | reverse complement strand
CCCGGCGTAAAATCCATGATATCCATGTGCGCCATCCGTCGCCGACCACTACCGAGGCCCTGCGCCGGATCGGTGAGCTGTACGCGATCGAAGCCGATATCCGGGTGCGCCCGGCAGAGGAACGACAACAGGTGCGCGAAGCACGATCCCGACCAATACTTGTTGGTCTGGAGAGTTTGGTCCGGGAAAACCTCACCACGCTGTCGCGCCAGGCCGATACGGCAAAGGCGTTCAACTACCTGATGAACCACTGGCGGGCGTTGTGCTACTACGCCGGCGATGGCTGGGCGGAGATCGACAATAATATCGCTGAAAACGCGCTGCAGGTAATAAGCCTGGGTCGCAAGAACTATCTGTTCTTCGGTTCGGATAGCGGCGGCGACCGGGCGGCGCTGATGTATATGCTGATCGACAGTTGCAAACTGAACGGCGTGGAGCCTGAAGCGTATCTGCGCCATGTGCTGGCGATTATCGCGGATCATCCCATCAACAAAATCAAAGAGCTCCTGCCGTGGAACCTCACCATCCCTGCTGAATAACTGTCAATACGGCGCTGGGCGTACGCTTACCCACGGGAAAAGCGTGTCTTTCAGGGCCCGCTAAATTGCCAGACCGGCAAAACGGGACTTAACATATTGATTTCATGACCACAGCCACCTACCGCTATCTTTTGCCATAGCGATATGATAGCGCTGGGGGCGCTGGCGCAGGCGAAACTGCTCGGCCTCAGGGTACCGGAAGAATTATCCCTGACCGGGTTTGGCAATTTAACGGCGGCGGCCTACTGTTGCCCGCCGCTCACAACAGTGGCGCCCCCCAGTTATTGCATAGGCCGCGAAGCAGTGCTGTTACTCTTGCGCCAACTCAGGCAACATGCGACAAGGGCGGCAGCCTCTGTGATGCTCGACAGTGAATTGATCATCCGCGGGTCCAGCGCCCTGCCCCAGACACATCACTGATGCGCATTTCGGAATGCTGACGCTGGTCAAATATTATTGCCTTCAGTAACATGACGGCCTGATGATTATCTCAAATTTAGCGAAACGATAGTGGCACAAAAAGACTATGTAGGCCGTGGCAAGTCCTCGGGCACGCGGCGTAAAACGATCAACCGTAAAAAAAAACGTTCCTCCTCCGGCACGTCCAAAACGATGATCGCACTGGCGGCGGCCGTATTGATTACATTTATTGGCGGTCTCTATTTCATCGCGCATAACAAATCGGATGAGGCGGTGATTGTGCCGAATCGCGGCAAGAACGCCGGCAGCGGGTTACCGCCCAAGCCGGAAGAACGCTGGCGTTATATTAAAGAGCTGGAAAATCGTCAGATCGGGGTACAGTCTCCCACCGAGCCAACCGCGGGTGGAGAGGTGAATTCGCCTGCGCAGCTGACCGATGAGCAGCGTCAACTGTTAGAACAGATGCAGGCGGATATGCGCCGTAAGCCCACGCATTTGAACGAAGTGCCTTATAACGATCAAAGCAAAGCGCCCGCGGCGGGCACGGCCCAAACCCGCCCGACCACCCAAACGCCGCCGGCCACGGTCGCGCCTCAGCCGGCTCAACCGGCGCGCCAGACGCCCGCGCCGGCGCCCATTCAGCCGGTTCAGAAGAGCGCCGAGCCGAGTGCGGCGAAAGAGTCGCCGAAAGAGAAGCCGCAGCGCTGGCTGGTCCAGTGTGGTTCGTTTAAAGCGATGGACCAGGCGGAGTCGGTACGTGCCCAACTGGCCTTCGCCGGCATCGAAAGCCGCATTACCACCGGCGGCGGCTGGAATCGCGTTTTGCTGGGAGCCTATTCCAGCCGCGCCGGCGTCGATAAAATCTTGCAGAGCGTACGCGCCGCCGGAGTATCAAATTGCATCCCCGTTGCCGCCGGGGGTTGAAAACCCGTATTCCCGCCCCATTTAATAGTTATCCTCGCCCCGTATTCTTTGCGGGGCGCTCACTATTTCCATTCCAAGGGGTTGCTCGTGACAACAATCGTAAGCGTACGCCGCAATGGGCATGTCGTCATCGGTGGTGATGGACAGGCTACTCTGGGTAATACCGTCATGAAAGGTAACGTGTGCAAAATCCGTCGCCTGTATAATGAAAAAGTTATCGCAGGCTTCGCCGGCGGCACCGCGGATGCTTTCACCCTATTTGAGCTGTTTGAACGTAAATTGGAAGTGCACCAGGGCCATCTGGTCAAAGCCGCCGTTGAATTAGCCAAAGACTGGCGCACCGACCGCATGCTGCGCCGTCTGGAAGCCTTGCTGGCGGTGGCCGATGAAAACGCCTCGCTCATCATTACCGGGAATGGCGATGTTATCCAGCCGGAAAACGATCTGATCGCTATCGGATCTGGCGGCCCGTATGCCCAATCTGCAGCACGCGCGCTGTTGGAAAATACCGATCTCGGCGCACGCGAGATCGTCGAAAAAGTGTTGGGTATTGCCGGCGACATCCGATCAGTTATTCCGATATTTTCCGATCACCCATTCCAGTGATATTCGATCACGTGTTCGCTCATCTTCTGACTCAGTTTTAGTCTATTTTTCCTGTGCTGGCTACTCCTTGCTCTTTGCGTAGTGATT
>NZ_JBLKSS010000271.1:0-2583 GCF_047607725.1 Sodalis sp. (in: enterobacteria) | reverse complement strand
CATCGCCGGATTATCCATGATCTGACAGCCGTCCCTTATAGGATGCGGGTTCACTAGGCATCGTAGTGGAACATATTCTTACCGGGCCATACAACAAACCCACCAATAATTCAAGACGTCCTCCACGGGGCGCTTACTGTGTAACGGCAGCTTTTGCCATGCGCGGCCGTTCCCGTTCCTGTCGCTACCGGACTATCTCGAAGGCGGGTGTCCCCGACCGGTGGAGGACTGGCCCGTTGATGATATGTTTAGCGACAGGGAGCGGGGCATCATTTTTTTATCGCTGCAGCGCCTGAGCAGCAAGCGCATTGGGCAGCGGCTCCAGATACCGCATCGCACGGTAGAAAACCGTCTGCAGGTTATCTATCACAAGATAGGTATCCACAATGTCCGACAACTAGATGACTATTGTCGCCAGCATGGGATGATGTTCGCCATTCCCCCGCAATGGCGACCCCGCGTCAGTCATGTCATTAACCCGTAGTGCCCGGTACGTGGTCGCCTCTGACGGCCGCGTATTCGCGGGAAGGGAGACCTGCTGGTATGATACCCATAAGCACCATCAAGCAAGAGAATAAAACCGATGACCGAACCCAAGAGCCCCTTGCTCAGTATCAGACGCAAGCCAAAAATCACTGTGAATCCGAAGCATGCCGAGAAACCCGCGCCGGCGCCAAAACCGGCGAAGCCGCCGAAGGCAAAGGCACCGAAGCCGGTCAAGGAAACAAAGCCGAAACAGCCGCCGCCCAAACCCCTGAGTCGGGAAGAGCGCATCGCGAGGAACCGGGCGAAAAAATTACGCCGGGGTCAGGAGGCCATCGCCAGTCTGGTGGCACACTGGCCGCAACTCTTCAGTCTTGAACAGCCTAAGCCGCTCAAAACTGGCATTGTGGCGGATATCCTTGACGATATCCAGGCGCGTGAACTGGAGCTAACCCGCGCCAAGGCCAGCGCGGCGCTGATGTTCTATACGCAAACGCCAGCCTATCAGCGAGCGGTCCATGCCGGTGGTAGTCGGTTTGACCTCAGCGGGCAGTCCTGTGGCGAAGTGACTGAGGAGCAGCAGGCCCATGCCCTGAAGCAGCTGGAGAAATGGCGTACTGCACCAGAGGATACGGCATCGTCGCCATAAATAAAAAATGTAGTCTGACGCAGTATCATGCCAATAAGTTTGATTATTTCACGCCTGTAGTGAATGCGTTATGACGCGTCTCACCGCGTGCGCTTTTCTTTTAATCTCATTGGCGTTAAAAAGACCGGAAGGACAGTATGTTGACGAAATTTAAGCGGCTTGCTGAACTGGCCGCACGATACGAGCGTGAGAAACACTGGTTATCCGCGGCTCAGCAATGGGATGCGGTGGCCGAGCAGTCCACGCGATCAGATAATGACCATTGGGCACGATGCCGTGCCGATCATTGTCGCCAGCAGGCTGCTCTGGAGGAGGATGCCGAATAATTTTCGCCATGACCCGTCTTCACTCCAACACCTGACGGGCAGCGTTGAGCGGGTGACGTTTCACAGTGAGGCGACGGGATTTTTTGTGGTCAGGGCTAAAGTAGCGGGCCATCGGGATCTGGTTACCGTCACCGGCAATACCCCGGCCATTACGACCGGCGAGTATATTGAATGCCAGGGTGTCTGGTTTAATGATGTTAACCACGGCATGCAGTTCAAGACCCACCAGGTGAAAACCATTATCCCGACCACGCAGGAAGGTATGGAGAAATACCTGGGCTCAGGGATGGTGAAAGGGATTGGACCGGGCTTTGCCCGCCGGCTGGTCCGTTTTTTCGGCGATGCCGTTTTTGATGTTATAGAGCGCCATCCCGAACGATTGCTGACATTGTCAGGGATAGGAAAAAAACGCCAGCAACAGATTACCGCCGCCTGGGCCGAGTAGAAAGTGGTCAGGGAGATCATGGTCTTTTTGCAATCGCAGGGTGTAGGAACCGCCAGGGCGGTGCGAATATATAAAACCTATGGTGATGAGGCCATCAGGAAGGTGCGTGAAAATCCCTATCGGCTTGAGTTAGATATTCACGGCATTGGTTTTAAGACCGCCGATCAGATTGCTCAGAATATGGGCATTGATCCGCACTCTCTTATTCGCGCACAGGCAGGGGTACGCCATGTTTTACAGGAGTTATCGGGACAGGGGCATTGCGCCGAAGAGCAGGGGGCATTAATTCATCAGACGCATAAGCTGCTCGCTATTCCTGAGTCGATCATACAGGAGGCTATCACGACGGAGCTTGCTGCCCGTCATCTTGTTGCGCAACCCGTCGAGGAAGATATCTGGCTGTTCCTGACGCCGCTTGCCCTCGCAGAGCAGGGCGTGGCGGGGCATCTGAAACGCCTGGCGGCGGGTCTCCCTCCCTGGGGCGCGCTGGCGTTGAGCAAGGCGATCCCCTGGGTTGAAAAACGCAACAGGATAACCCTGTCGTAAGCGCCCCGTGGAGGACGTCTTGAATTATTGGTGGGTTTGTTGTATGGCCCGGTAAGAATATGTTCCACTACGATGCCTAGTGAACCCGCATCCTATAAGGGACGGCTGTCAGATCATGGATAATCCGGCGATGA
>NZ_JBLKSS010000270.1:0-2598 GCF_047607725.1 Sodalis sp. (in: enterobacteria) | reverse complement strand
ATCATCGCCGGATTATCCATGATCTGACAGCCGTCCCTTATAGGATGCGGGTTCACTAGGCATCGTAGTGGAACATATTCTTACCGGGCTATACAACAAACCCACCAATAATTCAAGACGTCCTCCACGGGGCGCTTACTTTTTACGTGCCATGCCATACCCCCGGAAGCTAAAAGTCTCCAGAGTATGGCGGAACAGAAGATGAGCGATCGGACAGAATCGGAATCACTGATCGGGCGACCGGAATCAGTGATCGGACGTGACCGGAACCAGCAGGGATAACGCCATTACTGAATATGACTATTCTATCCCACTTCCGTAGGCGGCGGCCGGTGTAAACCCCATGAGTTTCCCGCTTCAGGCTTCTTGCAGCGGCTAATGCTTAACGCCTAATGCCTTTACCAGTGCCCCACGCCCCATGCCCCATGCCGTTAGCGTAGTAGGATTTGCGACGGTTCTTGTATCGTGCGCGGTCGATTGAAAAAATGCGGCCGTCCCTGCGGTATAACCTGTCGAGCCATTTTGGCGACAGGWANANNGATCNGNANTNNNNCTNGAACTGGAACTGGAACTGGAACTGGAACTGGATCTAAGCCTAAAGCGGGGTCCGGACAGAAGCACTGGCTATGGCCGTTTTTACCCGCCCAAAGCGTGGCATGCCAGCAAAAACGGGTTATCAACAACAGGCCAGGCGGCAAGCAATAGGGCGGAGCGGCACGCGGCCGGGATGCCAATTCACCTTAGCGCTTGAGTAGCGGTATTTAGCAGGCGGGTTCAAGCAACTGTAAACGAATACCGTGGAGTTACCCCGGTCCGCGTACAGGCGTTGAACGTTCAATCTATAGCCCGCCGACAAGCGTGCTATTTGATGTCGGCGCCCGCCAAGCGTGTTTGCAATGGGGAGTCTGCTAATACATTTTTCGGGACAAGATGAAACATTTTCAACTAATGGCTGAGAGCTCGACATCACGCCCTAAAACGGCTATCTTCAGGCATCTGGATGTCTAAACGTTTAAACGTATGCTTTGAGGATCTAAGGTTATGCCGATTCGGGTGTTAGACGAGCTACCTGCAGTCAATTTTCTGCGTAACGAAAATGTCTTTGTGATGACGTCCTCGCGCGCCAGCACGCAGGAAATTCGCCCGTTGAAAGTGCTGATCCTGAACCTGATGCCGAAGAAAATTGAAACCGAAAATCAGTTTCTGCGTTTATTATCCAATTCACCACTGCAGGTGGACATTCAACTGCTGCGTATCGACAGCCGGGAATCAAAGAATACCCCGGCGGAGCATTTGAATAATTTTTACTGTAATTTTGAAGATATCCAGCATGATAACTTCGATGGCTTGGTCGTGACCGGCGCACCGCTGGGCCTGGTGGATTTTCAGGATGTCGTCTTCTGGCCGCAGATTGACCGGGTGCTGCACTGGGCCCGCGATCATGTGACGTCAACGCTGTTTGTCTGTTGGGCGGTTCAGGCGGCGCTGAATATTCTCTACGGCATCCCAAAAATGACCCGCCAGCAGAAGCTGGCGGGCGTCTATCAGCACCACACGCGGAGGCCGCATGCATTGCTGACCCGGGGTTTTGATGAAACCTTTCTCGCCCCGTATTCCCGCAATGCGGATTTCCCTACCGCGATGATTCGCCAGTACACCGATTTAGAAATATTGGCCGAATCTGACGAGGCGGGAGCCTATTTGTTTGCCAGCCCGGATAAGCGTCTGGCGTTTGTCACCGGCCATCCGGAATATGATGCGCTAACCCTGGCCAGCGAGTATCACCGCGATCGGGAAAACGGTCTCCAGTCAGCGTTACCGGTTAACTATTTCCCGCAAGATAATCCCGACCTGACGCCGAAAGCCAGCTGGCGCAGCCACGGGCATTTACTGTTTGCCAACTGGCTCAACTACTACGTTTATCAGATAACGCCGTATGATTTGCGGCGGATGAATCCGACGCTGGAATAAGCGCCGGCCAGCGCGTTACCCCCTAACCGCGTTGGCCAAAACGCGTTCCCGCTTTTGCCGCGCGGTCAACCCATGGTGTCATCTTGCGCGGCCGTCGAGTTTTAGAAACTGATGCAACTGGCGCCTTGTTCCGCGCCGGAAAGCTGATGGCGCCGCGCTCCGAACAACTCGCGGCCGCAGCCCACCGCGCCGGCAGAAAGATCCGGTTCCGGCACCTGGCGCTGCGCCAATTCCGCCTCGTCCACTAATAACGTCAATTCGCCCGTTTTGCCGTTCACCCGCACGGTATCCCCGTTGCGGATTTTGCCAAGCAGACCGCCGTTAGTAAGCGTACGCCCAGCGCCGTATTGACAGTTATTCAGCAGGGATGGTGAGGTTCCACGGCAGGAGCTCTTTGATTTTGTTGATGGGATGATCCGCGATAATCGCCAGCACATAGCGCAGATACGCTTCCGGTTCCACGCCGTTCAGTTTGCAACTGCCGATCAGCGTATACATCAGCGCCGCCCGGGCGCCGCCGCTATCCGAACCGAAGAACAGATAGTTCTTGCGACCCAGGCTTATTACCCGCAGCGCGTTTTCAGCGATATTATTGTCGATCTCCGCCCAGCCATCGCCGGCGTAGTA
>NZ_JBLKSS010000269.1:0-2697 GCF_047607725.1 Sodalis sp. (in: enterobacteria) | reverse complement strand
CCTGCTCAACCAGCTTAATTTTAAAGTCCAGCGGGAAATTAGGACGACGTCTTGAGGGTTTTGGTGGGGTTTGTTTCATGAATTGCGCCCATTAAAAAAATAATGGACATCATCTTCAATAACTTGATGGGGAATTAACAGACGGCGCTGGGCGTACGCTTACGATTGTCGGGCTGGCTGCTGGTCAGGTTCAGCAGCTTACCTGGGCCGACTGGCGCCTGGGGCGCGTCGCTGGGCGGCGCGTCGGCGATGGTGGCGATGGCGGGCGACTTTGGCGTCGATGTGCGGCTGGTGGCGTTTATGCAATATTTGCGGGTATTGTTTGTCGCCGCCGCCGCCGCGGTGGCGCATATTGCGATGGGCGAACAGGGGGCCGTCGCACCGGCGGTGCAGTGGTTTCCGCCGCTGGACTTTCGCTTTGTCGCTACGCTTGCGGTGGCGGCCGTGGGGGCGTATTCCCGCCGGTCCGCTGTTGCTGCCGATGGTGGCCGGCGCCACGCTGCACGCCACCGGCACGCTGACGCTACAAGTGCCGGAGTGGCTATTGGCGCTGGCCTATGCATTTATCGGCTGGAGCGTCGGCCTGCGCTTCACCCGCGCTATCGTGCTGTTGGCGCTGAAAACGCTACCGCAGATGTTGGCATCCATCGCCGGTTTGATACTGCTGTGCGGCGCCATGGCCTGGCTTTTGACCAAACTGCTGCCGGTGAATCTGCTGACTGCTTATCTGGCCACCAGTCCGGGCGGCTTGGATACCGTGGCGATTATCG
Organism: Sodalis sp. (in: enterobacteria); assembly: GCF_047607725.1. GTDB lineage: Bacteria > Pseudomonadota > Gammaproteobacteria > Enterobacterales > Enterobacteriaceae > JBLKSS01. Next base: position 1,927 of record NZ_JBLKSS010000269.1, on the reverse strand, counting down.
CCACCGGCAGTCAGGTAAATATCGGTTTCGTCATGGCGATGCAAAGCCTGCGCTTATTCGCCATTTTACTGGTCGGGCCGGCGATGGCGCGTTTCATCTCCCGCACCTCCGTCCGGCGCCTGGCCAGCCAATCGCGCGGCTAACGCGGCGTCAGGCTGTCTGTAGCCGCCGCAGCTGGGCCAGCAGGGCGGCGGCGGTAAACAGCAGTAGCGGCACGGTGGTCAGCACGCCGGCGCAAGCTAGAAGCAAGTTAAGGTGCCAGCCGTTGGTGCCGAGGTGGCTGGTCGGGGTGTCGGCGACGAGAAACAGGTAACCGGCAGCGGCCGGCAGCAGCCAAAGGGTTTCTATCAGCATGCCGGTTTGGGCGTCGATGCCGATCTTTTTTCGCAGCAGGCCATACAAGGCAAAGGTGAGCGCCAGTCCCAAGGCGATAAGCGGCAGTGAACCGAACATCCACAACTGCACCAGCACGCCGGCGGACGCCAGCACGACCGCCAGCCATTGCAATCGGCGGAAACATTCGCCCAGAAACAGCATACCGAGCAAAACGTTGACCAGCGGATTGATAAAGTAGCCGAGACTGGCTTCCAGCATATGGTGGTGATTGACCGCCCAGATGAACAGCAACCAGTTGCTGCCTATCAGTACAGAGGTCAGCGCCAGGGCCAGCAGCAATTTGCTGCGCCGAAAAGACCGGCGCACCTGCGGCCAGCAGCCAGCGGCGGCCCAGGGTCAGCAACACCAGCATAAACACCGCCGACCACAAAATACGGTGTGCGAGGATTTCATTGGCGGGCACGTAATCTATCAATTTGAAATAGGCGGGAGCCAGGCCCCAAATAAAGTAAGCGCCGAGGGCGCACAGCACGCCTTGGCGGGCGGTGTTTTCGTTCATCGGTCAGCCTACCAGATAGGTTGCGGTGGCGGTGGCGAGATGATGCCCACGATTGTTGTGCAGCTCCGCGCGCGCCACGGAGATCTTATTGCCGCCGCGCAGTAGGTGGCTGGTGACGGTAAAGTGCTCGCCGTGGCCGGGCAGCAAATAATCCACCCGCATGTCAATCGTCCCCATGCGCGCCAAGCGATGACACAAATCCTGCTCCGACAACGCGGGCTGGCGCAGCAACGCGCTGGTGACGCAGGTTATTCCGGCGGCGACGTCCAGGACCGAGGCGATAACGCCGCCGTGAAGAATACGCTGCAGGGCGTTGCCCACCAGCTTTTCATCGCGCGCGAATTCAAGTTGTGCTGCGTCATTCTCATGTTGTGTAAGCTTCAGGCCTAATTCGCGGTTGAACGGCATATGATAGACAAAGATATCCCCGATCAAACGGCAGGCGTGATCGGCGGTAAGGGGGGTTAAAGGCATAGTAAATTCCGGATTGGGGCAACGCTCAACGCGCGGGGTAAGGGAAATTATATGTTCATAGTATGCTTAATTAATATGGCTTACTAGTCTCGGGTGGCCGCAGTCACTTTAGGCAGTTTTCCCTAAACGAAAATTCCTGGAGCGTGTAAAATGATTAGCTTTAAATGCTTGTATTGATGGGTTACGCGCTTTCGGAGAACATTTTATGCGCAAACTTTGGGGAGCCACGGCTCTCTTACTGGGATCGACTTCTTTTGTTTATGCACAGGAAGCCACGGTTGAGAAGATTCACGATACGCCGGCGGTGAAGGGAAGCATCATTGTCAATCTGTTGCAGGAGCACGACAATTGCAGATTTCGACGTATCCGATCATCTGCTCCGGCGACATCCGATCAGTTATTCCGATATTTTCCGATTACCCATTCCAGTGATATTCGATCACGTGTTCGCTCATCTTCTGACTCAGTTTTAGTCTATTTTTCCTGTGCTGGCTACTCCTTGCTCTTTGCGTAGTGATTCGCCTTTAAGTTCCAGTCGATAGCTGGGGTGTACTAGCC
>NZ_JBLKSS010000268.1:0-2720 GCF_047607725.1 Sodalis sp. (in: enterobacteria) | reverse complement strand
CATATGTATGTATGTATTTTTATATCTAAAATAGCAAGGCACATTAAACATGAAATTCGCAATAAACATGAACGAATTGTGAAATATTTAAATAACAGGACACTATTTTGCCACAATTTTTATATAAAATATCGGCGGTGTGCGGGTGCGCGTCACCGTGGAGAAAGGCCAGCAGGGTAAGGCGGTCGGTGATGCGCTGGCACGGGCGATTAATGCCCTGCCGTCGCTGCAGGTGACCGCCGTGTCTGCCCCGCCGGGGGGGGAAGATGTCACCGCCGACCAGACGGTGGTCACGCTCAGTGCGCGGTTTATTTCTGAATACTCGGCGCAGGATATCCGCCTGAATTATTACGATGGCGAGATAACGCCGCCCGGGCTGGCGGTGACCCTTGCCGCGCCCGCTGCACGGGCGACGAACCCTGATCTGGCCAACAGTATTGCCGCGCTGGGGGATACCCAGTATCACCATATCGTCATGCCCTGGCTCGATACCGCCAACCTGACATTATTGAGCGAGGCACTGCGCGACCGCTGGGGACCGACCAAAATGTCCGACGGTATCGCCTGGGCGGCCCATACCGGCAGTCTGGGGGAAATCACCCGGTTTGGTAAGACGCGCAATGACTTTCTGCTGACCTGTAGCGGCATTCAGCGCGCGCCCGAGCCGGCCTATCTGTGGGCGGCCACCCTGTGCGCCATTGGCGCAAAACACTTGAGTCTCGATCCGGCGCGTCCGCTGCAAAGCCTGCGTCTGCCCCGGCGGCTGGCTCCGGCATTGTCGGACCGGCTGTGCCCCAATGAGCGTAACCAGCTGTTGTATGACGGCATCGCCCCCGTGAAAGTGGGGGCCGACGATGGGGTACAGATTGAACGGCAAATAACCACCTATCGTACCAACGCCTATGGCGATCCAGATCCGTCTTACCTCGATGTGAATACCGTGGCGACACCGTCTTATCTGCGCTATTCCACCCGGGTACGCATCACCCAGCGCTTTCCGCGCCATAAGCTGGCCGATGACGGTACGCCGGTGGCACCGGGGCAGGCGATGGTGACCCCGGCCATTATCCGCACCCAGTTGCTGGCGCTGCCGATAGAGTGGCTGGAGGCGGGGCTGTGATTGAGAACTTCGATAGCTTCCACGACAGCCTGATTGTCGAGCGCAACAAAAACGACCGCAACCGCGTAGACGTGCTGTGCAAGCCGGATGTGATCAACCAGTTGCGCATTTTCGCAGAGCAGATCCAGTTTATTTTGTAAGGGGGCACGATGGCATTTGGCAAATACCAATACCAGGGCAAGGCCATTGTCCGGGTTAACGGGCAGGAATACCCGMCGATGACGGGGGCCACCTTTACGCCGTCCGGGGAAAAACGCGAGGAAGTGACCGGCGCACGGGTTTATGGCTATAAGTCAACACCGCGCGCCGCTACGCTGGAATGCAAATTCTCGGCACGGGGTGATCTGAGCGTGGACGTCATCAACGGCTGGCACGATGTCACGCTGGAGTTTGAAGCCGATTCCGGCGAAACCCATATGATGACCAACGCCTGGAGCAACGGGGAAGAATCCCTGACGGATGCAGGAGAAATCTCCGCCAAATTTACCGCCATTCGCAGCCAGCGTGTGGCGTAAGGAGCGAGCATGACCCACAGCATGGAAACCCTGGCGACGGCGGCACACGAGGTTGAAGGGGTGTCGCCGGATATTGCCAGCGTGGCCGACGAACTGGCGCGCGGGCAACTGACCCTGGTTGACGGCCTGATCACTGGCAGCGGTGACGACGAACAGCGCCATACAGACGTCACCCTGCGGCCATTAACCGGCAAAGACATTATTGATGCCGAGCTGGCCGCCGAGCGGGTAGTACAGACGGCTAACGGCTCAGAGTTAGTACGTTCACCGGCGATGGTGGAGTTTGAGCTGCTGCGCCGGCAGGTCGACCGGCTGGGCAACCTCAACGGCCCGTTGTCGCTGCTGCAACTGAAAAGCCTGTCGGCGCGCGATATTGAACGCCTTATCATCGCCCAGCGTCTGGGCGGCAGCGCCCTGGCCGGCCAGCTGGCGGCTGACGCGGGGCGACTGGATGCAGTGTCGGGAAAAAATTGAAGAAGCGGCGCTGATGCTCGCAACAGTCACCAAGTCGGGCATGGACTGGGCGCTTTCCCTGCCGTTAATCCGGCTCTACCGGCACTGCCAGCAAGCCACCCACTTATTACAGCGTGAGTAAACGATGGCCGGAAAGCAGATAAAAGCGTCAGTAATTGTTGACCTGCTGGGCAACCTGCCCCGGCAGGCGCGGCTGTTCGGTCAAAGTCTGGTCGGCATGGGGCGGCAAGGCGGCGCATCCCTGCACGGTCTCGGTCTTCGGGCGAATAGCCTGGGAAGTCAGCTTGACCGGCTGGGCCATCAGGGTCAGCGCACCTTTAGCGGTCTGCGCCTGGGACTGGCGTCGGTGTCATCCGGTTTTGACCATCTGGAGACGCGCGCCAAAGCGGCCTATGGCGGTGTAGCACGCCTTTACGGGCTGCTGGCCGGGGGCGCAGAAAGACGCAATGAACTCCTGGACGGGACTCACTTCCCAACTGGGCGATGTCTGGCAGCAGTTCGCCGTCAAGGTGATGAATCAAGGGCCATTTAAACGGCTTAAAACCGAGTTAAAAGACTTTCTGGATTTTGCCGGCGAGGCGCAGGAAAGCGGTTTGCAGGACCAATGGGCC
>NZ_JBLKSS010000267.1:0-2721 GCF_047607725.1 Sodalis sp. (in: enterobacteria) | reverse complement strand
ACTCAAACCGGGATGGAAATAAAAGTTATTAAAATCAATACAATGTGAAAATGCAATGAGCATAAGCGTGTAACGTAGGTTTACTGTCTCATACAACAAACCCACCAATAATTCAAGACGTCCTCCACGGGGCGCTTACGCTATTTTTGCTTTTGCTTTTGCTTTTGCTTTTGCTTCTGCTATGGCTCACCCTGCCGCGCTGGTTACCGACGCTGGCCAATTGGGCACGGCCCGACGGCCGGTCCGGTTGGCGGCAGGGCGTCGTACAGCTGCCGGCCTTTCGCCTTAATCGTTCCGGGTGCGTCTGGCTGCGCAGCGACGGCGGCGATCTGACCCACCGCGCCGGCGCCTGGCGGTTGCATCTCATTGATCTACGGCTTGACACCGCCTGCGTTGGCCAATCGACGTCCACGGCGTCCCCACGGGATCCGCTTGCGCAATGGCAAGGGTTGCCGGCGTTTAGCGTCCTTGTCGACCGGCTGACGGTAGCGCCCTGGCAGGGGTGGGCCGGCAGCCTGAYCCTGACGCATGCGGGGCCGCGCACCCGACTCGTTTATTAAAGCGATAAACTGGCGGCCGAGCCGGCCCTTGACGATCGTCAACTGACCCTAAAACGCCTGACCCTGAACGGCGCGCCCGCGCCGGTGGTCTTGCAGGGAAAACTCACCCTGGCTCCCGGCTGCTGCCCGAGCGCGGGGCCGTGCAGGGCGGCCTTACCCTGGTGAACGGTACGGCGCTCACATTTGATCTCAACCGGCGCCAACAGCAGGGTGTGCTGTCGATTACCGATAGCCAAAACGGCATGACGCTGGCGCATTTGCCGTGGCGCCTTTCCGCGCGAGAATGGGTGGTCAGCGATGGACGGTGGCGTTGGCCTTACGCCACCCAGGCGCTGGCGGGGGGAATTGCCCTGACGCTGACCGACTGGCGCGACGGTCTGGCCGGTCTCGGCGTCAACGCGCGGCTCAACGTGCTGACGCAGGGATTGCGCGGCCGCGCCAACGTGGTGTTGAATATCGGTCCTGGCCCGCTACGGCTGACGGATAATCGCCTGCCGTTTCGCCTTAACGGCATGGTGAATGACAACAATCTCTCGCTGGATGCCGCCATCCCCGGCGAATTGCGTGGCGATGTCACCGCCCCGTATCTCGCCTTGTTACCCGGCGCGCTTTTGCGTCTGGTCGGGGGCGTGTCGGACATGTTTGACATCGATACCGCGCGTCTGCCCCTTGCCGGTGTTCAGCTGTCCTCCGCGGGGGGGAACGGCCGGCTGCAGGCGATTTTGCAGGCCAGAGCAGGTAACAATGGGCGTTTTACGCTGCATTTGGACGGTAAGGCGGTGAACTTTTGGCCCGATGCCGGCGACTGGCAGTGGCGGCTTTGGGGCAATGGCGAGCTGTTGCCGTTTGGCGCGCGCTGGCGTATTGCCGGTCGTGGCGCCTGGCAGGACCAAATTCTGCGCTTTAGCACGGCACAGGGGGAAATGGACCGTTTTCGCTATGGTCTTATCGATGCCCGCGCCGCGGTTGACGCTGGCGTGGAACGTTACAGGCTGGCGCGCTGGGGCCCGTGCAATTGAATGGACGTTGGGACGGCGAACGGCTGCGCGGCCAAGCCTGGTGGCCGAAACAGCCGCAGAGGGTATTCGCACCTTTACTGCAACCGGCATTGGGCATCCGGCTGAACCAGGGCGAATTTTATGTGCAGAGCTCCTTTTCCGCCACGGCGGACAAGGGTTTTATCGCCGGCGGCCACAGTGTGCTGACCGGGGGGTATCTCTGGTACGGCGACAGCCGTTTGGTCGGCGTCCGGCTGTCGCTGTCCTACCGCCTGGCGCAAAGCCGCTGGACAGTTGGGGATCCGCCAGCCGGCCGCATTGCACATCGATGAAATCATTTCCCCTATTGCCCTGCGTGAGCTGGATACCGGCCTGAAAGGTTTCTACCCCTTTGATGACGTCCATCCGCTCACCTTAACCCACGTGACGTTGAAAACCCTTGGCGGCCAGGTATCTTTAACCCCGCTGCGGCTGCCGCAGCACGCGCCGGCGGTATTGAAGGTGCAAAGCGTGGAAATGAGCGAGCTTATTACCGCGTTAAAACCTAAACAGTTCGCCATGTCCGGGCGGGGTAAGCGGCGAGTTGCCGCTGTTGCTCGAGGATGCGACCCAGGTTATCCCCCGCGGTTGGATTGCCAGCGATAATTTGATGACGTTGCGCCTGGATCCCCAGTTCGCCGACGCGCTCGCAGACCGCGATATCGCCACCGCCACCGCCGTTGATTGGCTGCGCTATATGGAAATCAGCCGATTACGCGCCACGTTGAATCTCAGCCGCGCGGGGGACCTGACGCTCAACGCGAACATCGCCGGAACGGGTGCCCATTCCTCCGCGCGGCGCGCCTGAATTACTCGCATCAGGAAAATATCTGGCAGCTGTGGCGCAGTTTGCGCTTTGGCGGCCTGGTGGAACAACATTGGAAAAACAGGCGACCGCCGCTGCGCCTGTCGAAGGGGAGCCTTAATGCATTGGATCAAGAGCCTGATTGCGCTACTGTCGCCGTTGCTTTTCACGCAGTGCGTACGTAAGCGCCCCGTGGAGGACGTCTTGAATTATTGGTGGGTTTGTTGTATGGCCCGGTAAGAATATGTTCCACTACGATGCCTAGTGAACCCGCATCCTATAAGGGACGGCTGTCAGATCATGGATAATCCGGCGATGA
>NZ_JBLKSS010000266.1:0-2730 GCF_047607725.1 Sodalis sp. (in: enterobacteria) | reverse complement strand
TTCTCGCGTTCTTCTTTTTACGTGCCATGCCATACCCCCGGAAGCTAAAAGTCTCCAGAGTATGGCGGAACAGAAGATGAGCGATCGGACAGAATCGGAATCGCTGATCGGGCGACCGGAATCAGTGATCGGACGTGACCGGAATCAGCATGGGGGCGGCCGCTGGGTTTTATGCCACGCAAGCCGGGCTGAATGTGCTAATGATCGACGCGGCCTTTCCGCCGCCCCAAGGCGGCAGCCACCATCGAGATACACGTCTTATCCGCCATGCCTATGGCGAAGGCGAGAAATATGTGCCGCTGGTGCAGCGCGCCCAAACCCTTTGGCAGACGCTCAGCTATGACGGCGAAACGCCGGTTTTTCACCGCAGCAGCGTGATAAACCTCGGGCCGCGTCAATCCGTATTTATTTAAAATGCCGTAAGCGGAGTGCAGCGCTTCCGGCTGCCGTGCGAATTGATGACGGACGCCGCGGTTAACGCGCGCTGGCCGGTAATGCGGGTACCGGACGATTATATTGGCATTTTTAAACCCCAGGCCGGCTACCTGAAATCGGAGCTGGCGATTGCCCGCTATATTTCGCTGGCGGAAAAGGCCGGCTGCGCGCAGCTCTTCAATTGCGGCGTCACGGACATCACGCTCACCGGCGACGTCGCGGAAGTGGCAACGCGCGAAGGCAGCCGTTATCAGGCAAGAAAGCTCTTGGTCGCCGCCGGTACCTGGGTCAAGCAATTGCTGCCATCGCTGCCGGTAACGCCGGTACGCAAGGTGTTTTCCTGGCACCAGGCGGATGGGCGATTCAGCAAAGATAATCATTTTCCGGCCTTCACCGTCGCCGCCACCGACGGCAGCCATTACTATGGGTTCCCGGCGCTGGAGAATGCCCTTAAGGTGGGCAAGCACGATGGCGGCCAACGCATTACCGCGCCCGAGCAGCGCAAGCCGTTTGGCGCCTTGGCCGAGGACGGCTCGGAGGCATTTGGTTTTCTGCGCACGTTTTTGCCGGGGGTTGGCGTGTGTCTTAGCGGTCAGGCATGCACGTATGACCTTTCCCCCGACGAGGATTTCATTATCGACACGCTGCCTGGGCATGACAATGGGCTGGTGATATCCGGCCTGAGCGGCCACGGCTTTAAATTTGCCAGCGTGCTGGGTGAAATTACGGCCGCGTTCGCCGAAGGGCGCGATAGCGGTTTCGATTTATCGCCGTTTTTGCTGCGCCGCTTTGCCGCCTAGCCACCCCTCGCCGCCGGTCGGTTAGTCACCCTCTTGATACTCGCCGTCCGCGCATAGACGGGCACGGCGTTTCTTGCCGGATTAGCCACGCCCCGTGCGCCGTCGCCGTTTACCCGTGCTTCGCCGCCCGCTATTTCTGCGCCGGATCGTCCCCCGTCAGCGTCAGTTGCAGGCGCTCACGGGATTTATTAAATATCTTCATGCCGTTTTCCCGCCCGGCGCGGCGCGAACGCTGCTCGGACAGCGGCAGCGACAGCTCCTCCTGGCAGGTCACGCTGCAGCAGCCGTCATAGTTATCGGCACAAACCGGGCACTGGATAAACAGCAAATGGCAACCCTGATTACGGCAATTGGTATGGTTGTCGCAGGGTGCGCCGCATTGGTGGCAATGGGCGATAATATCCGGCGTAATGCGCTCGCCCAAACGTTCGTCAAACACGAAATTCTTACCGGTAAATTTCAGCGGCAACCCTTTTTCCCGCGCGCGGCGGGCGTATTCAATTATTCCGCCTTCCACGTGATACACATTTTTAAAGCCGTTATGCAGCATCCAGGCGCTGGCTTTTTCGCAGCGGATACCGCCGGTGCAGTACATGACAATTTTTTTATCTTTGTCGTGTTGTAACATATCCACCGCCATCGGCAGTTGTTCACGGAACGTATCGGACGGAATCTCAATGGCCTTATCGAAATGCCCCACCTCATACTCATAATGGTTGCGCATATCCACAAAGAGCGCATCCGGATCGTCCGCCATGGCGTTAACGTCCTCCGCTTTCAAATAACGTCCGACGTTCGCCGGATTGAAAGTGGGATCCTCAATACCGTCGGCAACGATACGCGGCCGCACTTTCATGCGCAGCACCCAGAAAGATTTGCCGTCGTCGTCCAAGGCCACGTTCAAGCGCAGTCCATCCAACTGGGGATGGGCGGCGGACAGCACCTCGCGCAAGGCGTTAAAACGGCTCTGCGGCACACCGATTTGCGCGTTGATCCCTTCCGCGGCGATATAAACGCGGCCGAATACCTGCAGCGCCGTGAGCGCCCGGTAAAGATCATCACGGAAGCCCTGCGGGTCGCTCAGGGTAAAATAGCGGTAAAAAGAGACGGTTGTGTGCGGCTCGCTTTCGGCCAGCATGCGCGCCCGTAATTCCTGATTGGAGACCCGGTTATGTAACACTGGCATGGTGTACGTTCCTGTCGGTAGTAAAGAGATCGGCGGCGGCCACCACGCCCACCGCCGGGCCGCATTTTACCTTATTCGCGCCAAAGCACCAGCCGCGGCGCGAAAATCCCCGCAGCGCCTGTGACGGCCCTTTTGCACGTGTGCGATAGGGCGGCGACTTGACGATACCGTAAGCGCCCCGTGGAGGACGTCTTGAATTATTGGTGGGTTTGTTGTATGAGACAGTAGACCTACGTTACACGCTTATGCTCATTGTATTTTCACATTGTATTGATTTTAATAACTTTTATTTCCATCCCGGTTTGAGTG
>NZ_JBLKSS010000265.1:0-2760 GCF_047607725.1 Sodalis sp. (in: enterobacteria) | reverse complement strand
TATCCCGTGCCAGCTTGGCAATGGATACGCCGAGCTGGAGCGCCTGCTCAACCAGTTTAATGTTAAAGTCCAGCGGGAAATTGGGACGACGTCTTGAGAGTTTTGGTGGGGTTTGTTTCATGAATTGCGCCCATTAAAAAAATAATGGACATCATCTTCAATAACTTGATGGAGAATTAACAGACGGCGCTGGGCGTACGCTTACGGTGGGCGGGATGCGCGCGGAGTGCCAAGTCAGCGCGGGTTGGTTATGTAGCCGCTTTTTGTCCGCGGCTGATGAGTCCAATCCTCTCGCGCTCTTTCGTCAGCATCGCCTGGACGTAGAGGATACAATGGAGTCGCTTATCGCTCAGGGAATGGATATTGACGGCCGATACTGCTTATCCTGAAACAATGGCACATGACCAAAGCTTTAAGCAGGAATGCGTTTTTCGATGCCAGAAGCGCTATCCCTAAAGCTACGCCGATAAAAATGCCAGGGTCGCGCGATGATAATAAATTTAACGTCCTTCTACAGGCGGCCGCAGTTCATCTGCCTGGGTGAGATAGTCATCCTTCCACTGTACATAATTATTGGCCGAGTAAATGAGATTACCGATTTCCGCGGGCGTCAGGTGACGGACTCGCCGCGCCGGACTGCCAAAATAGAGATAGCCACTGTGTAGGCGCTTACCGGACGCCACCAGGCTTCCAGCGCCAATGATGACCTCATCTTCAATGACGGCGCCATCCAGAATAATGCTTCCCATGCCAATCAGGACACGATTGCCGATCGTGCAGCCATGCAACATGGCTTTATGCCCCACAGTGACCTCATCACCAATAATCAGGGGATGTCCCGCCGGGTTGCGCTCGGAGCGATGGGTCACGTGTAATACGCAGCCGTCCTGAATATTGGTGCGCGCGCCGACTTGCACGCGGTTGACGTCGCCGCGAATAGCGACCAGCGGCCAAATACTGACATCGTCGCCGAGGGTGACATGACCGATGACCACGCTGCTGGGATCGATCATGATCCGCTTGCCGAGTTGAGGGAAGGTGTCTCGGTAAGGGCGCAGCGGTCCAACGTGCTGAGGCATGATAAGGATCCTTTTGTGGGGTACTGAATAGACTGTATCGTCTCAAAAGCGTTTGTGACAACCTTTCCTTGACCGCCATTTGCCGTTTTTGCGCAGACGATCGCTTAAGATCAAAGCGGAAGGGATGAAAAATAAACAGTCAGCGGCAAAAGATCAAAAAAGGCTTGTGCAATAAATTCGGATCCCTATAATGCGCCTCCATCGACCGGTCATGTGAATATCATCACAGTGAACGGGAGGGTTCAGAAACAGGCGAAACGGCTTGACACTGAATTGAGAAAGGCGTAGTATACGCCACCTCGCGCCAGCCGGATTCCGGCAGCGCAGCGTTCTTTAACAATTTATCAGACAATCTGTGTGGGCACTCACAAGACGATATCGACACACGAAATATCAAGTCTTGAAGAGTGAACAAACGAATATTCATACGAATACCAGTTTTAATTCTTTGAGCATCAAGCTTTTAATTGAAGAGTTTGATCATGGCTCAGATTGAACGCTGGCGGCAGGCCTAACACATGCAAGTCGAGCGGCAGCGGGAAGAAGCTTGCTTCTTTTGCCGGCGAGCGGCGGACGGGTGAGTAATGTCTGGGAATCTACCCGATGGAGGGGGATAACTACTGGAAACGGTAGCTAATACCGCATAACGTCGCAAGACCAAAGTGGGGGACCTTCGGGCCTCACACCATCGGATGAACCCAGATGGGATTAGCTAGTAGGTGGGGTAATGGCTCACCTAGGCGACGATCCCTAGCTGGTCTGAGAGGATGAGCTGCCACACTGGAACTGAGACACGGTCCAGACTCCTACGGGAGGCAGCAGTGGGGAATATTGCACAATGGGGGAAACCCTGATGCAGCCATGCCGCGTGTGTGAAGAAGGCCTTCGGGTTGTAAAGCACTTTGAGCGGGGAGGAAGGCAGTGGCGTTAATAGCGCCATTGATTGACGTTACCCGCAAGAAGAAGCACCGGCTAACTCCGTGCCAGCAGCCGCGGTAATACGGAAGGTGCGAGCTTTAATCGGAATTACTGGGCGTAAAGCGTACGCAGGCGGTCTGTTAAGTCAGATGTGAAATCCCCGGGCTCAACCTGGGAACTGCATTTGAAACTGGCAGGCTAGAGTCTCGTAGAGGGGGTAGAATTCCAGGTGTAGCGGTGAAATGCGTAGAGATCTGGAGGAATACCGGTGGCGAAGGCGGCCCCCTGGACGAAGACTGACGCTCAGGTACGAAAGCGTGGGAAGCAAACAGGATTAGATACCCTGGTAGTTCACGCTGTAAACGATGTCGATTTGAAGGTTGTGGCATTGAGCCGTGGCTTTCGGAGCTAACGCGTTAAATCGACCGACTGGGGAGTACGGCCGCAAGGTTAAAACTCAAATGAATTGACGGGGGCCTCGCACAAGCGCTGGAGCATGTGGTTTAATTCGATGCGACGCGAAGAACCTTACCTACTCTTGACATCCAGAGAACGAGGCAGAGATGCCTTGGTGCCTTCGGGAACGCTGAGACAGGTGCTGCATGGCTGTCGTCAGCTCGTGTTGTGAAATGTTGGGTTAAGTCCCGCAACGAGCGCAACCCTTATCCTTTGTTGCCAGCGATTCGGTCGGGAACTCAAAGGAGACTGCCGGTGATAAACCGGAGGAAGGTGGGGATGACGTCAAGTCATCATGGCCCTTACG
>NZ_JBLKSS010000264.1:0-2785 GCF_047607725.1 Sodalis sp. (in: enterobacteria) | reverse complement strand
CATCGCCGGATTATCCATGATCTGACAGCCGTCCCTTATAGGATGCGGGTTCACTAGGCATCGTAGTGGAACATATTCTTACCGGGCCATACAACAAACCCACCAATAATTCAAGACGTCCTCCACGGGGCGCTTACATATCCGGCGCGTTGGACATCATGGCCCAGTAGGTATCGTCATAGCGGAAAGCGGACAACGAGGGCGCCAGTATCACGAACAGCGCAATCAGCAGCAGGATAAACAAGCTGGTCAATGCCGCTTTGTTATGGATGAAGCGTCGATGGGCGTCGGCCCACAGGCGGCGGCCCTCCACTTCCAATTGTTCACGGAATTTCTCCAGAGCTTCGCTATTTTTTTACTCACATTCATTTGCGCGCTCCAGCGTCAATAACGGATTTTCGGGTCGATAACCGCATACAGGACATCGACAATGGCGTTAAACAAGATGGTCAAGGTGCCCACCAGAATGGTCAGGCTCAGCACCAGCGAATAATCGCGGTTGAGCGCGCCGTTCACAAACAGATGGCCGATACCCTGCAGACCATAAATCGTTTCTATCACCATCGAGCCGGTAATATAATGCCGGCAAACGCCGGCGCCATGTACGAAATGACCAGCAGCAGCGCCGGCTTCAAGGTGTGGCTGAAAATAATCCGCCGCATCGGCAACCCTTTGGCGCGCGCGGTGCGGATAAAATTGGAATGCAGCACTTCAATCATCGAACCGCGGGTTATGCGGGCGATGCAGGCGATATAAGCCAGAGACAGCGCGACCATCGGCAAAATAATAAATTTGGGCTCGCCGCCGTTCCAGCCGCCGCCGGGCAGCCATTTCAGCGTGATGGCGAAAATCAGCACCAGCAGCGGCGCCACCACGAAACTGGGAATGACCACGCCGGTCATCGCGAACCCCATTGCGAGATAGTCCCATTTGGTGTTCTGCTTGAGCGCCGCCATGACGCCCGCGGCGACCCCGACCACCACCGCCAGCAAAAATGCCGCCAGACCGAGCTTGGCCGAGACGGGGAATGAGTTGGCCACCAGATCGTTGACCGAGTAGTCTTTATATTTGAACGACGGGCCGAAATCACCGTGGGCCAGCTGTAATAAATAATTGCCGTATTGCGTGAGGATGGGATCGTTCAGATGATATTTGGCTTCTATGTTGGCCATCACTTCCGGCGGCAGGTTACGCTCGCCGGTAAACTGGCTGCCGGGCGCCCCAGACGCATCATAAAAAATGAGATGGTGATCAGAACGAACAGCGTTGGAATCGCTTCCAGCAGCCGTCGAAGAATAAACTTTACCATTACCAGACCTATAACATGGCAGTAGACGATAAGGCGTTTGCAGAACAAACAGGGCATGACCGCCAGCGGCCTGCCCTGTTGTCACGCGTCAAACATCCTTAGTTAGTGTTTGATAATGTATAGATCTTTTACATACACATTATCCAGCGGATCTTTACCGGTATAACCCCCTACGTAAGGTTTAACCAAACGGGCGTTAACATAGTAATACACCGGGACGATTGCCGAGTCTTTATCCAACTGCTGTTCCGCCTGCTGATAGAATCCGGCGCGGGCATCTTCCGAACCGGCCTGCAGGGCCTGGACCAGCAGTTTGTCAAATGCCGGGCTCTTGTAATACGCGCTGTTGTTGGAGCTGTTGGACTGCATAATGTTCAGGAAAGACGTCGGTTCATTATAATCCGCACACCAGCCGGCCCAGGCGACGTCGAAATTGCCCTGAGGGCGGGTGTCCAGGAAAGTTTTCCATTCCTGATTCTCAAGCTTCACATTCACGCCCAGGTTCTTTTTCCAAATGGGCGCCACGGCGATAGCCAGTTTTTTGTGCAGATCTGAGGTGTTGTACAGTAAATCAAAGGTCAGCGGTTTATCTTTGGTGTAACCCGCCTCGGCCAACAATTTACGCGCCTCTTCGTTGCGCTTCTCCTGCGACCAGCCAAACCATTCCGGCGCCGTCAGCTTGGCACCGTCGGTGTAGGGCGGCGTAAAGCCGTAAGCCGGCAGATCGCCCTGCGCTTTCACTTTGTTGACGATGATATCGCGATCCAAGCCGAGCTTCAGCGCGGTACGCACGCGCGCATCGGTGAACGACGCTTTCTGGTTATTGATTTCGTAATAATAGGTACACAAGTAGGGATCAACGTGGACTTCTTTCGGGATCTCTTTCTTGAGTTTCTGGAACAACTCAATCGGCAAGTTGTTGTAGGTCATATCGTCTTCGCCGGCGCGATAGCGGTTTACGTCGGTGACTTCGGAAGAGATCGGCAGATAGGTGACTTTATTGATGACGGTCTTGGCGTTATTCCAATACTGCGGGTTACGCTCTAGTACGATACGCTCGTTAATGACCCAATCTTTGACGACGTAAGCGCTGTTACCGACCCAATTCGCCGGCTGGGTCCACTTCTCACCGAATTTTTCCACCACTTTCTGCGGCACCGGCGACATGGACGGATGAGCGAGCACCTTAATCAGATACGGCACCGGCTCGGCCAGCGTGACTTAGGGTATGATCGTCCAGCGCTTTCACGCCTAGGGTATCGGGGCTTTTTTTGCCGCTGATGATATCGTCGATATTGGTAATTTGGGCATACTACAGATAGCTTTCATACGGAGTGTAGCGATGCAAAAGATTCTGGACTAATTTGCAGTCAATTCTGGACTCCTTTGAACTCTAAAAAATGGCTATTTTGGACAGTCCAAAATTGTTTGCAAAAACACAGGAGCACTTCATTTATTTTGAATGCTTGAACGGTG
>NZ_JBLKSS010000263.1:0-2810 GCF_047607725.1 Sodalis sp. (in: enterobacteria) | reverse complement strand
ATCATCGCCGGATTATCCATGATCTGACAGCCGTCCCTTATAGGATGCGGGTTCACTAGGCATCGTAGTGGAACATATTCTTACCGGGCCATACAACAAACCCACCAATAATTCAAGACGTCCTCCACGGGGCGCTTACGCATAAACCACGGAATAAAGCCATTTTTCACGGGTCGCTGCTGGTGGCGTTCGGTTTCGAGGTGATTAAAATCATTGTGACCATGACGCTACCGCAACTGGCCAAATCACCCTCTGGTGCCGCCTTCGGCTCGGTCATCGGGCTCATGGCGTTTTTCTATTTCTTTGCCCGTCTCACGCTGTTCTGCGCCGCATGGATAGGCACCGCCGATTACGCCTGCGAGGACGATAACCGGCAGGAAACGGATGTCCCTCCCCACGACGCCGCAGCCAACCGGCTTGGCGCCGACGGCAATTCGCCTTCCGGCCGACTGCGGGCAGCCGCTGAGTTTAGCACAGTCGCCGCTGCGCAAGAGGAGGCCCGGTGCGTCGATAAACACCACCGCACGCGGGCCAAGCCACGTCCTGGTGGTCAAGAATAGGGGCCGTCTTGACGCCTGACCCCTACCGAATATATCGACATTCATTACCATCATAACACAATGCGCTACTTATTTGCAACATAAGCAGTTCATTACACCAACTTTTACATTTTCATAACCACAAACCAGCATTTATATCTGATTGATAACTTTTCTTGCGGGTTTTTACAGAAATTAACTCTGTTACAAGCGCTTTCCCCCGTGGCTTTTTCAGTCAGGACAGTATGGGGAGGAATAATCTGCTGCTGGCCACCGGAAATGACTATTTGGTCAAAATTCAGCCATTGAAATGCCTTATTTCTCTGTCTAAGATGCCTATTTTTTCGTAGTTGACCAATAAGAAACAATTATGCAAGTCTCAGCAGCACCGACTCTGGATTCCGACGCAGCCGCGCCTCCCGTCAATTCGCGGGGCAAAGTGATTGTTGCTTCGTTGATCGGCACCGCCATCGAATTCTTCGATTTTTATATCTACGCGACCGCCGCGGTCATTGTTTTTCCCCATATCTTTTTCCCGCAGGGGGACGCCACCGCCGCGACGCTACAATCGCTTGCCACCTTCGCCATCGCGTTTATCGCCCGGCCGATTGGCTCGGCGCTCTTCGGCCATTTTGGCGATCGCGCCGGTCGCAAAGTCACTCTGGTGGCCTCACTGCTGACCATGGGTATCTCCACGGTGGTGATCGGTCTCCTGCCGGGGTATGAAACCATTGGCGTACTGGCCCCGCTGCTGCTGGCGCTGGCCCGTTTCGGCCAGGGTCTTGGCCTGGGAGGCGAATGGGGCGGCGCGGCGCTGCTGGCGACGGAAAACGCGCGCTGTATGGCTCCTTCCCGCAGTTGGGCGCTCCCATTGGTTTCTTTTTCGCCAACGGCATGTTCCTACTGCTTTCCTGGCTGCTGACCGATGAACAGTTCATGAGCTGGGGCTGGCGAGTGCCGTTCCTGTTGTCGGCCGTACTGGTACTGATTGGGCTTTATGTGCACGTCTCGCTGCACGAAACGCCGGTTTTCGCCAAAATCGCCAAGGTGAAGGCACAGGGGCGCTTACTCTGAAAGTAACCATCATCGCCTCGTTTATCATGGTCGCCACCTACACCTTATTCTATATCATGACGGTGTTTTCCATGACCTATGGAACGGCTCCCCTGCCGCGCGGTCTGGGTTTCTCGCGCAACGATTTTCTGTTGATGCTGATGATTGGCGTCATCGGTTTTGGCCTGATGGTACCCGTCGCCGGTCAATTGGCGGATAAATTCGGCCGCCGGCACACCATGATAGCTATTACAGTGTTGATTATGGCCTTTGCGCTGGTGTTCCCGTCGCTCTTGGGTTCCGGCAATATCTGGGTGGTCATGGCGTTTTTGTTGATAGGATTTATGGTGATGGGTCTCACGTTCGGCCCCATGGGCGCGCTATTGCCGGAGCTGTTTCCCACCGAAGTTCGCTATACCGGCGCCTCTTTTTCCTATAATGTGGCCTTAATCATCGACGCATCGGTCGCCCCATACATTGCCGCCTGGCTCACCGCCAATTACGGGTTATTCTACGTGGGTATTTACCTGGCGACGATAGCCTGCCTGACATTACTGGCGCTGCTGGCGGCACATGAAACACGGCACCGGGCGCTGTAAATTGCGCGGCTAAGCGGCCTACCGGTAAAATAACGGTAATGACGGGCTGTCATCCCAGCGGATGCGGCCCGTTTTTAATGCGGCGTAGAGAACACTAAGAGGGTGATCCATGACGTGGCAACAGATCAAATATGCGCTGCTGCTGGTGATTGTTATTCTGGTTGCGGCGCTCGGCGCCTGGCAATATTACAATACCTCCTCGCCGAAACATCCCGACGCGCTGTGGCGGATAGTGAGCGAAGAATGCGTGCCGCACCAATTGCAGCTAGGGGATCCTTCGCCGTGCAGTGAAGTGAATACCACCGCCGGCTATGTGGTGCTTAAGGATTTGGTAGGGCCGCTGCAGTTCTTACTGATGCCCACCGAAAAAATCAGCGGTATCGAAAGCCCGCGCTTGTTATCCACCTCGACGTCCAATTTCTTTTATCTTGCCTGGCAGGCCAGACATTTTTTATCCGACAGGCGTGGCTAGTGCTGCTTTCGGTCACGTCCGATCACTGATTCCGGTCGCCCGATCAGCGATTCCGATTCTGTCCGATCGCTCATCTTCTGTTCCGCCATACTCTGGAGACTTTTAGCTTCCGGGGGTATGGCATGGCACGTAAAAAGAAGAACGCGA
>NZ_JBLKSS010000262.1:0-2822 GCF_047607725.1 Sodalis sp. (in: enterobacteria) | reverse complement strand
TTAAAGTCCAGCGGGAAATTGGGACGACGTCTTGAGGGTTTTGGTGGGGTTTGTTTCATGAATTGCGCCCATTAAAAAAATAATGGACATCATCTTCAATAACTTGATGGGGAATTAACAGACGGCGCTGGGCATACGCTGACGCCCGCGCCCGCAAGCGTCCTGCCTGAACATAAAGGAACAAGACTGGAGGGCGTCGTGATAACCACATCGATATGACCGCCCAGCGTGGCGGTCACCCCTTCCGCTGCCGAGCCAAAACTGACCGCTTTGATTTTATGGATATCGGCACCGATAGCCTTAGCCAGTTCCATCGCGGCGGCGTAATTAACGGTACCTACGCCACTGGAAACCGAAAACGAAACGCTGGCGGGATCCTGCCGAAGTTTGGCGATGAGATCCTTACAATCCTTAATAGGGGAATCGCTACGTACCGCAAAGAGGAAACGCTCGCTGAACAACAGCGCCAGCGGAGTAAATTGCCGGTAATCGATAGGGATGCGCCCCAGTAATTTGTTGGTGATGAAGGGGGTGTTTACGACCTGGATGCGCTCAGCGTCGCCGGGCTGGTTCAACAAAGCGTTCAACGCCACAGAATGGCCGCCACCGGGGCGATTGACCGCCTCGCCGCCGCCTGGAATCAATCCCGCGTGTTGCAGACCATCGTTCACCATTCTGGCAGTACGGGTCCATCGACCCACCCGGGCCGACGCCCACCAGCACCTGAACGGGTTGTTGAGGCCGCCAGTCATCGTTTTGCCCGGCATGCGCCGCCAGAGGATGAATCGACAGGAAGAGTAGCGGTAAAAATCTACGCCACGCGATACGCCGCCCCAATAAATCATTCGCCGTCATTATTTATTCCCTTTGGTCCATTCATTAAGAAGCTCAGCAAGGTTAGCGGCCACACGCCTCTCTCTGCCAGCCTCATTACGCCGACAGTAGCATTCGATAAAAGATAAAAGAAATTCATTTTATGGATAAGTTAATATGCAAAAAGCAAATAATCATCTAACGCGAAGAAGATAATGGCGCCGCCATTATTACGTCTTCTACATCAACCGCGGCATAGAGGCTTCACGATATAATATCTATAAAATTCAATATAGTAGATTTCACCCGCCTTTTTCTCGCTCTTTCCTCCGGTCTGTTAAAATGACTAAACTCACCCTTAGTACTTTAATAACTTATCTTATCTTCAAATATCATAATTAATTTTCATAATTTTAAGATTCAATATCACGATATTTTATATTGAACACAGTGTGTATTTTGCCTTCGCAAAATGCATATTGCACCGGTTTCTGCATAAAAGGAAAAACTATGGCCGATAGGCAAACCCTATCTGAAATATATCCGCGTACGGGTCAATTGGTCCGTTTTATTCAACGGGCGCGTACCCTGGTATTCCCCCATCGCGTCGTGCTGGAAGCGAAACGCGCCTTGATTGACTACCTGGGGGTGGCTATCGGGGCGGTAACCGATCCCGTCGTTAACGCGGTCCGCCAGGTCGCGTTAGGTTGGCAAGCGGCCGGCCGCGCGCAGATTATCCTGGGCGGCCAGACTACGCCTGCGCTGGCGGCGCTGATAAATGGCACCATGGCGCATGCGGCGGATTTTGATGATACCCACCCTGGCGGCGCAGGACATCCCAGCGGCCCGTGCTGATCGACGGCGCTGGCGCTGGGTCAGGCGCAAAACCTGACTGAGCAACAGGTGCTGGCCGCATTTATCACCGGTTATGAAATCATGGCGCGCCTGGGCGGCGGCGGAACGCAGAGGATCGGCAGAAACCTGCAGCGCAGGGAATTTCACCTGACCGCCATTGCCGGCCGGGCGGACACGACCGCGGTGGCCGCCTCACTAAACGGCCTCGATGAGGCCGCGTCGGCGAATGCCCTCGGCGCAGAGGCAACGATGATGGGAGGATTGATGAAGTCCTCGGGGACGCACGGCAAGCCCTTCCACGCCGGCAAAGCGGCTATGGACGGAATTATGGCGGCCGAGTTGGCGCAGTCGGGTTTTATTGCTGCCCCCCATTTTTATGAACCGGCGGGCTGGCTGAAATCCTTTATTCAGTCCGGTGATGTTGACGTGCCGCTTCTGGACCTTGGCGAAACCTGGGAATTGTCCTTTAACGGCTATAAACGTTATGCCAGTTGCCGCGGCACCCATGCTTCCATCGAAACCGCCCAAGGATTATTTCCCGAGCTTAACGGCCGCGAAATCGCCCACGTCCAAGCCTACGTTCACCCCATGTGTATGATCAACGCCGGTAACCCACGCCCCCGCACGCCGCTGGAAACCAAATTCAGTGTCCAGCACTGCATCGCCCTGGCGCTCTGCGGTTTTCTGCTGGGGGAACAAGACTTCACGGGCGGAAAGACCACGGATCCGCAGGCCCGGGCTTTACTTGAAAAAGTGGTGGCGCAGGCGGTGGAAGGGCAAGCGCCCCATGAGTCGGTCATCGAAATAAGCTTTACCAACGGTGAGCAATTACGGGGCGAAACCAAAATGGTTCGTAGCCATGCGCTCAATCCCCTCTCCCTTGATGAATTACATGAGAAGTTCTCCCGCCTGACGGTGCCGGCCCTGGGATCTGAGAACAGCGAACTTCTATTCCACACCGCAGCCAATTTTGAGCATCCTGGCGCGCGGCGTACATTAACCGCCCTGCTGGCTGCAGATTCCGACGTATCCGATCATCTGTTCCGGCGACATCCGATCAGTTATTCCGATATTTTCCGATCACCCATTCCAGTGATATTCGATCACGTGTTCGCTCATCTTCTGACTCGGTTTTAGTCTATTTTTCCTGTGCT
>NZ_JBLKSS010000261.1:0-2918 GCF_047607725.1 Sodalis sp. (in: enterobacteria) | reverse complement strand
CACTCAAACCGGGATGGAAATAAAAGTTATTAAAATCAATACAATGTGAAAATGCAATGAGCATAAGCGTGTAACGTAGGTTTACTGTCTCGTACAACAAACCCACCAATAATTCAAGACGTCCTCCACGGGGCGCTTACTGGCGAGAGGCCAAACCGGCGACTGCCTGCTCCAATACGTCAATATCATTGGCGGTGAGCAGCGAGCGGATAAGGTCAAACTCCTCGGGGCTGAGCTGATAAATCTTCAGCGCCAACAACCGCGCGATAATCTGCGCGGTCGAAACGCGAGGCGATCGGCCGGGCCGGATTGCCGCCGACCACCGTATAGGGATCGACGTCGCGGGTCACGACGCTGCCGGCGGCAATGATCGCCCCTTCGCCGATGGTGACGCCGAGCATAATCATGGCGCGCATGCCGAGCCAACAGCCATCCCCGAGCCGGGTATCGCCTTTCGGCACATAGGACGTTTGGATCGTCTCCATAAACGGATACAAAGAGAACTAATCGGTACGGTGGGTGTTGTTCCCCCCCATCAGGATGACTACTCCGGCAGCGACGCAAACGTAATCGCCAATCCACAGCTGATCAAGGGTACCGAGCGGCGCCCATTGCTGGCTGACGCTGTCGCCGTGCAGGTAGCGGACCACGCTTTTTTCAAAGCCGTCATCCCAGTATTCGCTGTAGTAACTATGTTCGCCCGAGATGTGAATATTCGGATTGGTCACCGTCTAGTGAAGATGTTCTACCTTGTACCAATGTTTAATGTTGTCAGACATGGTTTAAATCTCGTAAAGGGATAAAGGCCACGGAACGTCATTCCGCAGCAGTGAAAGCACGTTCAACCTTCACTGCCTGATTAAGCTATACGGGGATGGAGCAACAGCGGATGCATTAACATAACGTTGACCTACGATAAGCAAAATTAACGGGCGGCTGAGGTTACCTGCGGCCGAGCCGGCGGTTTGCCGCGATGCGCTCCGTGCGCCGCCCTAGAGGAACACGTCGCCGCCGTGGCGCGTGAACCTTTTCTCCCCGTGATGGTACCTGTCCGGCATGATTTTTCCAACCTGCGTGAGATCGCATTCGATCCTGTCTCTAGCTGCGCCGACGCAGCAAAAGCGGTATACTGCCTTTCTGGACTTTTTTATCATGCTGGATTATGGCTAAAAGCGTAGAGCAAATAGCAACGGACTTAGGCTTATCCATCACCACCATCAGGCTGGTGCTTAATGGAAAGGCCGATCAATATCGGATTAGTGCGCGTACGCTGGAACGGATAAATAGCTATGTCGCCGAACATGGCTACACGCTCAACTATACCGCACGCAGCCTGAAGCTAAATAAAACCGATACCCTGGGGTTGATCATTCCCCGATTGTCGAACTCTTTTTTCTCCAATCTGGCGGAAAAACTCGAGCTGCGCTGTCGTGAAGAGGGTTATCACCTGGTCATTAGCAGCAGCTATAGTGATTTACAGCGCGAAAAAAAGCTGGTGGAATCCATGGTGCAGCGCAATATCGATGGGCTATTTATCGTCCCCTCCTCCCGTAGCGCGCAAAAGCATCACGTAGAACGCGCCAAGAAGCCTATCGTGGTACTCGACCGGGATTTTGGCCTGGATAATAGCGCGTTGGTCGTGAGCGATAACTTCAGTGGCGGCGTGGAATTAACCCACTCCATGCTATCCGCGCGCGCCGAACCGATTATTTTTCTCGGCGGAGACATTCAGCAGCCCAGTATTCGCGCGCGTCTAGAGGGTTATCAACACGCGCTGGCGAACCACGGCATGCCCGTTCAGCCCCACTGGATTCTGGAAAGCGCCCATAACCGCAGGATGGATGGCGAGAAAATGATGCATGATTATATGTCGCTGCATGCCGCGCCGCCGAACGCCTTTATTGCTTCATCGCTGCCGGTGCTGGAGGGTGCGCTAAGTCAGCTAAGAACGCTGCGCGGCTACATTTCCCGCGACATTAACATCGGCACCTTCGATGAACATCCTATGCTGAGCTTTTTGCCCAATAATCTCTGGTCGGTTAAGCAGGATGAAAATATTTGGGCCGATGAAGTCTTCAATACTATGCTGCACATCTTGCAGCGGGAAACGCCCAAGCACCTGCGGCGTGTTATTCCCATGACGCTTATATGGCGGCAGCGTTCGGTGCATTAACGGCGCTTTTGGCGGGGTCACTACGCTTAAAATGGCCATGCACAAAGCGCTCACCGCAACAACAATGCCCGCCTAAAGGCGGGCATTGACAGCGATAAGCGTTAGCTGGCTGCGATAAGCGTCACATTGACAGCAAAATCAGTCTTGGAACTTCTTCAAAACATCGCCACGGGTGATAAATTTATCGCGCCAAAGTGAAGCGCCGAACGCCAACAGCTGATCCTGTACCGCCTTGACGTCAATTTCACGCGGCTGGACCCCTGGATAGCGCACAGTCCCGCCACGACGCCCGACGCCTGGCTAATCCCCATAATACCACCCTGCGTGCGGTAAGATCCGTGCGCCTGACTGGTGCCGGAAATACAGCGGCAGCTCAATACGATGCCATCAATATTGGCCGGCACCAGGCAACGCAGCGGAATGTCATAGGTGTCTTTCAGATCGATCCAGTGACCGCCTTGTCCATCCTGGCGATAACCTTCGGCGCCGTTCGGGTTGTGAATATCAATCGGGAAATAGCCGCACGACACCACATCGTCAAATTTACGGCCTTCCGCCACGTCCTCACCGGTCAAGGTGTACAAACCGACGATATGCGCGACTCGTGCTGGTTCCGGTCACGTCCGATCACTGATTCCGATTTCACCCGATCACTGATTCCGGTCGCCCGATCAGCGATTCCGATTCTGTCCGATCGCTCATCTTCTGTTCCGCCATACTCTGGAGACTTTTAGCTTCCGGGGGT
>NZ_JBLKSS010000260.1:0-3081 GCF_047607725.1 Sodalis sp. (in: enterobacteria) | reverse complement strand
TAGTACACCCCAGCTATCGACTGGAACTTAAAGGCGAATCACTACGCAAAGAGCAAGGAGTAGCCAGCACAGGAAAAATAGACTAAAACTGAGTCAGAAGATGAGCGAACACGTGATCGAATATCACTGGAATGGGTGATTGGAAAATATCGGAATAACTGATCGGATGTCGCCGGAACAGATGATCGGATACGTCGGAATCTGCACCCGCGGTACAGCGCTGGTTTAACGAGATCCGCACCCGTCCGGCAGTGGAACGCGCCTGGCGGCGAGCCAATGGCTAAACCCTGCCGCCACGGGCATTTCCCGCCGCCGTGGCCTATGCTTTAGGTAGAATGGAGTTTTGCTATCGCTGCGCGCGGCCGCCCGTGGTCCGGACGCAGCGATTAACGTCGGGCGGAGAATACCACCATGAAAATTTTAGTGACCGGCGGGACCGGGCTTATTGGCCGGCACCTGGTTATGAGACTACAAACCTTATCGCACCATGTTACCGTGTTGACCCGCGACGCCCAACGCGCGCAGCAGACGCTGGGGCCGGAGATCGCCACCATGACCACGCTGGCGCCGCTGTCGCATCTCAACGAGTTCGATGCGGTGATAAACCTTGCCGGCGAGCCTATCGCCGAGCGCCGCTGGACCGACGAGCAAAAAAACAAACTATGTCAGAGCCGCTGGGACGTCACCGGCCAATTGAGCCTACTGATACGCCAGAGCGACAATCCGCCGTCGGTGTTCATTTCCGGCTCCGCCACCGGCTACTATGGCGACCAGGATGATGCCTTGGTGGATGAGGATGAACCGCCGATTATCGATTTCGCCCACACGCTATGCGCGCGTTGGGAGGATTTGGCGCTACGGGCGCGCAGCGAGAAAACCCGCGTGTGTCTGTCGCGCACCGGCGTGGTGCAGGCCGCCGACGGCGGCCTGCTGGGCAAACTCTTGCCGCTGTACAAAGTCGGGCTGGGTGGCCCCATCGGCGACGGCACCCAGTTTATGTCCTGGATCCACATCGATGATATCGTCAACGCGCTGCTGTTCATGCTGACCACCGACGGCCTAGCGGGCCCGTTCAACGTCTGCTCTCCCTATCCGGTACGCAATGAGCATTTCAGCAGCGTACTGGCGGGGGTCCTGCACCGGCCCAACTTCACCCGCGTGCCGGCGCGGGCGGTGCAGCTGTTTCTCGGCGAAGGCGCCTCGCTCATTCTCGGCGGACAACGGGCAATGCCGCGGCGGCTGACCGAAGCCGGTTTCACTTTTTGCTTCAGCGAGCTGGAAGCGGCGCTAACGGAAATCGTCAACGCCGTATAGCCATCGGCACGGCTACTTAAAAGGGCCCCGGAGAGGAACTGCTGCAGCCGCGAGCTCTTCGGGCTGCCGAACACCTCCGACGGCGGCCCCTGCTCTTCGATAACCCCCTGATGCAGGAAGATGACGTGATTGGAAACATGGCGGGCGAACTCCATTTCGTGCGTTACCACCACCATGGTCTTGCCCTCCTCGGCCAGCTTTTGCATGATACGCAGCACTTCGCCGACCAGCTCCAGGTCCAGCGCCGAGGTCGGTTCATCAAACAACAGCACCTCCGGCTCCATCGCCAGCGCGCGCAATGGAAACGCGCCGCTGCTGCCCGCCGGAGAGATTGATGGGGTATTTGGCGCGCGCCCGCTCATCGATACCGACTTTGTCCAAATAGCGCACCACGCGCTCGCGCGCGTCGTTTTTGCTGAGGCCCAGCACCTGCACCGGCGCTTCCATGACGTTTTCCAGCACGGTCATATAGCTCCATAAATTAAAATGCTGGAATACCATCGTCAGCCGGGTGCGCAGCAGCTGCAACTGCTTTTTGTCGAACACTTTCAGCTGGCCGTCATGATCGCGCACCATATGAATATTTTCGTTATTCACGGCAATCGATCCTTCGCTGGGCTTTTCCAGGAAGTTGATACAGCGCAAAAAGGTACTTTTGCTCGACCCGGAGGATCCGATAATACTGATCACATCGCCGGCGCGCGCTTCCAGCGACACGCCTTTCAACACTTCATGGTCGCCATAGCGTTTGTGCAGCTCCTGGATCGACAATTTGATTTCTGGCATATACGTATCCTGCACGTGGGTTATTGCGGTTTGACATGGCGCCGCCAGCGCTTTTCCGCCTGTTTAAACAGCTTAATCAAAACAAAAGAGATCATCAGATACATTACCGCTGCAATGCCGAAGGCATAAAACAGCTAATAAATCGCCGAGTTGATATCGCGGGCTATTTTCAATATATCCGGCACCGTGGCGGTGAACGCCAGCGCGGTGGAGTGCAGCATTAAAATCACTTTATTGCTGTAGGCCGGCAGCGCCGTGCGCAGCGCAGAGGGCAAAATGATGGCGCGGTAGAGTTTGAACGGGGTGAAACCGTAGGCACGCGCCGCCTCAATTTCCCCGTGGGGCACCGCGCGGATGGCGCCGGCGAAAATCTCGGTGGTGTAGGCGCAGGTATTCAGGGTCAGCGCCAGCAAGGTACAGTTCATGCCGCTGCGGAAAAACGTGTTTAACAGATCGGTGCCGCGCACGATTTCCAGGCTGTACATCCCGGAGTAAAACACCAGCAGCTGTACATACAGCGGCGTGCCGCGAAAAATATAGGTGAACAACCACACCGGCAAGCTTATCCAGCGCCGCGGCGAAACGGTAGCCGTCGCTCCACAGCAGCGCGTGCCAGTATTGTTGCAGAATATCCGTCATAATTCCGCCTTCTTCACACCCAACGAATAGCGCCGCGCCAGCCACAGCAGCACGCCGTTGGAGAGGGTGGTGAACAGCAAATACACCACGCCGGCGACGATGGCGAAATAAAACGGTTGATAGGTTCCCTTGCCCGCCAGGTAAGCGTACGCCCAGCGCCGTATTGACAGTTATTCAGCAGGGATGGTGAGGTTCCACGGCAGGAGCTCTTTGATTTTGTTGATGGGATGATCCGCGATAATCGCCAGCACATGGTGCAGATACGCTTCCGGCTCCACGCCGTTCAGTTTGCAACTGCCGATCAGCGTATACATCAGCGCCGCCCGGTCGCCGCCGCTATCC
>NZ_JBLKSS010000259.1:0-3100 GCF_047607725.1 Sodalis sp. (in: enterobacteria) | reverse complement strand
GCGTGGAGCCGGAAGCGTATCTGCGCCATGTGCTGGCGATTATCGCGGATCATCCCATCAACAAAATCAAAGAGCTCCTGCCGTGGAACCTCACCATCCCTGCTGAATAACTGTCAATACGGCGCTGGGCGTACGCTTACGTGCTAAACAGCGCAACAGGGCTGATAGGTTTGCCGCAGCAGACGATTGAGGCCGGTGTCAATGTTCGCTGTCTCATTAATCCGACGATCCAGGTGAATGGCCTTATCCTGCTGGATGAAGCGCTGGTTTACCGCACGATGTTATCCGAACGTGATATTGCGGCGGCGCCGGGCCGGATAGGGACGGTCAATCATGGCACCGTGCAACAGACCGAAGGGGCATTATCGCAACCGGCGAGCCTTGCGACCGATGGGGCGTATATTGTGAAGAATATCAGCTACAGCGGCGATACACGGGGTAAAGCATGGTATATGGATCTGGTGTGCGTGGCGAAAGGCGCGGCGGACCTGATGAAAATCTCAACAATGAACAAGGTGGGATAATGACGATTTCCGTATCAGAACGCGCGGGGGATAAGCAGGCGCTGCTTGAAGTCCTGCGCCACACTATATCGTCTCAGCTGCGGGTGGCTCTGCCGGGTATTATTCAGTCATTTAACCCTGATGCGGTGACCTGCGTGGTACAGCCCGCGCTCAAAGGGCAGCTTAGCGATATGCAGGGTAAGACCCACTCTGTGACTTTGCCGCTCCTGGTGGATGTCCCCGTTATTTTCCCTCGTGGGGGCGGTATGACGCTGACCTTCCCCGTCAGTGCTGGAGACGAGTGCCTGGTGGTGTTTGGTGACCGCTGCATCGATTTCTGGTGGCAAAACGGCGGTGTGCAGGAAACGATTGACCCACGCCAGCATGATTTGTCTGATGCGTTTGTGTTTGTTGGGCCACAGTCGCAGGCAAAAAAAATCAGCGGTATCAGCCTGCATGGCGCCCAGCTCCGCAGTGATGATGGTGCTGCCTTTGTCTAGGTGGCGACGGGACACGCTATCACCGTTACCACACCGGGTACATTGAAGGCCACGGCGCAGGGCGGTGTGAACGTGACTGCGCCGACCATTGTGCTCAATGGCAACGTCACCATCAACGGCAATCTGTCACAAAGCATGGGGGATAGCGGCGGGAGCGCCAGCATCAACGGCCCGGTCAGTGTGAAAAACGATATCACGGCGGCGGGTATCAGCCTGACAAACCATGTGCATGCCGGCGTTCAGTCCGGTAGTAGCAAGACGGGTAAACCGCAATGAGATACCGACGCGAAGATGAAAACGCTGACTACAGTTTTGGGCAAGGTGACCACACCTTTCTGAGCGATAGCCCGGAGGCCGTTGCGCAGGCGGTCCGAACCCGGCTGGCGTTATGGCGCGGGCAATGGTTTCTGGATAGCGAGGAGGGGACGCCCTGGCGTCAGGCGGTGCTGGGTAAGCATAACAGTGAGACGTACGGTCTGGCCATCAAACAGCGTATTCTTAACACCCCCGGTGTCCGTGCCATCACCGACTTCAGCGCTATCGCCTCTCCCGAAACCCGAAAAATCACCGTGACCGTGCGGATACAGACTCTCTACGGCGAGACCTCAGTCATAAGCGAGGTCTAATGCTTCATCTCGATACCCTTGGCCTGTCGGCGACCGTCACCGACAGCGGCATCACTGCACCTGATTATCAGACGATACTGGAACAGCTTACCGGCTATTTTCGCCAGATTTACGGCGGGGATAGCTATCTGTCGCCGGACAGCAAGGACGGGCAGATGATAGCGATTTACGCGCTGGCTATCCACGATGCCAACAACGCCGTTATCGCTGCCTACAACAGCTTTAGCCCCACGACCAGTACCGGCGAGGCACTGTCTAACACGGTAGCGATTAACGGTATTACCCGGCATGCCTCGGGGTATTTTCCCAGGCTGATGTCCTGCTGACCGGTCAGGTTGGCACCGTCATTACCCACGGCAGCGTACGAGACCGGCATGGCCAGATATGGCGTCTGCCTGACCGGGTGGCTTTCGATACACACGGTGAGGCCAGAGTGGACCGCCGTCTGTACGGCAGCCGGTAATATCACGGCGGCCACCGGCGATATCAGCGACATAGCGACCCCGACTCGGGGGTGGCAGACGGTGACCAACCCTGCCACCCCCCCCCGGCAGGCCGGTTGAGCGGGACAGCGAATTACGTGCCCGGCAGAAGAAATCCGTTGCCTTACCGTCGCGCACGGTACTGGACGGTATTCAGGGCGCGGTAAGTTTACTCCCCGGCGTGGTACGGCTGCTGGGATTGAAAATGATACGGGCGAGACAGATAAAAACGACCTGCCAGCCCATGCTATCGCCATGATTGTTGATGAGGGTGACGTGAACGCCATTGCCCAGGCGATAGCGTTGAAAAAAACGCCTGGCGCAGGCATCTATGGCGATACCCTGGTCAAGGTCATCGACAGTTACGGTTTGCCGAAAGACATCCGCTTTTCCCGGCCTCGAGACGTCAACGTGGCGGTGGAAATCGCCCTGACCGCCTTTACCGGCTACACCACGCTGACCGGCGATAAAATTCGCTCAGCGGTGGCTGCCTACATTAACCAGCAGCTGATTGGCGATAATCTCTATCTGACCCGCCTGTATCTGCCGGCCAATTTGCACGGTGACGAAGAAGGGCAGACCTACGACATCACAGCAATAAAAATCGGGCGCTCGGCACAAGCAGTTAAAGAAGAGAACCTGCTTGTGGCCTTCAATGAGGCCGTCAGCTGCACAACGGAGCATATCACTCTGGTGGTGACCACATGAGGGATTACAGCGACTTCGTGACGCCACAGCATCGGGCGGCGCCAAAGTTTGTACGCCATATCCAGCTGATGACCCGTCCACTTCAGGATATCGCCGCGCTGGCGGGCCAGCTTAACGGACTGTTCAGCCTGGATGGCGCCTTTGCAGATTCCGACGTATCCGATCATCTGTTCCGGCGACATCCGATCAGTTATTCCGATATTTTCCGATCACCCATTCCAGTGATATTCGATCACGTGTTCGCTCATCTTCTGACTCGGTTTTAGTCTATTTTTCCTGTG
>NZ_JBLKSS010000258.1:0-3109 GCF_047607725.1 Sodalis sp. (in: enterobacteria) | reverse complement strand
TCCAGCGGGAAATTGGGACGACGTCTTGAGGGTTTTGGTGGGGTTTGTTTCATGAATTGCGCCCATTAAAAAAATAATGGACATCATCTTCAATAACTTGATGGGGAATTAACAGACGGCGCTGGGCGTACGCTTACCTTTGACGCAGCAGACACATTCGAGCACATCGCATAGACATAACGGCCGAATAGCGTGTATTTGAGCAAAACTCCGATAAAGAGAGTCAATGCGACGGCAATCCATACCATCACGGGTAAACCGAGCCATGTGCCGTAGCCCACCGTGTCAATATAGGGGGCCGGCACATCATAAATAGGCACACCGCCTGAAAGAATGAGTGCCACTGCCTGGGCGACAGAGAGCATCCCTAAAGTAATCACCAGAGGGGAGGTATTAAACATTGCAATCAGACCCGCAGGAATACCAAATTGATTCATCACCATCACACCCGCAACGCCCGCCAGGGACATGGAGGATGAGAGGGATAAATCCAGGCCTCCTCCTATTACGGCAACAGCCTGCCCCAGCGATATAATTAAGGAGAGGGGCCAACTGGCAGGCGAGGTTGATACCGTTACTGACCGACAGGAATCTCGGCTGAACGATGCCGGTGCCGATTGCGGTTAATACAATCAGCAGAGGAAGCATCCAGTCTGACAGTGAATGCTTTCTATTTTTTGCGCCTTTTCCCGAGGAAAATATCCCCATCTCTCTGCTTGTACTCATGATACAAACTCCTACTTCAATATTGCCTGCGTTAAAATGTTCTGCAGGGACCGGGCCGGCTTAGCCCACGACGTCTGCGATAATGGAGGCTTTATCGTTCTCATCAGAATTGCGGTAAGTGGACACCATCTGTCTATGAAACATTGTCCAGACCGTATCGCACAGGCTCATCGTTTCCCCCAGGTCGCTGGATAGCATAATAACCGCTACACCGGAGGAAGCCAGAGCGCGTATTCTCTGGTGTATTTCATGTTTTGCATAAATATCGACCTCGGCGGTGGGCTCCTCCAGAACCAGTATTTTTCGGGCGCTGGCCATGGCGCGGGTGAGCACGACTTTTTGTTGATTACCGCCGCTCAGGCCCGTCAGAAGATCATGTTTATCGCCATATTTTACGCCGCACGCCTGCAGTAATTTATCCGCCATCGCATCTGTTCGCCGGGTACTGATAAATCCGATGCGGGTGACGCTTTTTAACTGTGTGATCATCAGGTTTTCAGCGATAGTCAAGGTCGGATAAACACAATGACTCGCTCTTCCCGCCGGTAGCCACGCTACGCCTTTTTTCAGCGCCTCGGTGACGTTCTTCGGCCGCAATTCATGGCCATCTAAACGGAATCGGGTGGAGGCCCCGCTGGGGGTGGGCAGGAAACCCACCAGATTGCGTAGCAGATCTTCACCACCACACTCGACGGCCCCGTAAATGCCTACCACTTCGCCGCGCCCAACGGTGAAGACGCGGTAGCCACCGCTGCTCATCGGCAGGCGCTCGAAGTCGAGCAATGGCGCGAACTTTTGCTTTCCCTTATCGTTAATGCTGTGGCTCCCGGGCGGTTTCCCCGTCAGCCGTGCGACAATGAAGTCAGCGTCGACGTCGTTATTGACCGCAAAGGCATCAACCACACTGCCATTGCGCATGATGGTCACTCTGTCGCTGACGGCAAGGACATCTTCAATATGGTGGGTGACCAGGACCGAGGCCATCCCCGTGGAGCGCAGTCTTCTTAATACGTTGAAGAACCGATCTTTTTCAACCGTGCTGAGCATGGCAGTGGGTTCATCGAAAATGATCACCCTCGGCTGGGACATGAGCGATTTGCCAATCTCGATGAGCTGCTGCACGGCAATCGGAAAGCTTGCTACCGCCTGCTCCATGTCAATATCAGCGAGGCCGAGCTGGTGCAAAACTTCCCGCACGCGCGTGACCTCTTGCGATTTACGCGTGAGAGACAGCACCGTTTTGCCCTTCTCCGCACCCAGCCACAGGTTGGCGCGCACGGACAGGCTCGGCGCAAGAGAAAGTTCCTGATACACCATCACCACCCCAGCGTGGCGGGCTTCACGGGAACTGCCAAAGGAGACCTGCAGATCGTCATACCAGATGATGCCTTCATCAGCCTTATATAACCCGATAACAATTTTTCCAATGGTCGACTTACCCGCGCCGTTCTCGCCGAGCACGCAATGGATCTCGCCCGCCTGGAACTGGATCGAAACATTGTTCAGTGCCTGCGTCGCGCCAAACCGCTTTGATAAGCCATCGATCCGCAGCAGCGGCGAGCGCTGAACATCAACCGGCTTTTCCATGACCTGTTCTGTTTGCATCGCTATCTCCTCGTACCTGACTTACTGCATGGCGGGGACTTTCCAGTCGGCAGGAGCGATTTCATAGGTTTCAAAGGGGTGGGTTACCACATTGCCCTTATCCAGAACCTTATTAGGCACGTTTAAATGGGCATAATTCAGCCCATCGGTGCCTGCGGCAGCCAAGTTGGGAAGGGGTTTTCCTTCCATGGAACGAATGGCGTACTGCACAATCAGACGGCCCATAATGATGCCGGGTTCGGATACAACGGCCAGCATTTTCCCTTCTTCGATCATCGGCACGACCCTTTTCACCATGGCCGAGCTCACGACCGAAGCCTGGCGATGTTGTTGGCGGATAGCCTGTACCACCCCCATGCCCAAGGTGATTTGCGGGGTATAGATAAAGTTCACCTCAGGATTACGTAGCATAAGATCGGACGCTTTAGTGAGCCCTTCCTGCAAATCAATGCCGCCGCCGAATCCCGTTTCAACAACCGAGACCGGGGTGGGGCATTTCTTGGCTTCTTCCTTGAAACCGACGTAACGAAAATGCACCCATTCAGCGCCCGTGGGGCCAGGGATCATCGCCACGTTCTTGGGCTTGACGTAAGCACCCCGTGGAGGACGTCTTGAATTATTGGTGGGTTTGTTGTACGAGACAGTAAACCTACGTTACACGCTTATGCTCATTGCATTTTCACATTGTATTGATTTTAATAATTTTTATTTCCATCCCGGTTTGAGTGATATGAAATTAGTGGTTCTGAAGTTTGTGATAGTGTCCATTAAAATTTAA
>NZ_JBLKSS010000257.1:0-3142 GCF_047607725.1 Sodalis sp. (in: enterobacteria) | reverse complement strand
TAGAGCTGGCGCCAGTTGAACAGCAAATTGTCATTGATACCGTTATCCCGTGCCAGCTTGGCAATGGATACGCCGGGCTGGAGCGCCTGCTCAACCAGCTTAATGTTAAAGTCCAGCGGGAAATTGGGACAACGTCTTGAGGGTTTTGGTGGGGTTTGTTTCATGAATTGCGCCCATTAAAAAAATAATGGACATCATCTTCAATAACTTGATGGGGAATTAACAGACGGCGCTTACGCGCTGGGCGTACGCTTACCTTTGCTTTAATTGGGCGTAGTGGTCGCGAGTCGGGACTTAATTTTCGAGGGGTACATATGAAGCTGGTAACCGTGGTGATTAAGCCATTTAAATTGGAAGATGTGCGTGAAGCACTCTCCTCTGTGGGGATTCAGGAGCTCACGGTCACTGAAGTGAAAGGATTTGGGCGTCAGAAAGGCTATGCCGAGCTTTATCGCGGCGCCGAGTACAGCGTGAATTTCCTGCCAAAAGTGAAAATTGATATCGCTATCGCTGACGATCAGCTTGATGAAGTGATTGATGTCATCAGCAAGGCGGCCTATACCGGCAAAATCGGCGATGGCAAGATTTTTGTTGCTGAACTTCAGCGGGTTATTCGCATTCGTACCGGTGAAACCGACGAAGCGGCACTTTAACGACATGCGCTATTTGTAGATAGGGATGAATAAAAAATGAAGAAACTTGTTTCACTCATCGCTTTAGGTGCTGCGGCCCTCTTGCCATCCTGGGCCATGGCTGCGGCACCCGCGGTCGACAATGCCTTTATGATGATAAGCACCACGCTGGTGCTGTTCATGACCCTTCCGGGGATTGCGCTGTTTTACGGCGGCCTGCTGCGCGGGAAAAACGTGTTGTCAATGCTGACGCCGGTTGCGGTCACTTTCGCCCTGGTCTGCGTGCTCTGGATGATTTACGGCTACTCGCTGACGTTCGGTACCGGTAACGCCTTCTTCGGCGATTTCAGCATGATTATGCTTAAAAGCATCGGCGTTACCGCGCTGACCGGCAGTTTCTATCAGCTGATTCATGTCGCGTTCCAGTGCTCATTTGCCTGTATCACCGTCGGCTTGATCGTCGGTGCGCTGGCGGAACGTATCCGCTTCTCGGCGGTGCTGATTTTTGTGCTGGTGTGGCTGACTTTCTCCTATCTGCCCATGGCGCATATGGTGTGGGCGGGTGGTTACCTGGCTTCTTTAGGCGCTTTGGACTTCGCCGGCGGTACCTTGGTGCATATTAACGCCGCCAGCGCCGGGCTGGTGGGTGCTTACTTGTTGGGCAAACGCGCCGGCTTTGGAAAAGAAGCGTTCAAACCCCATAACTTGCCGATAGTATTTATCGGCACCGCAATCCCGTACGTCGGCTGGTTCAGCTTCAACGCCGGCTCCGCCAGCGCCGTCAACGAAATCGTCGGCCTGGCCTTCATCAACACCGTCATGGCCACCGCCGGCGCCATCCTTTCCTGGGTGTTTGTCGAGTGGATGCTGCGCGGTAAACCGTCGTTGTTGGGTGCGTGTTCAGGCTGTATTGCCGGTCTGGTCGCCATTACACCGGCTGCCGGTACCGTCGGCGTTGGCGGTGCATTGGTCATCGGCCTGGTAGGTGGCGTAGCCGGTCTGTGGGGCGTGGTTACCCTGAAGAAATGGCTGAAAGTGGATGACGTTTGCGATGTATTTGGCGTACACAGCGTCTGCGGTATCGGCGGCTGTCTCCTGACCGGGGTATTCTCCTCCGCGTCGCTGGGCGGCACCGGTTATGCTGAAGGTGTCACCATGGGTCATCAGGTTTGGGTGCAGCTCATCAGCGTGGTCGTGTGCCTGATCTGGTCTGGCGTGGTGGCATTCATCGGCTTCAAAATCGCCGATATGATGGTGGGCCTGCGCGTGTCCGAAGAGCAAGAACGCGAAGGTTTGGACGTCAACAGCCACGGCGAAAACGCCTACAACCCCTAATCGCGGGCACTAACCGGTCCGTTCGACCGACAGACTAGGTGTCAATCCGGCGGGAGCGTTTAAGTGCTCCCGCTTTTTTTTATGGCTGTCGGCCCTCCGGTCAGGAGGCGGACGGAAGAAAAATCCTCCTTAACCCGGCGACAGGAAATTTCCGGGATCTCGTGCCATGATTAAAGCATTGAGTGGTACGAACCACCATCGCATTCGCCACAATCTGTACAACGGTGGTGAAGGTCCGGCAAATAATAAGAAGGAGAAGCGAAAGATGAAACTCTGGCAAATCATTGCGGGTGTCGCTCTGGGCGCCACATTGGCAGGATGCGCGGATAAAAGCGCCAACATTCCCACGCCCACGTTTAAAGCGCCGGGCACTGCCCAGCAGGGCGCCATCAGCCAGCCGGCGGTCAGCGGTACGGTGTATATTCGCCAGCGCATCGCGCTGCCGCCGAACACGGCGCTGACGCTATCCGATGCCACCATTCCTGACACCCCGTCCAAAATCATCGCGCAGCGCGTTGTGTGTACGGACGGCAAGCAGGCCCCGTTCAGCTTTGTGTTGCCGTTTAATCCCTCGGATATTCAGCCCAACGCCCGCATCGTGTTAAGCGCCGCCATTACCGTCGATGGCCGCGTGGTAATGATCACCGAGCAGGTAAAAATGGCGGTTACCCAAGGCGGGGGAACGCGCCACGACTTGATCTTGGTACCGGTTGAGTTGGTCGCTTTGCCGACGCAAACTCAACCCGCTACCACGGTTCCGTTAAGTTCGCCGACGCAGGTGACCCCCTCGGAAAGCATCCCGGCGCCTACATCCTTTTAACGGCTATCCGACAGCACTCACACCGCGGCCGCACGTCCTGGCGGCCGTAATCCCAACGGCCGCTTCCGGTGGCCATGATCCCAATGGCCGCTTGCGGCGGCGAGCGGGCTCCCAAGGCGGCCCGCGTTCACCTTGGCCGTAGTGATAAAAAATGGCCGTTTAACGGCGCTCGCGCTGCATAGGCCCAGACGCCAATGAAGATCGCACTGTAACAGTAAGCGCCCCGTGGAGGACGTCTTGAATTATTGGTGGGTTTGTTGTATAGCCCGGTAAGAATATGTTCCACTACGATGCCTAGTGAACCCGCATCCTATAAGGGACGGCTGTCAGATCATGGATAATCCGGCGATGATAG
>NZ_JBLKSS010000256.1:0-3175 GCF_047607725.1 Sodalis sp. (in: enterobacteria) | reverse complement strand
CGGTAGAGCTGGCGCCAGTTGAACAGCAAATTGTCATTGATACCGTTATCCCGTGCCAGCTTGGCAATGGATACGCCGGGCTGGAGCGCCTGCTCAACCAGCTTAATTTTAAAGTCCAGCGGGAAATTGGGATGACGTCTTRAGGGTTTTGGTGGGGTTTGTTTCATGAATTGCGCCCATTNAAAAAATAATGGACATCATCTTTAATAACTTGATGGGGAATTAACAGACGGCGCTGGGCGTACGCTTACCAAAATATCGATATGGCCGAAGACCGCCACCGCCTGAGCGATAACCCCCGGGATGACCGCGGTATCGCTCAGATCGGCTTTGATGGAGAGAAAGCGGCAACCGCGTGACTCCACCTGCCGTAGTGTCTCGTCAGGCTCAACGATATTGACGCCGACGATATCACAGCCGGCCTCCGCCAACCCGATGGCCATACCTTGGCCCAGTCCGGTATCACAATCGGTAATGACCGCGACTTTTCCCTGTAATGCAAAACGTTCCAAGATCATAATGCCACCTTACTGTACGCGGCCAGGCAGGCCGCCGGTGTTAACGTATCTGCAGCCGGGCCGGCCGCAGGGGAATTAGCGCAATTCGCTGACCTTGAGGTGATCCATATCGTCAAAAACCTGGTTTTCGCCGACCATCCCCCAAATAAAGGTATAATTCTTGGTGCCGGCCCCGGCGTGGATTGACCAACTGGGTGAGATCACCGCCTGCTGATTGCGCACGACCAGATGACGGGTTTCCTGCGGCTGGCCCATCATATGGAATACCGCTGTCTCGGGGTCCATATTGAAATAGAAATACACCTCCATCCGCCGCTCATGGGTGTGGCAGGGCATGGTATTCCACAAATTGCCCTCCGCCAGTTTGGTTAACCCCATCGTAAGCTGACAGGTCGGCAGCACATCCGGAACGATGAATTTATGGATTGTCCGGCGATTTCTGGTGACGTTGTCACCTATGGTTTGCGACGTGGCCTCGGCCAGGGTGATCTTGCGGCTGGGATAGGCGGTATGCGCCGGCGCGCTATTGTAGTAGTACAGCGCCGGCTGCCCGGCGCTAATGCTCTCAAAGCGGATATCCCGCGCGCCTTGGCCGACATACAGCGCTTCTTCATGCCCGATTTCATAACGGGTACCGTCGACCGCCACCACCCCCGTGCCGCCAATATTGATAACGCCCAATTCTCGACGCTCCAGGAAATAACTGACCCCCAGCCGCTTACCGACGTCATCGCCGAGGGTGACCCGGCCCCGTCACCGGCTGGATGCCGCCAACGATAATGCGGTCAATATGGCTATAGGTCATGGTGTACTGGTCGGCGACAAAAATCTGCTCGATAAGGAACTCGCGACGCAGCCCCTCGGTATCCAGATGGTTGGCGTGATCGCTATGAATGCTTTGACGAACCTGCATGGTGAAGCCTCTCTCGTGGTAATCAGCGGGCATAGGCCCGGTAAGCGCGGTCGCAGAAAGCGCAAACGGCGAGTCGTTGCGTGACGTTTCTGTGCCGCGAAGGGGTCCTCATCATAAAACCGTCGTGACGACAATTCAATAATATTAAAATAATGTTTTATTTTTTTAGAGCGGCCATGCATTTTTGCGGTTCGGCTAGGGGAACGCGGCGGGTTCGGTTTACAATTGCCCCTATACCCTTTGCGCCCGCGGCGCAGAAAAACGATGAGGAGTGATATGAAAACGTTCTACCTGGATGATGAAACCCATTGGGAAACGCTGGGCGCGGGCATTAAGCGTAAGGTGATGACCTGGAGCGATAAATTGATGATGGTCTGCGTGCATTTCGCCCAAGGCGCGGTGGGGACGCCGCACAAGCACGAGATTCACGATCAGATTGCCTATGTGGGCGGCGGGGCGCTTTGAGGTCACCATCGACGGCGAAACGCGCATTCTCGTCGCCGGTGACGCCTACCGCGCGGTGAAAGGACAGTTGCACGGGGTGGTCGCACTGGACGACAGCAGCGTGCTTGTCGACACGTTTAGCCCCAAGCGCGACGATTTCCTGTCCTCGCGGTAAATCAGAGGAGATGTGCCGCTTCCAGGGCCAGCAGCGACGGCAGCCGCACCGGCGCCAGACACCAGCGCGGGTCGTCGCGCAGACCGGCATCCGGCACGACTATCGAGCGCATGCGCGCCGCCCGGGTGGCAATCATGCCGTTGAAGGAATCCTCCAGGGTGGAACAGCGCATCGGCTCGACGTCCAGGCCGGCGGCGGCGCGCAGATACACTTCCGGGTGCGGCTTGCTGTAGGGCAACAGTTCCGCCGATGCGATGAAGTGGAAATAGTGACGCAGCGTAAACATGTCCAACACCCGTTCCAGCATAAACATTGGCGAGGCCGACGCCAGACCGATTTTT
Organism: Sodalis sp. (in: enterobacteria); assembly: GCF_047607725.1. Classification (GTDB taxonomy): domain Bacteria; phylum Pseudomonadota; class Gammaproteobacteria; order Enterobacterales; family Enterobacteriaceae; genus JBLKSS01. The sequence goes on along the minus strand of NZ_JBLKSS010000256.1, from coordinate 784 downwards.
AACCCGCATTCCGCCGCCAGCGTCAGGGCCTGCCGTACGCCGGGCAGCAAGGGCCGCTGCTGCTCGATCATGCTTAACGCGCGTTCAATGATGCGCTCGCTAACCTCGCCCCGCGACGGTCCTTGCCAGGGCGAAGCTTGATACCAGAGATCCACCACCTCATTAATCCGTAATCCCAGCGTGTCGGGCAGGGTGGCGGCGAGGGAGCTCGCTTTGCCCAATTCGGCGAATACCGCCAGCTCCGCTTGGTACCACAGCGGTTCGGAGTCAATAATCAGGCCATCCATGTCAAAGATAACCGCTTGTTGCCTGGGGGGTGAAACCATAACGAAACCTTTCCTGTAGTGAACGTAGGGCGCGCGCGCCAGAATCACAGCGCGAGCAATAGCGACAGCATAAAGGGCTTTTTAAGAAAACAGTAAAGCAAATAAAGTAAATTATAGATAAACTTAAGCCAATCGGACCTGCGTCGTTTAATCAAGGGGAGCACATGACGTATCAGCAAGCCGGCCGCCTGGCGGTTGTTAAGCGGTATTGAAATTTATCGAGCAACATAGCAGTCCGAATCAAGGCATTAATGCGGTCATAAGCGACTTTTTTCATGTCATTATCGATATGATGCGCTTCAATACCCCATTTTTAAAGTAAGCGTACGCCCCGCGCCGTCTGTTAATTCCCCATCAAGTTATTAAAGATGATGTCCATTATTTTTTTAATGGGCGCAATTCATGAAACAAACCCCACCAAAACCCTCAAGACGTCGTCCCAATTTCCCGCTGGACTT
>NZ_JBLKSS010000255.1:0-3314 GCF_047607725.1 Sodalis sp. (in: enterobacteria) | reverse complement strand
CAGGAAAAATAGACTAAAACCGAGTCAGAAGATGAGCGAACACGTGATCGAATATCACTGGAATGGGTGATCGGAAAATATCGGAATAACTGATCGGATGTCGCCGGAACAGATGATCGGATACGTCGGAATCTGCACCTGTATCGAGAGTGGTCAACGTCACTGTCGATATGTCGCCGCGTGCGGCCAGCGCACGGAATTTCGGCGCTTTACTCATTATGGGCACCTCATCGGTCATCGATCCTCTTGAACGACTGCGGTCATACTCGTCTATTGAAGAGGTCGCTACCGATTTCGGCACTGACGCGCCGGAGTACCAGGCGGCGTCACTGTATTACCAGCAATCGCCCCGCCCGGTCGACCTGTTTATCGGGCGCTGGGTCAATGAAGCCTCTGCGGGCCTGCTGCGCGGCGCGATACTGACCGCAGAGCAGGCGAAAATCAGTCACTTCACCGGCGTGACCGATGGCGCAATGAAAATTACCGTCAATGGAAAAGCCGTCAATATTAAGAACGTGGATTTATCGAGAGAAACCAATCTGAACGGTGTTGCGCAGCGTATTGCTGAAAAAATCAATACCGCTACTGTGTTGTGGAATGCCAGCAATAGCCGGTTTGTTGTGACGTCATCAGCGGCAGGCAAGAGCAGCACGGTGGGATTTGCCACTGCTTCGGACAGTGGTACCGATCTTTCCGCGCTGACAGGGTTATCACAGGCGGCTGGCGCAGCACCGGTGGCAGGGATGGACAGTGAAACAGCAGCGCAGGCGGTTGCTACGTTGGCCGATTTTTCCAGCGCCTGGTACGGCCTTATCGTTGCTGCCAATCTGTCGGCTGATGATGTTACCACCATTGTTGACTTTATCGGTGCCAGCAGCACATCACGTATTTTTGGTTTAACCACCGCAGGACACGGCAGCGATTGACACTACCCGAACCGACGATATCGCCTCACAACTCAAGCAGGGCAAGTACGGACGGGTATTCACGCAGTATTCCAGCACGTCGCCTTATGCGGCCGCCTCAGCTTTCGGACGGGCCTTTACGGTCAATTTTGGCGCTAACACCACCACCCTGACCCTGAAGTTCAAGCAGGAGCCGGGCATCCAGGCTGAACTGCTGCGCACGTCTCAAGCGGATGTGCTGGCGGCGAAAAACTACAATGTGTTTGTGCGTTATGACAACGACACGGCTATTCTGCAGGAAGGCGTAATGGCGAACGGCGATTTCTTTGATGAGCGTCACGGCCTCGACTGGTTGCAAAACTACGTGCAGAACAATCTTTATAACCTCCTGTATACCAGCACCACCAAAGTGCCACAGACCGACTCGGGCGCGGTACCCGCCTGCTGGCCTCCGTCGAACAGTCGATGGCGCAGGCCGTCAATAACAGTTTGATTGCGCCAGGTGTGTGGAATGGCGGGGCGGTAAGGCAACTGTCGCCGGGCGATACGCTGACCAAAGGGTATTACGCGTATATTCAGCCGATGGCGGAGCAGGCACAGGCAGACCGTGAAAAACGTAAGGCACCGCCGATCCAGGTGGCCTTTAAACTCGCCGGTGCCGTGCATTTTGCGGATGTGCTGATCACCGTGGTTCGCTGAGGAAAATAATTTATGGCAACTTATTCATTTATGGATGTGTCGGCGTCAATGACGGGGCCGACGGGGGTGATTGATCTCGGCTATGGCTCGGCAAACTCTGAAGAAGGGATTGTGGTGGCCATGACCGAGGCGAAAAACACCATGACCATCGGCGCAGATGGCGAAGGGATGCACAGCCTTCACACCGGAAAATCGGGCACCATCACGATTAACCTGCTGAAAACGTCGCCCGTTAATAAAAAGCTGATGCTGGCCTACAACATCCAAAGCCAGTCCTCGTCCGTCTGGGGCAACAACGTTTTTGTGGTACGTAATCATGCCTCGGGGATATCGCCACGGCGCGTGGTGGCGCGTTTCAGAAAATCCCCGACTGGCAGAATGCTAAAGACGGTAATACGGTCGCCTGGGTGTTTAACTGCATCAAAGTCGATGAATTGCTGGGAGAATTTTAAACGATGGAAAAGAAAACCTGTTTCGTGGACGGTGTGCAGATTGATGAAGATATTACCCGAACCCTGCTCAATGATGTACTGCCCGCCGTTACACGGGTAACGAAGGACAGCGTTATGCGGGGCTTTCCCACAGAGATTGTCAGGGAGCGTGCAAAAACCACCGCCGAAACGGTGGTAAGCGTAATGTCAGCTCTGCTGAAAACTAAAGCTTAGACCAGACCTCAAGAGGATAGGGTAAACCCTCATCAATATACTTTTGAAAAGTATTCTCAGTTTCAATCAATTTACGCAGGTATTCAGCTTCATTCAGAATCTTTTCTGAATTTGCCGAAACATACTGGAGATAATTTATCGCCAGCTCTCTTGCGTTAAGTTTTTCAGACATGCGGACCTCTTTAGTCCTTAGGTGTGAGAGCTAAAAGGATAGCGCTAAGGCTGTCCGCAACCAATTATTCGGAGAAGTTAACCGTGGATATCGAACTGAACGGTAATACCTATCGCGCCGGAAAACTCAGCGTATTTGACCAACTGAAAGTGGCACGAAAACTCCTGCCGGTACTCTCTGGCATGGTCGGTGAGCTGCAAAAGCTACGCGGCGGCGAGGTGGCCATGGAAACCCTGTTGCCTGCCCTGGCCACCGCGATAGGTGATATTCAGGACAGCGACTGCGACGCCATTATTCATGCTTGTTTATCGGTGGTCTCCCGGCAAAACGGCAAGGCATGGATGGCGGTATTCCGCCAAGGGGATCTGATGTTTGATGATATCGACCTTGGGACCCTATTGCAGCTGGTAGCACAGGTGATAGGGGATTCACTGGGAAATTTTTTTCACGCACCCCTCGACGGCGCGACTGTACCCCCACAACCCGCTTAACGCTCGATACGCTTCCTGACGGCGAAGACTATCTAAAAAATCCGGGCGATGCTGGTTATATCCCTTATACCACCCTGAAAGATGGCTCGGTTGATTTGGCTGATATCGCACGCATGAACGACTGGATTGGGTTAACACAGGACAACGAAGTGCGGATAGCGCGATGGAGAGAGACAAACCGTGGCTAATGTTGACACTATCCGCGACTTCCTGGTCAGCCTCGGATTTCAGGTAGATGAATCGTAAGCGCCCCGTGGAGGACGTCTTGAATTATTGGTGGGTTTGTTGTACGGCCCGGTAAGAATATGTTCCACTACGATGCCTAGTGAACCCGCATCCTATAAGGGACGGCTGTCAGATCATGGATAATCCGGCGATGATA
>NZ_JBLKSS010000254.1:0-3335 GCF_047607725.1 Sodalis sp. (in: enterobacteria) | reverse complement strand
CCCATCGGGCTGGAGTCCACCGACGACTATCGCGTCACGGTTGACCAGCCGCAGGGCGTTAACGGTAAGACGCGCCCAGTGACGGGATTTAAAGACCCCAAAACCGGCCAGGTGTTTACCCCAGATGCGGGCTTTCATCTGAACCCCGGCAAAGGCTACCTCCGCCATCTCGACGAGCAGCTGCTCAACCGCGCCGCCCGCGTCGATACCCGGCTGACAGCGCAGGCGGTAGAGGAAACGCTAGGCCAGCCGGCGGTGCTTAGTGCCTTAAACCGCGATACCAGTAACTGGATAAGCCAGGTGATGGCACAGCGGCAGGCGCGCAGCGACTTTCGTCCTGTCGGCGCATTAAGACCTGCCGTGGTGGACGCGCTGGCCGGCAAAGGCGTGATGCCGGACTCGGCAATGATCACCCTGACGGACGCCAACCTGCTGCACGCCCCACGCGACAGCAAGCAGGACGAGCTGCCCGCGACCTTCTGGTCCGCTTTGGTGTCGTCGCTGTATCGTCCGTGCGCCATCCTCTACCGCCGGCATCCGACGACGCCGGTGTTGCTGTACGTCTTCGACCTGAAGGAGAGCGCCCGTCAAGGCGTGGTGGCGATAGAGGGCCTGGTCGCAGGTCAATCCGCCGGTGCTGCCGACAGCAAGGTAGCTTCCCTGACTGTTCGTGCTGTCGATACCGTCAGTGATCTGGACGCATTCAAACATCAGGCGGGTGATGAGGTATTGTGGGGCACGCTGGAGTAAATGATAGTGCAGATCCCGACGTATCCGATCAGCTGTTCCCGGCGATATCCGATCACTGATTCCAGTCGCCCGATCAACGATTCCGATTTCATCCGATCACTGATTCCGGTCGCCCGACCAGCGATTCTGATTTCCCCCGATCACTGATTCGCATGTGTCACTACCAATTGAAATCTGGCCCACCCTGCCAAAGTAACACTGACCCAGGCCGTCAGAAGAGGTATCACCATGATAGATGTGACGATCACCGTGCCCGACACCTTGCGCCAGGCCCTGGCGCGACTGGCGCAGTCCCTGAGCCACCGCCAGCCGTTAATGCGCCCCCTCAGTGAAGAAATGTATGACGCGGTGATGGAGAATTTCGAGCAGGAAGGCCGCCCGCGCTGGCTGCCCGTTGACCGCGTCGGCAAAATCCTGCAGCAGTCGGGGCGGCTGGCCGCCTCCATTGACAGCGACGCCGATAACGACCTGGCCGTGGTGGGGACCAATGTGGTGTATGCGCGTATTCACCAGCAGGGAGGCACCACCCGGCCCCATGTCATTCGCCCCCGCTATAAGAAAGCGCTGGCTTTTAACGGTCGGGTRGTAAAAAACGTCAATCACCCCGGCTCRACGATMCCGGCGCRGCCCTTTCTCAGTYTGACCGACSAGGAYTATYAGGCCCTGGCGCACACCGTCAATGATTACCTCCAGCGTGCGCTGGACGAGTGACGCCMTGTAAAGGCCGTGGCGCGTTTTTTGATAGTCAGGCAGGCGATGATGCGGGTGAAACCGCGTTAAGCGATTCTGGCGCGATTTAAACGGGTTTTAAACGGGGTATCGCCGCCCGCGTCAGCGGTGTAGTCTGATGGCAGTCCGTTTTTGTTTTTTTTCTTCCTCCACCATTACCCCYTACANCCCCGTCACGATGAGATACCCGCCCCAGGCGTTAGGCTGTTTTCCATGGATCATGTTTCTGGGACCGTCATCGCGTGAAAAACACCGTCCGCCTTGCCGCACTGACCGTGGCGCTGGAGAGCRCCGGCACCCNTGTCCAGCTGTTTCCGGCCGGCACCTTTCGCACGCAGGATACGCGTCCCACCGACGTGGCGCACTGGCGGCTGGACGCCCCCCAGGCCCGGAGTTTAATTGACGCTGCCCAGGCGTGTCAGACTCCTTACTGCTTTGACTATGAGCACCAGGCTATCCATGCCAGGGAGAATGGCCAGCCCGCCCCGGCCGCCGGCTGGTATTCGCAGCTGGRATGGGTCGAGSGCCAGGGGCTGTTTGCGGTGGATGTCGAATGGACCGAGCGCGCCMGCACCATGATTGCMGYYGGGGAGTACCGYKTTGTCTCCCCGCTGTTTCGGTACGACAAGCAGGGCAATGTGACCTGTCTGKTGAATGCCGCGCTGACCAACGTGCCGGCGCTTGACGGTATGGAGGCGCTGCTGGCTGCGGCGTCACAACAACTCACGGGAGAAAACAACGTGGATGAACTGTTAGAACAACTGCGCTGGATGTTGAATCTGCCGCTGTCGGCCACGGCTGACGAGGTGACGGTTGAGCTGAAAAAACTCATCGACCGCCTGTCGGGAGGACAAGGTACGGCGGCGGTTCGCATCAATCTGCTGTCGCTGCTCAGCGAGAAGGATAACCAGATTGCCGCGCTGTCACAGCAGACCACCACACCGCCTGATCCGGCTGCCTATGCCCCGGTCAGCGTGGTCAATGAGCTGCGTGAGCAGGTGGCAGCACTCGGTCGTCAGCTGAGTGGTAACGAAGTCAATACCCTGCTGACGGCGGCCCTCAGTGATGGCCGCGTGCTCGCGGGGGCGGATGAGGACTGAGCGCGGCGGCTGGGTGAAAAAGATGTGGCGCTGCTGCGTGAGCACCTGGCCACCCGTCAGCCGATTGCCGCCCTGTCGGGGCTGCAGACCGGCGGCGTTGCGCCGCAGGGTATCGAGGCGCGTCCATCGCCCCTGGGCGCATTGGATGCGCCGGCGCTGGCCGCCTGTCATGCCTTTGGCCACAGCGCCGAGACCATTGCCAACATGATGAAAGATGAGGTGCAGCCATGACCGCCACCACGCAGGACCGTAATACCCCGTACCGGGACGGCGAGCTGACGCCCTATCCGGTGGCGGCGAAAGAAATAATCCCGGCCGGCGTTATCGTCTGTCTTAAGGACGGCTATGCCGTCAACGACCAGAGTGGCGAGGGTCTGGTGTATGCCGGGCGGGCTGATGAGGCTATCGGCAACAGCAAGGGCGGCAACGGCGACCAGCACATATTGGTGCGCCGCCACAAGGCGTTTTTGTGGGAGAACGACGGCTCGGTGAAGCAAGAGCATGTCGGCAAGCCGGCCTATTTGGTGGATAACCAGACAGTCGCAGCGACGGATGGCAGCGCACCGCCGCCAGCCGGTCAGCCGCAGGCACCATCATCATGCTTGACGCAGCGGGCGTCTGGGTCGAATAAGGAGAAACTGCATATGTTAGTGAATGCCGCAAATTTAAGGGTGATTTTCTGCAACATTAAACTCACCTTTAACGTAAGCGCCCCGTGGAGGACGTCTTGAATTATTGGTGGGTTTGTTGTATAGC
>NZ_JBLKSS010000253.1:0-3385 GCF_047607725.1 Sodalis sp. (in: enterobacteria) | reverse complement strand
CGCTGATGTATACGCTGATCGGCAGTTGCAAACTGAACGGCGTGGAGCCGGAAGCGTATCTGCGCCATGTGCTGGCGATTATCGCGGATCATCCCATCAACAAAATCAAAGAGCTCCTACCGTGGAACCTCACCATCCCTGCTGAATAACTGTCAATACGGCGCTGGGCGTACGCTTACGTCTCGATAGCCAGGAAGACAGTTTGAAAGCGGGCGAGCGGCCGGGCGGCCCCTGCTGTGGTGCCGATAAGCAGGATGGCGTGCTCACGCTTATTGAGGACAGCGGACGTCGGGTGGCCTCGCAACCCACGCTGCCGGGGAATTATCCCGCTTATTATCAGGGGATCCACGGGGCGGTTCGCGGCGCGGCGCCTAATCCCGTGCCGGCCGAGGAGGCGATTCGGGTAATGGAGTTGATTGAGCTTGGTATCAAGAGCACTGAACAACGCAAAACGTTGCCGGTCAAGAACGGCTGACCCGCAAGCGGGCGAGGTGAGGCACCATCGATTTGCGTTGTCATATTAAATGAGGGAAAGGCCGTCGCTATGTCTTGGTTGCAACGTTTGCGTATTGATAAATTTTTGGTGGTGCTGATTTGTGTGGTGGCGCTGGCGTCATTTTTTCCCTGTCGCGGCATCGCCCGCGTTATCTTTGAAAATCTGACCACCGCCGCTATCGCGCTGTTATTTTTTATGCACGGAGCTAAATTGTCACGGGAAGCCATCCTGGGCGGCATAAGCCACTGGAAACTGTATGTCGTGGTGTTTCTCAGCACCTTTGCGGTATTCCCGCTGCTGGGGCTGGCGATGAAAGTCTTTGTGCCGAGCTTGCTGTCAAGCAACGTGTACATGGGGTTTCTCTATTTGTGCGCGCTGCCGGCAACGGTGCAGTCGGCGATTGCCTTCACCTCCGTGGTGGGTGGCAATGTTGCCGCCGCGATTTGCAGCGCTTCGGCCTCTAGTATTCTCGGCGTTTTTTTGTCGCCGGTGCTGGTGGGACTGCTGATGTAAACCCAAGAGGGCGCGGCGGCGGGAAGCCATGACATCCTGCATGCCATCGGTGCGATTATTTTGCAATTGATGGTGCCCTTTGTCATCGGGGATCTCTCACGACCGCTCATTGGCGGTTGGGTGGCGCGCCATAAAAAACTGGTGAATATGACTGACCGGTCATCCATTTTGCTGGTGGTGTACGTTGCCTATAGCGCGGCGGTAGTGGAGGGCATCTGGCAGCAAATCACCGGTTGGACGCTCGTGGCTATTCTGGCGTTTTCGCTGGTGCTGCTGGCGTTGGTGCTTATCGCCAATACGTATGCCGCCCGCTGGTTGGGCTTTGACACGCCGGATGAGATTACCATCGTGTTTTACGGCTCGAAGAAAAGTCTGGCCAACGGCATTCCTATGGCCAATGTACTGTTCCCCGCCGCCATGGTGGGAACGTTGGTACTACCGCTGATGATTTTTCATCAGGTGCAATTGATGGTGTGCGCGGTACTCGCCCAACGCTATGCGCGCAAACAGGCGCTACAGGCCGCCGCGACACCGGGAGCAGGCGATCGTCACTGACGCGGCGGCGACAATCGCGCTGGGCGCTGACGCCCTGCGCGACCGTACGCCTCTGCTTATGCCCTTACGCCGAGGCTATCGGCGTTGCTTACGCCCCGACTGATAGCGCGCCGTTCACGCACCGGGCGAGCAGGGAACGTAGCCTGTAGCTAACGGCCGGTTAGCGCCGCCAGGCAGGGTAGGTGAAAAACAGCAGATGAAGCATATTCAAGGCAAAATGTACCGCCACCGCCACCCACAATTTGCCGCTCCATTTCCAGGCCAAGCCGTATACCAGGCCTGCCAGGGCAGCGAAAATCACCATTAACAGGCCGGACTGCAAATGGGCCAATCCAAACAACAGCGCGGTAATGAATAAGGCGGGCAGGCCACCGGTGAGCTGTCCCAGCCGGCGCTGAATATAGCCGCGAAACAGGGCTTCTTCCGCTAGCGAGACAAAAAACAGATTCGCCAACATAAAATTGCCCAGCCAAACCGGCGTATGCAGCTCCGGCGCCAGACCGCCAAGCGTCACCGCCAATAACAGCAGACCGGGCACACAGAGCAGCAATAGCACCCATCGCCACGGAGCGACGTTGGGCTGTGCAGAGGTGGCAAAAAGCGACGGTAGGCAACCAAGCAATAAGAACGGGATCAGTGCTTTATCCAGGCCGTAATAAAGGGTAAAAGGCTGGCTGTGCGGCCCGGCCTGCACCTCATCGAGAATTTTCGGCAAACTAAACCCGGGCGCCCAATGCTTAAACAGCATCACGCCGCCGATAACCAGCAGTACCTCACAGGCGATGGCGATCTCTTTATGCGACTGATAACGGAAGCGTAGCAGGGAAATCATCCCCGCTAGCGCCAGGAAAGACAGTGCCGGTATCCCGACATAGCCCTGCCAAACACCCGTCGCCAGCGCCAGCACCAGCAGCACCAGCGCCGCGCGGAAATTGAAAACGATGGCGGCAAGTGATAAAGGTAATAAATATTCCAAGGGACACTCCTGTCCATTATTATTTGTTCAGGTCCCTCTTTTTACGAAGAAAAAGAGGGGGGGAATACTAAAGTTGCTTGATTAAAAGAGTTACCAGGCGTTTTGTCAAACGACATTACCAATAATATGAAGACAACAAGGGGGAAAGCGTTAGGGAGAGGCTATTTTTTTCTTTCCCGCAGGCGTTAACCTTTAAGGGAATATGAGTGGCGAGAGGAAGTAATCACGCCGGTGAATAGGGTGATCCGTTGTCTATTAGGGCGGGGGGAACGTAAAAATAATGGCTTCGGACACGTTAGCCGTGGAGGGAGAATAAAGATAACCGCGCGATAAAAGCCCTGTTTTTGGCCGGCCGCTGAGGCAGGCGGTGACGGCAAACCCCGCGTAATCCGGGCAGACAGAGCCATGATGGTGATTATGGCATAGGAGAGATAACCGGCGGTGTTATTAGTTACAACATACAATTAGAATTATACAAAAATAATCCTCCCACAACGCCCGCCAGTAGTTCATCAGGTAGTTGAACGCCTTTGCCGTATCGGCCTGGCGCGACAGCGTGGTGAGTTTTTCCCGGACCCAACTCTCCAGACCAACAAGTATTGGTCGGGATCGTGCTTCGCGCACCTGTTGTCGTTCCTCTGCCCGGGGCCGCCCCCGGATATCGGCTTCGATCGCGTACAGCTCACCGATCCGGCGCAGGGCCTTGGTAGTGGTCGGCGACGGATGGCGCACATGGATATCATGGATTTTACGCCGGGCGTGGGCCATGCAGCCGACCTCGCGGATATGGCCTTCTTCATACAGTGGATTGAAGCCCGCGTACGCATCCGCCTGCAACAGGCCGC
>NZ_JBLKSS010000252.1:0-3399 GCF_047607725.1 Sodalis sp. (in: enterobacteria) | reverse complement strand
GCGTGGAGCCGGAAGCGTATCTGCGCCATGTGCTGGCGATTATCGCGGATCATCCCATCAACAAAATCAAAGAGCTCCTGCCGTGGAACCTCACCATCCCTGCTGAATAACTGTCAATACGGCGCTGGGCGTACGCTTACCAGGATATACTGGCAAACGATACGCAAATGGAGTTGGGTGAGACGGCGCCGTCGCGTTTGTTGATCGATATGTGGCGTTTAAGCGGTGAAAGTATCATAGACGGGCAGCCTATTTTTGATGGTGTCACCCGTATGACGGAGGAAGAGATTACCGACGCCACGAATAGGCTTTATCATAAACTGACGCCGCCACAACGCGCTGCGCTGGTTGAAGTGGGTAGCCAAAGCGGCTTTGCCGATGTAAACCTCGGGCTGCAGAGCTTTCCCAATGCGTTTATCGAGCATTTTGCCTTGGGGGGTGTTTCCACCTCCGTCGCACTACAATATCACCCGGATAGCGCTGAACTAACGGTACGCCAGACTACGCGCCGGCTGATGAACGATGAGGAGCATCAGCATTTTGTCATCAACGACCCAAAGCCGGATATTTACCCGCACCTACAGGTGGTCGTGGCATTTACATTCTCCGCCGAGGGCCAGGTTGAATGCGTGGATTTTCACGTCAGTGAGCATGTTGAGACGGCGCGCGACCCCGCCGGCGCGGCTAATCGTTGATTTCTCGGCCGATAGAGGTTCAACGGTGTGACGGCGTGGTGATGTGTCGAAGTGGCAATGTTTCTGCGGGGGGATGTGTGGAAGTGATAATGTTCAGTTGCCGGGTGTGATGATGCGGCGCAGCGTCGATGCTGCTCTTAGATGCTGTGGATGCTGTGGATGCTGTGAGTGCTGTGGCTGCGGTGATACGGCGGCGTGATGGCCCGATATCGGGTTATCCGGCGCCCCTCATTCCGTCTTTCAGTAGTGGGGCGGCACAACAGTCGCGAGGCATTCTCTGTCGCTTCACCGAGTATCTCGAAATGAGGAAACGCGCCGTTGGCCGAATCCCAACATCCTGGCAGGGGGTTGGAATTCACGCGCCGCGATGCGCTAGACTAATAGTCATCGTTACCGTTACAGATGTAGGTGCAGTTGCGGGTACAGGATAGGTGCAGGTAAAGGGGTAAGTGTATGCACAGAAGGCGGGCACAAAGCACAGGGCGCGGCGGCCTGTGATAGGCATCGCCGGCGGATCCCACGGCGCGTATGCCTTATAACGTGGGACGCGGCGATGGCGGCTATCTTCAGGGGGAATGATGAATATCAGTAGTGTGGCAAAAAAAACCGGGCTCACCCCCAAAGCTATTCGTTTCTACGAACAAAAAGGGCTGGTGTCGCCGCCGGCGCGCCGGGAGAACGGTTATCGCAGCTATAACGCCCTTCACCTGGAAGAGCTGACGCTGCTGCGTCAGGCGCGGCAGGTGGGATTCACTCTAGAAGAGTGCCGGGAACTGGTGGTGCTGTTTAACGATCCCGGCCGCCATAGCGACGATGTCAAACGCCGGACGCTGGCGAAGGTGCGGGAAATTGAGGTGCATATCGCCGAATTAAACCAAATGCGCCAGCTGTCCGGGAGATCTGGGCGCAGAGTGCCCCATCATGGACAATCTCGCGGGTTGTTGGCCCCCGCCCACACTCTGTGGAATCAGCGCATTGAGCCGCAACGGCGGGCGCATTCGTTCCTGCGCGGCCACAAAGCCGCGGCATCCGTTGCTTGACGCGGGCTAAGGCCCGCTATGACGTTCTGCATTGGTGCGATCCTAATGCGCCAGCCTTTTCTCCGCGCTGCTGCGGTTTAACCGTAACGCGCAAGCCATTTTTCCCTACCGCGGCGGTGCAACCGTTGTGCGCCTGCCGTTTTCCCTGTGCCGCCGCGATACGACCCCGCCAGGTAGACCGAAGCTATTCAGCGACGGCGCGGCGCACGCGCAGCGTAATCCCACTTCCACCCAGGTGCCCGCCGGTAAATCCTCGCTGGCCTGGACGCGCCAGGTGCTGTCGCCTACGCGCAACCGGCCGAAACCGTTGATGAGAGGCTCGGACAATCGGGTACGCAGCCCGATGAGCTGCTGGCCGCGCTGATTCAACGCCGATGCCGGACGCGTGCGATCCCCGGCGCGCAGGCGATACCACCACAGCCAGGCCGAGCCCACGGTGAGCACGGCAAAAATCGCGCCCTGCCACTCCCAGCCAAGCGGCACCAGCCATGTCAGTAGCCCCACCAGCAGTGCGGCGATTCCGCTCCAAAGCAAATAGCCGCTCGCGCCTAGCATTTCCAGCGCCAGCAGCAGGCCGCCCAGAATCAGCCAAAAATTGTGCGGATGCGCCCGTATCGCCTCTAATATCATCCTTTGCTCCGGCCGGATTGACTTTCCTTGACGAGTTCAGCGATACCGTCAATGGCACCCAGCAGATTACTGGCGTCCAGCGGCATCATGATGACTTTACTGTTGCCGGCAGAGCCGATTTTTTGCAGCGCGTCGGTGTATTTTTGCGCCACGAAGTAGTTGATGACCTGGATATTGCCGGCAGCGATGGCCTCGGAGACCATCTGCGTGGCCCGCGCTTCCGCTTCGGCGGCGCGTTCACGAGCCTCGGCCTGCAAAAACGCCTACTGCCACTCGCCCTCGGCTTTCAGGATCTGCGACTGTTTCTCCCCTTCGGCGCGCAGGATGGCCGACTGGCGGACCCCTTCCGCCTCCAGAATATCGGCGCGCTTGGTTCGCTCCGCTTTCATCTGGGCGTTCATCGCGGCAATCATTTCCGCCGGCGGGCGCACATCGCGGATTTCGACGCGGGTGACCTTGATGCCCCAGGGATTGGTCGCTTCATCCACTATTTGCAACAGCCGGACGTTGATGCTATCGCGCTGCGACAGCATTTCGTCCAGCTCCATGGCGCCAAGAACGGTGCGGATATTGGTCAGGGTCAGATTAAGGATCGCCTGCTCGAGATTACTGACTTCATACGCGGCGCGTGCGGCGTCCACCACCTGGATAAAACAGACGGCATCTATGGTCACATTGGCGTTATCCTTGGAGATGATCTCTTGGGAAGGGATATCCAGCACCTGTTCCATCATATTAATTTTACGGCCGATGCGGTCCATAAACGGCACGACCAGATTCAGACCGGGTTTTAGCGCCTGCGTAAAGCGGCCGAATCGCTCAACCGTCCATTGATAGCCCTGCGGCACGATCTTGATACCCGTCGCGACCACGATCAAGGCGAGCACGACCAGTGCTGGTTCCGGTCACGCCCGATCACTGATTCTGATTTCATCCGATCACTGATTCCGGTCGCCCGATCAGCGATTCCGATTCTGTCCGATCGCTCATCTTCTGTTCCGCCATACTCTGGAGACTTTTAGCTTCCGGGGGTA
>NZ_JBLKSS010000251.1:0-3403 GCF_047607725.1 Sodalis sp. (in: enterobacteria) | reverse complement strand
GTGAGCTGTACGCGATCGAAGCCGATATCCGGGGGCGCCCGGCAGAGGAACGACAACAGGTGCGCGAAGCACGATCCCGACCAATACTTGTTGGTCTGGAGAGTTGGGCCCGGGAAAAACTCACCACGCTGTCGTGCCAGGCCGATACGGCAAAGGCGTTCAACTACCTGATGAACCACTGGCGGGCGTTGTGCTACTACGCCGGCGATGGCTGGGCGGAGATCGACAATAATATCGCTGAAAACCCGCTGCGGCTAATAAGCCTGGGTCGCAAGAACTATCTGTTCTTCGGTTCGGATAGCGGCGGCGACCGGGCGGCGCTGATGTATACGTTGATCGGCAGTTGCAAACTGAACAGCGTGGAGCCGGAAGCGTATCTGCGCCATGTGCTGGCGATTATCGCGGATCATCCCATCAACAAAATCAAAGAGCTCCTGCCGTGGAACCTCACCATCCCTGCTGAATAACTGTCAATACGGCGCTGGGCGTACGCTTACTGCTTAAGCGCCTGTGCTGCCGTCAGGGGGCCGGGCGTGTTCCTTTCTTTCTCTCCCTCACCGCGCGCGGCGGGGGACGTTCTCGGCGCGCTAGCGCGTCAACCTGATGCCCCGCGCTTTTGCCCGCAATAGCGTCTGCACGCGCCCGACGGCAAAGTGTCCCCGGTTGCCCGCGGCAGATTACACGACCCAGCGCGCTTACTGCCCGTAATCTCCGACAGCAAAACGCCCCAAGCGACTCGCGGCGTGTTTTGACGACAAAGCGTTCCACGCTGTACTCAATGCCTTAACTGTGCCAATCGGCTGCGCCGGTGAGCCATAATGGAAAATTTCTCTAACAAACGGTTGTGTCCTGGCGTGGCATGTTGGAACATAAGAGCAATGAATGTCGTGCTGTAGCGTAGAGGAATATCAACATGAGTGAGGCTGAAGCCCGCCCAACTAATTTTATTCGTCAAATTATCGACGAAGATCTGGCTTCGGGTAAGCATACATCGGTGCATACCCGTTTTCCGCCGGAGCCCAATGGCTATTTGCATATCGGCCATGCAAAATCCATTTGCCTCAATTTCGGCATCGCCCAGGATTATCAGGGTCAATGCAACTTGCGTTTCGACGATACCAATCCTGTGAAAGAGGATATGGAATATGTCGACTCCATCAAGTACGACGTGCAGTGGTTGGGTTTCAACTGGAGCGGTGACATTCACTACTCCTCCGATTATTTCGACCAGCTGCATGACTATGCGTTGGAGCTTATCGACAAAGGGTTGGCCTATGTCGACCAACTGTCGCCGGACGAAATACGCGAACATCGCGGCACGCTGACGCGCCCGGGTAAAGATAGCCCCTATCGGGATCGGAGCGTGGAAGAAAATCGCGCGCTATTCGCCAAAATGCGCAACGGCGAATTTGCCGAGGGCAGCGCCTGCCTGCGGGCGAAAATCGATATGGCCTCGCCGTTTATGATGATGCGCGACCCGGTGTTGTACCGCATTAAATTCGCCGATCATCATCAGACAGGCAACACGTGGTGCATTTATCCGATGTATGACTTTACCCACTGCATTTCCGATGCGCTGGAAGGGATAACCCAGTCGTTATGCACCCTGGAGTTTCAGGATAATCGCCGGCTGTATGATTGGGTGCTGAATAATATCACCATTGATGTGCATCCCCGGCAGTATGAATTTTCCCGGCTGAATCTCGAATACACCATCATGTCCAAGCGGAAGCTAAATTTGCTGGTGACGGAAAAAATTGTCGAGGGCTGGGACGATCCGCGTATGCCGACCATTTCCGGCCTGCGCCGCCGCGGCTATACGGCGGCCTCGATTCGCGAATTCTGCCGCCGCATTGGCGTAACGAAGCAGGACAATAATGTGGAAATGGCCGCGCTGGAAGCCTGTATCCGCGAAGATTTAAACGAGCGGGCGCCGCGCGCCATGGCGGTGATCGACCCCGTGCGGGTGGTCATCGAAAGCCTGCCGGCGGGGCATGAACTGGATATCGTGATGCCAAACCATCCCAATAAGCCGGAGATGGGAACCCGCCAGGTCGCGTTCAGCCGCGAAATTTTTATCGATCGCGCTGATTTTCGTGAAGAAGCCAACAAGCAATACAAGCGTCTGGTGCTGGGTAAAGAAGTCCGCTTGCGCAATGCCTATGTAATTAAGGCTGAACGTGTGGAAAAAGACGCCCAGGGGCAAATCACCACCATCTTCTGCCGCCACGATCCCGGCACACTAAGTAAAGATCCCGCCGACGGACGAAAGGTGAAAGGCGTGATCCACTGGGTATCGGCCACCCGCGGCGTCGCGGCGGAGTTTCGTCTGTATTACCGGTTGTTTAGCGAGGCCAATCCGGCGGCGGCGGAAGATTTCCTCTCTACGCTGAACCCGGATTCGCTGGTCATCCGTCAGGGCTTTGTCGAAGCCGGCGTGCCGGCAGCCAACACGGGTGAACCCTTCCAGTTTGAGCGCGAAGGCTATTTTTGCGCCGACAGCCGCTACTTCAGCCCCTCCCATCCGGTGTTTAACCGCACCGTGGGGCTGCGTGACACCTGGGCCGCAAAAGTCGGGATGTGATCTTTACTCCCCTGCGCCGTTATCTTTCAGTGTCTGGCGCAAGGGGGGGAGCGGTTACGTTGCGCTATCCCTGAATAACCCGCCGGTCGAAGGCCGTCGGCGGTTACCGTCTTGCTTGCGCAGCGAAGGCTGTCCCACGGAGCCGGGTTTCCCTGCCCCGAGCCGGTAGCGTGGTGAAAGCGTGTGTCGTTTTCCCGTTATCCGCTATTTTCTTCATTACCCGCTAGCCCATAGCGTCATGATCCGCCGATCACTGCGCTGCGTATTACCCTTTCTGCCCTCGCTGCAGTGCCTCCGGCAAGTCCTCAAGGTTATCCAAGCTAAACGCGTGCGGATTGTGCCTGAGGCGTAGCCGATAATGGTCGGGCTTGTCGGCCCAGAGGTAGGTGTTATCTAACGCATCGGCCGGCGGCGCAAATTTACACGGGATCACCTTGTCACCCACCAGTTGCTTAACGCGGGATGTCAGTGTAGCGATGTAAAATATTTTGGACTAATTTGCAGACAATTCTGGACTCATCTAAACTATAAAAAATGGCTATTTTGGACAGTCCAGAATTGTTTGCAAAAAAGGAAATCAGGCGAAATTACGAATAATCAACTCTCGCTTGTAATGGCGGTTGCTGCCCAATGAGTATTTTATGTCGACAACATCGATATGAAGATTTTTGAAGATGTGCCTCATTTCAGGAGTATCATTAATTGAAATAATCATTTTTCTTGATATTGAATGAGCAAAACTATCGATGATGCTATATTGCTCCAGGGTAAATGCCACACCATAGTCTTGAGTCTTCCAGTAAGGTGGGTCAAGGTAGA
>NZ_JBLKSS010000250.1:0-3587 GCF_047607725.1 Sodalis sp. (in: enterobacteria) | reverse complement strand
TCAACCAGCTTAATTTTAAAGTCCAGCGGGAAATTGGGCCGACGTCTTGAGGGTTTTGGTGGGGTTTGTTTCATGAATTGCGCCCATTAAAAAAATAATGGACATCATCTTCAATAACTTGATGGGGAATTAACAGACGGCGCTGGGCGTACGCTTACGATGGAAGAAACGCAGGTACAGGTGAAAAATGTGCGTTACGTAACCTCCCAGCCCTGGCCATTTCCCCATTCTCTGATGATGGCGTTTATGGCCGATTATGACCGTGGCGCGCCGGTTGATTGAAGATACCGTTGCCCTTTGCCGCGCGCATCGGTAAAACCCGGCGCCCATGCTACAATTCACCCATAACAGCAAGGATACCCGAATGAGTGAATTGAAAAACGACCGCTATCTGCGCGCCCTGCTGCGCCAGCCGGTCGACGTAACGCCGGTCTGGATGATGCGCCAGGCCGGCCGTTATTTGCCGGAATACAAAGTGACGCGCGCCGAGGCCGGTGATTTCATGTCGCTGTGCCGCAACGCCGATCTGGCCTGTGAGGTGACGCTGCAGCCGCTGCGCCGCTATCCGTTGGACGCCGCCATTCTGTTTTCCGATATTCTCACCGTCCCGGACGCTATGGGACTGGGCCTGTGGTTTGAACAGGGCGAGGGGCCGCGCTTTGCGCGTCCCATACAAAGCCGGCGCGACGTGGAACAACTGCCGATCCCCGATCCCGAGCAGGAGCTTGGCTATGTGATGAACGCGGTGCGTGCCATTCGCGGGCGTCTGGAGGGGGCGGTACCGTTAATCGGGTTCTCGGGCAGCCCCTGGACGCTGGCCACCTATATGGTGGAAGGCGGCAGCTCCAAGGCCTTCACCAAAATTAAACAGATGCTGTACGCCGAGCCGGAAACGCTACATTTGCTGCTGGATAAACTGGCGGACAGTGTGGTGTTGTATCTGAACGGCCAAATCCGCGCGGGCGCCCAGGCGGTTATGCTGTTCGATACCTGGGGCGGCGCGCTGACCGGCGCCGATTATCGCGAATTTTCCCTGCACTATATGCATAAAATCGTTGACGGCCTCCTACGTGAACACGAGGGCCGCCGGGTGCCGGTGACGCTATTTACCAAGGGGGGCGGCCAATGGCTGGAAGCGATGGCCGCCCCCGGTTGCGATGCGCTCGGCCTTGACTGGAGCACTGATATTGCGGACGCCCGCCGCCGGGTTGGCGACAAGGTGGCATTGCAGGGAAATATGGACCCGTCGGTGCTCTACGGCTCGCCGGCGCGAATCGAGCGCGAAGTGGCCGCTATACTGGACGGTTTCGGCCCGGGCGAGGGGCATATCTTCAATCTCGGGCACGGCATTCATCAGGATGTGCCGCCGGCGCATGCGGGCCATTTCGTTGAGGCGGTACACCGGCTGTCGCAGCCCTATCACCGTTAGGACATAGACGTATGGATATCGCAGCGCTGTGCGCCGAACAGATAGCCACGGCGGGAAAAATTATACGCAACAACGATTTCGCCTTTACCCATCCCGGGCTTATCGCCGGCGCCGATGTCGGCTTTGAGCAAGGGGGCGAGGTCACGCGCGCCGCCATCGCCCTGCTGCGCTTTCCGTCGCTGGAGCTTCTGGAATACCAGGTGGCGCGTGTCGTCACTACGATGCCATATATCCCCGGCTTTTTGTCGTTTCGCGAATATCCGGCGCTGCTGGCGGCATGGGACAAGCTTGGCCGCCGTCCGGATTTACTGCTGGTGGACGGTCATGGCATCTCCCATCCGCTGCGTCTGGGCGTGGCGAGCCATTTCGGCCTGTTGGTGGATATCCCGACCATCGGCGTAGCCAAGCGGCGCTTATGCGGTCAATTCGAGCCGCTGGCGGAACAACAAGGGGCACTGGCGCCGCTGATAGACAAAGGCGAGCAACTGGCCTGGGTGTGGCGCAGCAAACCGCGCTGCAATCCGCTGTTTATTTCCACCGGCCATCGGGTGGGGCTGGAATCGGCTTTGCATTGGGTGCAACTTTGCATGCGCGGCTACCGCTTGCCGGAGCCGACGCGCTGGGCTGATGCGGTGGCATCGAACCGCACGGCTTTTCAGCGCTGGCAGCAGGGGCGGGATGAAGCGGACTTTTTCCCGCCGCAATAGGGTCTGGCGCGAATTTCAGGTAAACTGCGCGCAAGATAAAGAGTAATGGGACACCCAATGTTACGTAATCCGATACATTTGCGCCTGGAAAAGCTGGAAAGCTGGCAACATATCACGTTTATGGCTTCCTTCTGTGAGCGCATGTATCCTAACTACCAGCTGTTTTGTCTGCAAACCGCCTTTGGTGACGCTGCGATTTTTCGGCGTATTCTGGATCTCGTCTGGGAGACGCTGGTAGTAAAAGATGCTAAGGTCAATTTCGATTTGCAGCTGGAAAAACTTGAGGAAGCGATTCCGGCCGCCGATGATTATAATTTTTACGGCGTTTATCCCGCGATAGACGCCTGCGTCGCCTTAAGTGAACTTCTTCATTCTCGCTTGAGCGGAGAAACGTTGGCGCATGCTATCACCGTAAGCGAGACGTCTATTCTCGTAGCGTGGCGATGGTGGAAATGACCCAAGCGGAACGGGAAATGACCGAAGAAGAGCTTAATGCATTGCCGGTCATTGAGCAGGAATGGGATGTGCAATGGGAAATTTACCGTTTATTGGCGGCCAGCGAAGAACGTGACATGGAATTGATTAAAGGACTGCGCGCCGATCTGCGCGAGGCCGGAATTAGCAATATTGGGATAAATTTGCAGCAATAAGGCAGAAAAACGTGATTTAACACCTATTTTGCTGGTCCATAAGGCTTCACATTAGCACCCTGTCTGGTCTACATTTGGGGGGCGTGAAAAAAGTGGCTATCGGTGCGTGTATGCAGGAGAGTGCTGTCAATCGGCATATCCGTCGCACTCGATGCTTAGCAAGCGATAAACACACTGTAAGGATAACATATGAACAAGACTCAACTGATTGATGTAATTGCTGATAAAGCTGATCTTTCTAAGGCACAAGCGAAGTCGACGCTGGAATCCACTTTGGCAGCAATTACCGAGTCTCTTAAAGAGGGTGATGCAGTACAATTGGTTGGTTTCGGCACTTTCAAAATTAATCATCGTAGCGAACGCACTGGCCGCAATCCGCAGACTGGTAAAGAAATTAAAATCGCAGCTGCTAATGTACCTGCCTTTGTTTCTGGTAAAGCACTGAAAGACGCAGTTAAATAAACGCAGTGTGCAGGTGAAAACAATAAGCAGAGGGGCAATCATGCCCCTTTTGTCTTTACGGCTCTGTGGTCGGATAGGGCTTATGGCTCTGATGCTGACGGCATATAGCTACCATCAAACACCCACCCGCGTTTACCGCCACCGGTTATATCGCCGATCGCGGCGCCGTTCGTCTTTGGCGTAAAGACGATACCGCCAGCGTGCTGGTTCCGGTCACGTCCGATCACTGATTCCGATTTCACCCGATCACTGATTCCGGTCGCCCGATCAGCGATTCCGATTCTGTCCGATCGCTCATCTTCTGTTCCGCCATACTCTGGAGACTTTTAGCTTCCGGGG
>NZ_JBLKSS010000249.1:0-3645 GCF_047607725.1 Sodalis sp. (in: enterobacteria) | reverse complement strand
AAAACTCACCACGCTGTCGCGCCAGGCCGATACGGCAAAGGCGTTCAACTACCTGATGAACCACTGGCGGGCGTTGTGCTACTACACCGGCGATGGCTGGGCGGAGATCGACAATAATATCGCTGAAAACGCGCTGCGGGTAATAAGCCTGGGTCGCAAGAACTATCTGTTCTTCGGTTCGGATAGCGGCGGCGACCGGGCGGCGCTGATGTATACGCTGCTCGGCAGTTGCAAACTGAACGGCGTGGAGCCGGAAGCGTATCTGCGCCATGTGCTGGCGATTATCGTGGATCATCCCATCAACAAAATCAAAGAGCTCCTGCCGTGGAACCTCACCATCCCTGCTGAATAACTGTCAATACGGCGCTGGGCGTACGCTTACGTTTACTCGGAACCCGCTTTACCATGGAGGAGGCGTTTTATCGTGACCAGCTGTCGGCGCCCCACGGGCTGGAGGTGGTGGTTCCGGGGGCTGACGAGCGTCAGCGGGTGCATGACATCATTTTTACAGAACTGTGTTTGGGAATATTACGTGACGACTCCCGGCGGGCGCTCAGTCAGATTATCGCCGGATTGCAGTTCGAGGGGGTGGAAGGGATAGTGCTGGGATGCACGGAAATCGGCTTGCTGCTCAGCCAGGATCAGGTCTCGGTGCCGCTGTTCGACACCACGGCGATCCACGCGGCGGTGGCGGTGGCGGTGGAATTTGCCCTTGGCTAAAGGGACGGCCGGCGGCGGAGCGCCCATTGCCGTCATTCCTAAATGGTTATCTCGATTATAGAAATTAAAAATATAAATTTTAATATTCTATTATTTGGAATTATTTAAGCTTGTCGTCCGGCGGACGCCTCGCTGCAAGCAATTGAGTAAGTGGAGCCTGAAACGAATGACAAATTATGTCCTGGTCGGCGATGTTGGCGGAACCAATGCCCGGCTGGCGCTGTGCTATGTGGATACGGGAGAGATCTCCCACATCCATACCTATTCCGGCGATGATTACGACACCCTGGAACGGGTTATCCGCCATTATTTGACCGGCCAAAAAGTCGCGGTCAAAGAGGCCTGTATCGCTATCGCCTGCCCTATTACCGACGATTGGGTTGAAATGACCAATCATTCCTGGGCGTTCTCCATTAAAGCGATGAAGGCTAGCCTGGAGTTGGAACAGCTCGAAATTATCAATGATTTTACCGCGGTATCGATGGCTATTCCGATGCTGACCGAAAAAGACGTCATTCAGTTCGGCGGCGGCAAATCCATTGCCAGCAAGCCGATTGCGATTTACGGCGCCGGCACGGGGTTGGGCGTCAGCCATTTGATCCAGGCGGAGAAGCGCTGGATTAGCCTGCCGGGCGAGGGCGGCCATGTAGATTTCGCGCCTAACAGTGAAGAAGAGGACAATATTCTGTCGGTGCTGCGCGCGGAGTTGGGGCCCGTTTCTGCGGAGCGGGTACTGTCCGGCCCGGGCCTGGTGAATTTGTACCGCGCTATCGTTAAGGCCGATGGACGCTTGCCGGAGAATCTGTTGCCCAAGCAGGTGACAGAGCAGGCGCTGGCCGACAGCTGTATCGACAGCCGCCGCGCGCTATCGCTGTTCTGCGTTCTGATGGGCCGCTTCGGCGGCAACCTGGCATTAAATATGGGCACCTTCGGCGGCGTATATATCACCGGCGGCATCGGGCCGCGCTTTTTGGATTTCTTCCGCGCCTCCGGTTTCCGCGCGGCATTTGAAGATAAAGGGCGTTTTAAAGATTATCTGCTGGATATTCCGGTGTACTTAATCCGCCATGAGCAGCCCGGATTGCTCGGCGCCGGCGCCCATATGCGTCAGCTGATGGGCCATCAGCTTTAAAACGCGCGCCGCCCGTGCGCGCCACGGGCGGTAACCACCTTCCCAAAGGCGTTTTCAACGTCCGAGGCGCAAGCCGGCGTCCCACGCCGCGTTGGGCACCACGGATGGCGTAAAATTTACCTCGTACGTTTTCCATGCCAAGAGCGCAGGCCGCCGTTCCGCGCCTTGGGCATCAGGGGGGATTGACCGTCACGCCTGGCTATCCTTTGGCCTTTGCATGTCATGGCCGGCGCTGTGCTGGCCGATGTCAGAGCCCCATCATCAGGCGAAAGGCTTTCACCTTACCGCGGCTGACCGGCACCTCAAAATCTAAATCGTTTAGGCGCAGCAGGTAGGTATTATTAAACCAGGGCACAATTTCGCGGATCTTATCTCTGTTGACGGCATAAGAGCGGTGGCAGCGGAAAAATACGTCTTCCTGCAAACGGGCGCAAAATTCCGTTATCGCCATCGGCATGGTGTAGACTTCGCGGCGGGTATAAACCCGCGTGACCTTTTCCTGCGCGACGGCATAATAGAGATTGTTAATGTCGGTGACGATAATGCGTTCATCTTTGATAAGATTAACGGTATGGTTGCTGCGGGCGCCGGGAGTACTGAGCGCATCCTGGGTAAGGGGCCGGTTGGCCTCCAGCTTTTGCAGCATGGTGACGATACGCTGCTCGTGGTAGGGCTTGAGGATGTAATCAAACGCCTCTAGCTCAAAGGCTTCCACCGCATGTTCTTTGTAAGCGGTAATAAAAATAATCGCCGGTTTGCGGCTGAATTTACTGATGCTCTGGGCTAATAAAACACCGTCCAGAGACGGTATATTGATATCCAGAAACACTACATCCACCTCGTGAGTTTGCAAATAGCGCAACACGTCCAACCCATCGTCAAAGGTGGCGACGATGTCCAGGTGGCTGTGTTTTTCCACCAAATAGCGCAACTCTTCCTGAGCCAGAAATTCGTCTTCAACAATAATGGCTTTCATTCTGTCTCGCTTGTCAACCGCGGAAAATAGTCATACGTCAGGCAGCCTGCTTGCGGCCGGCGGCGGTCAAATAAAACCAAATCTCAGTGCCGGGCTCCCGGCGACGGATGTGTAATCCTTCTCCGTAGAGCAACGCGACCCGCTGATGCACATTGAGCAACCCGATGCGCCGCGACGGCTGTTCGTTGCGCCGCACCTGCTCAATCACCACTTCGCTGATGCCGCTGCCGGTATCGGTGACGGAAATGCGAATGCGCTACTGCTCGGCTTTGATGGCAATCACCACCACGCCTTGACCGCGGCAGGGCTGAATACCGTGTACGATGGCGTTCTCCACCAGTGGATGAATGAGTAGACTGGGAAGGGTGAAGGACAATTCTTCATCAATATCGTAGATGACGGTAAGTTTACTGCCGAAGCGCGCCTGCTCAATCGCAATATAATCCTGGATTTGATAGAGCTCCTTTTGATATCGATGTGTTCGTCGTTCAATTCCAGCTTGTAGCGTAAATAGCGGGACAAATTGATGATCARMWNGNGWGCKSTATNCRRMTYCASGMTKATMKANGAKSRGAWGNGCGTNNTNTWGGGMNANWTKRWGASRRAWTGYGKRTWWATYKKACTTTGCAGCGTGCGCAGCTCAGCGCGGTCGGCTATTTCCCGCAATTGCTCTATGCGCGACACCTCTATTTGCGTAGAGATGATTTGTGACAGACCTACCGCCATCACCTTAAGCGAATAGGTAATCTGATGGGCGTGACAGTAATAAATTTTCAGCGAGCCGGTGACAACGCCTTTTTCCCACAGCGGGATGATA
>NZ_JBLKSS010000248.1:0-3645 GCF_047607725.1 Sodalis sp. (in: enterobacteria) | reverse complement strand
CACAGGAAAAATAGACTAAAACTGAGTCAGAAGATGAGCGAACACGTGATCGAATATCACTGGAATGGGTGATCGGAAAATATCGGAATAACTGATCGGATGTCGCCGGAACAGATGATCGGATACGTCGGAATCTGCAGTTCCGCCATTTTCGCCTGACGCGCTTCAAATTTCTTATTGAATTCCTGCTTCTGCGCCGGGGTCAGGACATTATACATTTTATTCTGCATTTTCAGACGAGCCAGCATTCTTTCATTTTGCGCTTGTGACATACTGGTGACCAGGGCCTGCGCTTTGCTGCTGTCAAAATTATCGGCGGCAATGACATCATGGAGCTGTTTATGTTCGTCAGCCGACTGCTTCTTCATATTTTTCATCGCATCGCGTGAAATATCGCGCATCTGTTCACGCTGGGCGGTGGTCAAATTCAGGTCCTTGAACATCTGCTCCATCATGGGCCCGTGTTTCGGATGATGATGCATTTTCGCACTCTCCGAAGCGGCCGGCGCCGCGGCGGTATCGGCGGCGGAAGCAAGCTGGACGGTACCTAACATCAACGTCGTGGCCAGAGCGAATGCGGTTAATTTACACATGATATTTCCTCATTATTTTTACCTGTATGCCGCGGTGCGAAATAAACACCGAAGCGTGCATTACAAGAATAACTTTACGCGAGTTAACTTCAAGTAGTGCGAGCCTGAGTAAATATGTTAAAGCCTATCACTCAATTTCTGCGTAATAATAATGAAGAAAAAATGGAGAATAAGGGAAGAAACCGTAGTGAAATTTAATGAAGCGCTGCGCATTGTGCCTTGGGTCAAAATTGCGCCCTGGGTTAAAATAGCGCTATTCCCCTTGCACCACCAACACTATTCGAGCCGACTACCGTTTCGCTTGTCGTATTTTGCCGTAAGCCGGGAGAATATTATAGGGCAATAAGCCTTTTCCCTGTGGCCTGTTTCCCTTTCGCTATGGCGAGAGAAGCGCGACAGCACCGCCCACGGCCAGCCCCTCGGCTTAAGCCCCGTCGCGGGCTGCAAACGTCAGCGGCGCGTTAAGTTTCAACACAATCCAGTTGGAGGTCACGCGCTGCTGCTTTTCATCCTCCACCGTCACCGATAAGCGATATTGATTACGGGCGCCAGGGCATCATCCCAGGGGGGCAGGATAATTGACCAACCATCGGGCTGGCCGCTGTCGGCCGGCGGGGTCAGGCTTAGCGCCTGGGTATCGCCCTGCCAGCTCACCGCGGTCAGGGGATACCGCGCCGACACCTGCACTTTAAGCGCCAGCGACGTGCCCGGCTGTAGCGACCAGGGCGGGGTCGCCAGGAACACCGACAGGCTTTTGCGCTGTTTAAACGCCAGAACCGGCACAGCATTGCGCTGTACCTGATCATAGCGGCTGCCGCGCAGCGAATGCGCCTCGGCCACATAATCCACCGATAACTGCCTGTATAACGGCACGCCCAGGCGATAATTGAGGGTAAGCTGATACTGTTCAGCGCTTTCGCCGCCCGTCCCCTAGCTTATGACCGGCGGACAGCGTCATGAGCGGTACGGGGGTGTAGCTGACACCGAGCTCAACCGCCGCCGGGTTGGCGCGATAATTACCGCTATCGAAGACATCCACCCGTTGCCCAAAGTACTGTTCGTATTTAACCGAGGCGCCCAACTGGCGATAAAACGGGAGATAGCCCTGGGTAGTAATATCGTAACCGCTGGCCATGCGCACCCGTTCATCATCATCATTGAGGGCGTGCATTGCCGACAGGGGGTAATAGTAATTGGACGACAACGACAGGTAATCGCTGCGCGCTTCAGCGCCAACGCTGCCCCGGCGCACGCTATCATGCTGCAGGTATTGATGTAAAACACGTTCAAGCCCAGCAGCCACCGTCCGGCGTTCCAGTGCTGGCCGAGGCCCATGTTGCCGACAATGTCGTCATCCACGCCCTGCACGCCCAGTTGGCCATACGTCAGACCGCGCGTCTTTTGGTCGTCCAGCGGTAACAGCAACTGGCCGGAACTGCCGCTAAAGCGGCCGCTTTCGTCGACATTTAGCTGGACTTGGGTATAAGGGGAGATAACATCGCTTCGCTTTTTTGCTGCTGCCGGTTAAGGACGCGATCTTTCGCCTCCCCCAGCAGATAGCTGCGCCAGGTTTGATCGTTATTCTCATCCTGGTTGACCTCCACCATTTGTCTGGCGATCGTCTCCAACTTCTTTTCCGAACCGCTTTCGTTTACACTTGCGCCCCCGAGGCTGGGCAACGATTGTTGTTGGCTTAGCAAGGTATTTCATTGTCCTGCGGGTTGACCCACGCCACGGCGGGGAACGGACAGAAGAAAGGGCCAGCGGTAAGGGCGCCTAAGATAAATCCCATAATGACGTAGGACATGACGGCGCAAAGCCGCCGATTTGGTATAAAGACGTTCATGACCCTCTCTGTTCGCCGCTGCGCCGCTGCGGCCGTTGCTTTGATGACCGGCGATGTCGCCGGACTGCTCATAAAGTAACTCGAGAACCCTTACTCTATCAAATTCGGGATGAGCTCATTAGGTTAGATGGATCACCATTATAAAATATAATAAATACATTGCTAAATATCAGATGTTTGACCTGCCCGCTATCGTAATTGACGCTTACAGTCCGGAGAAGGAAAAATGACTCAACTGGAAAAGGAACGGTTCATAGGCCTGGAGTGGCTGTGCTTCCTGCTTGGCTGTTACGTGATGATTTATCATACCGCTCATCACTATCCGCAATTCAATGCGGTGTTTGGTCTGAGCGAACTGACCAGTATGGGCTTTTTCGCCACCAGCGCCTTTTTTGTCCTATCCGGTTTTTTACTCGCCCATGTCTATATTCGCAGCCGCGGATTGCGCGAGCCGGCCAGCCATTTTTGGCGTAAGCGGTTATTTAATCTCTATCCCATTCATATCGTGGCGCTGGTGTCGTCCATGCTGGTCGTTACGTTCATGCAATGGTTGGCGATACCGCCCGAAGGTCCCGGCGCGACAATCCGGTTTGTGGTGTATGACACCAATGAAATCCTGGGCCAGACGCATCCGGAACTGTTCCGTCATTACATGGATAACGTGCAGCTGGCGTTTAACAGCGTTCTACAGCTGTTTATACTACAGGCGTGGAATCCCTATTTCCTGACGTTCAATGCGCCGCTCTGGTCGCTGTCGGCGCTGTTTTTCTTTTATCTGTTGTTCCCCTGGGCGCCGCCGCGTCTGATGAATGTGCGCAACCCCTGGCTATGGCTTGGGATCTGCATGCTGGTCTATCTGTTGCCGCCGGTGTGGGTTATTTGGCAGCAACAGTATGGTGTGCCTTATACCGGGCTACTACAGCGTCTGCCGCTGTTTCGCGTACCGGAATTCTTCGGCGGTATTCTGGCGTATGCACTATATTTAAACGCGCCCATCTGCCGGGGGTCGTGCTATCGGCGGCCACGCGCCGCGTGATGGTGCTGTTTATCGTTGGCTGTTTCTTGGGTAAGCGCCCCGTGGAGGACGTCTTGAATTATTGGTGGGTTTGTTGTATGAGACAGTAAACCTACGTTACACGCTTATGCTCATT
This sequence comes from Sodalis sp. (in: enterobacteria), assembly GCF_047607725.1. Classification (GTDB taxonomy): domain Bacteria; phylum Pseudomonadota; class Gammaproteobacteria; order Enterobacterales; family Enterobacteriaceae; genus JBLKSS01. Next base: position 55 of record NZ_JBLKSS010000248.1, on the reverse strand, counting down.
GAATTTTCACATTGTATTGATTTTAATAACTTTTATTTCCATCCCGGTTTGAGTG
>NZ_JBLKSS010000247.1:0-3647 GCF_047607725.1 Sodalis sp. (in: enterobacteria) | reverse complement strand
GTCATTGATACCGTTATCCCGTGCCAGCTTGGCAATGGATACGCCGGGCTGGAGCGCCTGCTCAACCAGCTTAATATTAAAGTCCAGCGGGAAATTGGGACGATGTCTTGAGGGTTTTGGTGGGGTTTGTTTCATGAATTGCGCCCATTAAAAAAATAATGGACATCATTTTCAATAACTTGATGGGGAATTAACAGACGGCGCTGGGCGTACGCTTACTTAATCGCGCTGGTCCTCTACGGGCTGCTGCTGCCCATTGTCCAGGCGACGATTGCCGGTATCGAGACGGTGCCTGCGTCCTTGCATGACATCGTGACCGGGGCGGGCATGAGCCGCGGGCAAATTCTGCGACGGCTGGAACTGCCGCTGGCGGAGCCCATTATCATCAGCGGCATTCGGACGTCGGTGATTATCAACATTGGCACCGCCGCGATAGCGTCCACCGTGGGCGTAAAAAGCCTGGGCTCACCGATTATTATCGGACTGAGCGGCTTCAATACCGCCTATGTGCTGCAGGGCGCGCTCTTGGTGGCGGCGCTACTGGCGATCATCAGCGATATGCTGTTTGAACGCTGGCTGCGGGCGCTTGACGTCAGCTATGGACGATGATGATATAACCCGCCAGCATGACGCCGCCGATGGCGCCGAGCGAGAGCAGGGAAATCACGCCGAAAACGGCGGTTTTGATAAGCTTCATGGGCATCCTTATATGCATAGCCTCCGTCATTATAAATGTTCGCCGCAACGATACAAGGCTGATGCCGCGGCGCCGTCGCGCCAGGTGGCGGTCAACGAGCCTGCATTCTCCGCCGCCGCGGCCGGCTGGGCGGGTGGGCAGGTCCGCGACGCGCGATGGCCGATGAGCCGAGGTCAGTCGACGATGCGGGGGAACGCTGATGAGCGGGCATGTGCCGTTGACGGAGGCCGCCAGGTGACCACGCTGCTGCCGCTCCAGATCCGTTTGGCGTCGCCGCAGTGTGCGGCGGCGCGCACGCTGATGGATGAACTCTCCGCCGCGCTGACCGTCCTGACCGGCGACGACGGCCGCGCCGTGTTTGATCCGGCGCAGACGGTCGGCAAGGGAGGCTGTTTCGCCATCGCCTATGCCGAGTCCGACGGCGTCGCGCTGGGCTGCGGCGCTCTGCGTCCGCTGGCGTCCGATGTGGTAGAGCTAAAACGCCTCTATGCCCCCCCGGGCACCCGGGGGGTGGGCGCCGCATTGCTGTCGTTTCTGGAACAGCAGGCGCGGGCGCGGGGCTACCGGCAGATCTGGTTGTCGACCCGGCAGGTGAATTGGCGTGCGGTGCATTTTTATCGCCGTCACGGATACCTGCCGGKGGCGCCTTACCGGCACTATCGCGACCGGCCGGAATCGCTATGTTTGGGAAAAGCCCTGTAGTTTTATACAGCACAAAGCTGACGCCGCGCCGCGACTGTGGGACAATGCCGCATTCCCAAGCGATAAGGCCTCAACGATGGCGTTCTCCGTAGCAACCAAAGCGCAAATCCACGACTGGTACAAAGCGCTACAGCGGCACATTCCCGATTTTATCCCCCGTGAACCGCAGCGGCAGATGATAGCGGAAATCGCTCGCGCGCTGGCGGGGGATATCGAACGCCATCTGGTGATCGAAGCGCCCACCGGCGTCGGCAAAACGCTGTCGTATCTGATTCCGGGCATCGCCATCGGCCGTGCCGAGCAAAAATCGCTGGTGGTGAGCACCGCCAATGTCGCCCTGCAGGATCAGATCTTCAGTAAGGATCTGCCGCTGCTGAGAAAGCTCATACCGGATTTGACCTTTATCGGGGCCTTCGGCCACCGGCGTTATGTCTGCCCGCGCAATCTGGCGGCGGATGGCGTCAGCCAGGGCGATCTGCTGCTGTTTCTTGATGACCCGCTGGCCCCCGCCAGCGGCGCCGAACATCAGCAATGCGTGGCGCTGCAAAAGTCGCTGAGCAACGCCAGCTGGGACGGCCTGCGCGCTCACTATCCCCAGGCCGTGAGCGATCCGCTCTGGGCCAGGCTCAGCACCGATAAAGCGAACTGTCTCGGACATAATTGCCACTATTTCCACGACTGTCCGTTTTATTTGGCGCGCAAAGAGATCGAAAACGCCGATGTGGTGGTGGCCAATCATGTGCTGGTCATGGCGGCGCTGGAAAGCGAGTCCGTGCTGCCGGAGGCGAAAAACATGCTGCTGGTGCAGGGGGATAAGCCCCGTTACCGTCTGGTGGAGGAACATCGCCGGCGCGTTGAACGTGGGCGGACCAGCGTACTTTTGGGGCTGCAATCCTTCGCCGAAGGGTTGGATCTAAAAGGGGAGTTGCTCACCCAGGTACACATTCATAAGGTGGCTTTTCCGCCGGTGGACAGTCCGGTTATATTGACCGAGGGCGAGTGGCTGAAAACTCAGCAGCGCCATCCGTTTGAGGTACAGAGTTTACCCAGCGCCTCTTTCAATTTGATTCAGCAGGTCGGCCGTCTTATCCGCAGCCACGACTGCCATGGCGAGGTGATCATTTATGATCGGCGGTTGTTGACCAAATCCTATGGCGCACGCTTGCTGGCGGCGCTGCCGGTATTTCCTATCGTCCAGCCGGCGCTTGCCCCACCGACGGCCGCAAGCGCGCAATCGGCAGCGCCGGGCGACTAAGAGCCGTTAACGCGCGGCCAGATGAATTGTTATTGCGTCGAGAGCACGATAAAGTCGGCTCTGTAAGGTGTAGGCTGAAATGTTCAGGAGAGCCACATGTATATTCCTCCCGCGTTCCGACAGACGGACGCCGAAGCGCAGCGCGCCCTTATCGCGGCCCATCCGCTGGCGCAGCTGATAAGCCTCGGCGAACAGGGCTTGCAGGTGGATCCGCTGCCGCTGCTGCTGGACCGCTATCCCGACGGCGCCTGGCGGCTGCGCGGGCATTTGGCGCGCGCCAATCCTCACGGTAAATCCCTGGCGCGCGATGGCGCCTGTCTGGCGATTTTTCAAGGGGAGGCAGGCTATATTTCCCCCGGCTGGTATGCGGCCAAGGCGGAGCACGGCAAAGTCGTGACGACCTGGAATTACCAGACGGTGCATTGCCACGGCCAGGCGCAGGTGATAAACGACCCGGCATGGCTGATGGCGTTGCTGCAGGCGTTGACCGACAACCAGGAGGCGCCGCGACAGGTGCCCTGGCGCATCGAAGATGCGCCCCCGGACTTTATCGACACCCAGATAGGCGCTATTGTGGGGATAGACATTCGCGTGACGCGCACGGAGGCAAAATGGAAATTGAGCCAAAACCGCAGCCGTGCGGACCGCGACGGCGCGATAGCCGGGCTTATGGCCGACGATAATGGGCCGCTGGCCCGGGAGATGGGGCGCGGCTAACAGGCCTATCCCCCGGCATGAACAGGTGATGAATGGATTACAACAAAATTATTAAAGAGATCGGGCGCGGCAAACATCATGTAGCGATGTAAAATATTTTGGACTAATTTGCAGACAATTCTGGACTCATCTAAACTATAAAAAATGGCTATTTTGGACAGTCCAGAATTGTTTGCAAAAAAGGAAATCAGGCGAAATTACGAATGATCAACTCTCGCTTGTAATGGCGGTTGCTGCCCAATGAGTATTTTATGTCGACAACATCGATATGAAGAT
>NZ_JBLKSS010000246.1:0-3649 GCF_047607725.1 Sodalis sp. (in: enterobacteria) | reverse complement strand
AAGTCCAGCGGGAAATTGGGACGACGTCTTGAGGGTTTTGGTGGGGTTTGTTTCATGAATTGCGCCCATTAAAAAAATAATGGACATCATCTTCAATAACTTGATGGAGAATTAACAGACGGCGCTGGGCGTACGCTTACTTTAGCACCACCGCCTCCTGCACGTAGGTCTCTTCCTGTACCATTACCAGCTGTCCGTTGATATATTGCCAGGACGCGCGGCACTGCTCTGCGAGGTTATCTATCGCATCCCACGCCATGCCAAAATAGGTTTTCCCACGGGGAAAGCGTGTCGTCTCAAAATCAGGCGTCGTGCCTTTCACAATACCGTAGAGGGCCAGGCCAGTGAGTAACGTCTGGTGTTGTTCGGCTTGGGTATGGCCTGCGCCCAGAGTCGTATTCAAGGTGGCATAATCGTAAGCATCATGGGCATCTACCGCCTGAATAATCACAAAGGTATCGGTCGGGTTATATCTGCCGGTAAGGGAATAGCGGATGTTTCCGGTGAAAATCAAACCCGTGTTATCCTGATACCCCGCCATTAATTGCACGCGAGCAAACTCGCCCGCCTGAATACGATTGGCCGTCTCCGGTTTCAGGTTCCAGACTTTAAACACCGCTGTGCGCGGCCAGCGTGTATCCGGCCATGAAATACTGAACGTAGTGCGAAAGGCAGACAGTTCGATACCCTCCCCTTTTTCATCGGCGACGATCAGCGAGCATTGTCTTATCCAGTTCTGCGACATAATGTTGTCCGTAAAAAAATCTGCCAGCGTAGGTTAATCGGTTATCCAGTAAAGTTTTGCCGTGTTGCCTAATCCAGCGGCATCCAGTGACTGTTCATCATCTGCAATCACGATGAGTCTGCCGCCGGGCTTAAGCCAGGCATACTACGAGAGAAGATCTTCCCCGTTCCGTAGCAGGATACCTGAAATCACCGGTTCACCCGCACTGTTGCACATATCTAGCACCCAGCCTGCCACATCGCGCCAGATAATGCGCATCTGCCAGACTGTGCCCGAAAGCGTGATGCTGAACTGCTGATTAGTTGCCATCAGGGGAATTTCATTAATCACCATTGACTATCTCCGCACTACGCTGTAGCAAACTCACGTTCTCAACGGTGTTCGTGGTTTTGACCCCGGTATTCGCGCCCCTTCCCGCATGTTGGCCTGGCGCGTCACCGTCGCAGTTTCCGTCCGGGTCATGTTTAGCTCGCGCAGCGTCAGCACGGCCAGCAGCACGTTTTCACTGGCCTTATCGGTCGTCACCTCAATCGCGCGGATCAGCATATTGCTGTACTGCCGCTTGCCGGTTATCACATCAAAAGGTTGGCGGCTGCCCTGAAGTTCAAGCAACTTCTGATAGGTTTCCCGTGGGCTCAGGCCCAGGCTCAGCCCAATTTTGCCGTATCCCATAAATCCAGCAGCGAGCCGCCGCCAGCAAACACCACCTCCATCGTCAGCTCAGCAGGTCGCTTATAGGCGTGGTCAGCGATTTCAGCGCCGATTTCCACCGGATGCTCGGTGATGTCAAGCTGGTCCTGGTGTTTCTCAGAAATCACCACATCCGGCACCAACAACCCAATTTTGCGCGAGGGCTGCGAGAAGAGTGTGGAAAGGATATCCATCAGTAGGCCCTCTGCGTGAACTGCCCAATCAAGCGGGCGTTGACACCGGTCTGCCTGTCGGCGATATCCGTGCCGGTGGTCGCCGGATCGCTTGCGCCATAGACATTAATCGTCGTTTCTTGCTGAAGACTTTTCCCCCCTATCCCGCGAGCGCCGCACGGTTAATCAGTTCACTGCTGTAGGGATTGCGCCCGTTTTCATGCTGAATGATGCCGCCCATCAGCTGAGGATTGCCAAGGTTCAGCGCGGCATCAGGGGCCACCCCCAACTGGCGGGATAGCGCCGCAATATAGGCGTCCGTGTTGTTTTCACGCCCCGGCGCCCAGGTGTTGATGATTTTTTCAATCGTGTTGAGACCACGCCACGCATAACGTGCCAGCTGTAAGGCCATGGCCCGCAACCCCTCAAGCGGCGTCTGAAAGCGTGCAAAGCGGCCACCGGGCGACTCTCTTTCCGCGCCGGCCTGCCCACATAATTCAGATTCCCCGGATTGTTGTTGCGGATCCCGCGCGGGAGCGCCAGTGGATCGGCGAAAGCATCGCCGCGATTTTTGCTGGCCCAGGCGTTATCTATCCCTAGCGCTTTCAGGCTATCGCCCACGCCGCGTTTTATCTGCCGGGTGTTGTAGTCCCAGGACGCTTTGGCGCTGGTGACAATGTTTTCCCTTTCGGAGACCAGATAACCGGCATACAGCCCCCAGAGTTTTAAACAGGGAGGGATGGGCAGACCGGCAATCTTGCCGAACGCGCCCAGGACTTTTGATACCCAGGCACCGGCGATGAAAGGTGGCAAGAATGTTCAGCGTGTTTTGCCATCCCCCTACATCTTTAACCAGTCCGGTGATTTTATCGCCTATCCACGCGAAAGCCTTTTTCGCCTGTTCGATTTCCGGCCCCCACTTTGACCAGTCAATAAAGGACTTTCCCCCTTCTTTCCAGGTCTGTTGGTCGTCCCACAGCAGCAATATCGCTGCTGCCAGCCCGGTAATGATGCCCATCGGCGAGGAGAAAAACGCCCGGTTCAGCGCCCATATCGCGGCAGTCAAGGCCCCAAACGTGGTAATGACCTTTTTGCTCTGTCCATCCAGGCAGCGCCACCAATCGAAAATTTGGCCCTCTGTCTGTATCAGGCGCCAGATAACGCGGCCCACCATCTCACCGGCGCGGATCATTCCCCGGATAATCCGGGTCAGCATGTCCTCGATTTTGGGAAAGTTTTCGAGTATTTTCTTTCTCAGGTCGTCCAGCGAACCCGCCAGTCCCCCGGCCAGATTCGCGCCGACCTTATCGCGCAGAATACCGAACAGCGCCGTCAGCCCTTTCATGGCCGTTATGAATTTATTAGACTGCGCGACGGCTTTTTCTGCGTTGAAACCCGTTTTTTGTAACATTGACTGATAATCAGCCGTGAAGCCGTTCAGTTCTCTGCGCATCGCCATCAGGGTATTTTCATCGATACCCAGCATTTGTGCATACTGATTTGCCCGGTAATAGGGCATCTGGCCGAGTTTTTGCCCGACACCGGTAAAGATCGCCGACATGTCACACATCTTTCCGCTGGCATCCCGTGTTTGCACGCCCAGGCGGTTGAAGCCTTCTGCACCGAGGTTATTACGCATCCATCGCGCCAAGCTCTCCAGCGCGCCCTGCGCAGCTTCGGCACTGCTGCCGGTTTGGGTCGCCGCATAGTCCAATGCTTTTATGCCCGCCGCACTGGTGCCGCGGCGTTGTGACGCCCAGTATACCTTATCCAGTCCATCGGCTATCTGTGTGGTAAAGTCCAGTACGGACAGCGCCGCCCCCTCGACAGCCACGCCCAGCTTTAACACATTGGTCGTTACGCCGGTCAGAACGCGCTCAAATTTCCGCATCCCCGATTCATCGTAAGCGCCCCGTGGAGGACGTCTTGAATTATTGGTGGGTTTGTTGTATGAGACAGTAAACCTACGTTACACGCTTATGCTCATTGCATTTTCACATTGTATTGATTTTAATAACTTTTATTTCCATCCCGGTTTGAG
>NZ_JBLKSS010000245.1:0-3650 GCF_047607725.1 Sodalis sp. (in: enterobacteria) | reverse complement strand
TGAAAATTTGAAACACATGCTGAAGTGCAAACTCAGTATGCGAGTCTCTCAAACGAAGTAAGCAAACCTGAGATAACGCGTAAGCGTTATCACTGTACCGCGACAGGCACTGTCGTTTCAGCGTGGTCTTCACAGACCACGCGAGGGTGAGCGAGCGGTGGCAGGGCAAGGCGCACGATACGCAGGCACCGCAATGGACTTGATTTGATGTCCATGAGGATGCCGAGTACCGCGCAATGCGGCCCTGGCTGCGCGCAGCCAGCCGAAAAGCGGGCAGACAGCTCAGGGTTGTGAGGTTAAGTGACTAAGCGTACACGGTGGATGCCTAGGCAGTCAGAGGCGATGAAGGACGTGCTAATCTGCGAAAAGCGCCGGTGAGCTGATATGAAGCGTTATCAGCCGGCGATGTCCGAATGGGGAAACTCGTTGTATCATCGTCAGGTGAATCCATAGCCTGACGAAGCGAACCAGGGGAACTGAAACATCTCAGTACCCTGAGGAAAAGAAATCAACCGAGATTCCCCCAGTAGCGGCGAGCGAACGGGGAACAGCCCAGAGCCATCATCAGCTTGCGCATCAGGAGAACGGTCTGGAAAGTCCGGCGACAGAGGGTGATAGCCCCCTATCCGAAGGTGCGCTTGTTGTGAGCTCGATGAGTAGGGCGGGACACGTGATATCCTGTCTGAAGATGGGGGGACCATCCTCCAAGGCTAAATACTCCTGACTGACCAATAGTGAACCAGTACCGTGAGGGAAAGGCGAAAAGAACCCCGGCGAGGGGAGTGAAATAGAACCTGAAACCGTGTACGTACAAGCAGTGGGAGCATCCTTCGGGGTGTGACTGCGTACCTTTTGTATAATGGGTCAGCGACTTATATTCTGTAGCAAGGTTAACCGTATAGGGGAGCCGTAGGGAAACCGAGTCTTAACTGGGCGTCTAGTTGCAGGGTATAGACCCGAAACCCGGTGATCTAGCCATGGGCAGGTTGAAGGTTGGGTAACACTAACTGGAGGACCGAACCGACTAATGTTGAAAAATTAGCGGATGACTTGTGGCTGGGGGTGAAAGGCCAATCAAACCGGGAGATAGCTGGTTCTCCCCGAAAGCTATTTAGGTAGCGCCTCGTGAAGTCATCTACGGGGGTAGAGCACTGTTTCGGCTAGGGGTCCATCCCGGATTACCAACCCGATGCAAACTGCGAATACCGTAGAATGTTATCACGGGAGACACACGGCAGGTGCTAACGTCCGTCGTGAAGAGGGAAACAACCCAGACCGCCAGCTAAGGTCCCAAAGTCATGGTTAAGTGGGAAACGATGTGGGAAGGCCCAGACAGCCAGGATGTTGGCTTAGAAGCAGCCATCATTTAAAGAAAGCGTAATAGCTCACTGGTCGAGTCGGCCTGCGCGGAAGATGTAACGGGGCTAAACCATGCACCGAAGCTGCGGCAGCGACACGTAAGTGTTGTTGGGTAGGGGAGCGTTCTGTAAGCCTGCGGAGGTGGCCTGTGAGGGCTGCTGGAGGTATCAGAAGTGCGAATGCTGACATAAGTAACGATAAAGCGGGTGAAAAGCCCGCTCGCCGGAAGACCAAGGGTTCCTGTTCAACGTTAATCGGAGCAGGGTGAGTCGACCCCTAAGGCGAGGCCGAAAGGCGTAGTCGATGGGAAACAGGTTAATATTCCTGTACTGGGTGTGACTGCGAAGGGGAGACGGAGAAAGCTAGGTTCGCCGGGCGACGGTTGTCCCCCGGTTCAAGCGTGAAGGTGGAATGAGCAGGCAAATCCGCTCATTCTTAACACTGAGGCGTGATGACGAGCCACTACGGTGGTGAAGGAATTGATGCTACGCTTCCAGGAAAAGCCTCTAAGCTCCAGGTCACATCGAATCGTACCCCAAACCGACACAGGTGGTCAGGTAGARAATACCCAGGCGCTTGAGAGAACTCGGGTGAAGGAACTAGGCAAAATRGTGCCGTAACTTCGGGAGAAGGCACGCTGGCACGTAGGTGGAGRGCCTTGCGCCCCGAGCTGAAGCCAGTCGCAGATACCAGCTGGCTGCAACTGTTTATTAAAAACACAGCACTGTGCAAACACGAAAGTGGACGTATACGGTGTGACGCCTGCCCGGTGCCGGAAGGTTAATTGATGGGGTTATCGCTTGCGAGAAGCTCTTGATCGAAGCCCCKGTAAACGGCGGCCGTAACTATAACGGTCCTAAGGTAGCGAAATTCCTTGTCGGGTAAGTTCCGACCTGCACGAATGGCGTAATGATGGCCAGGCTGTCTCCACCCGAGACTCAGTGAAATTGAACTCGCCGTGAAGATGCGGTGTACCCGYGGCAAGACGGAAAGACCCCGTGAACCTTTACTATAGCTTGRCACTGAACATTGAGCCTTGATGTGTAGGATAGGTGGGAGGCTTTGAAGTGTGGACGCCAGTYTGCATGGAGCCAACCTTGAAATACCACYCTTTAATGTTTGATGTTCTCACTCAGGCCCGTTATCCGGGCCGAGGACAGTGTCTGGTGGGTAGTTTGACTGGGGCGGTCTCCTCCCAAAGTGTAACGGAGGAGCACGAAGGTTAGCTAATCACGGTCGGACATCGTGAGGTTAGTGCAAAGGCATAAGCTAGCTTGACTGCGAGAGTGACGGCTCGAGCAGGTGCGAAAGCAGGTCTTAGTGATCCGGTGGTTCTGAATGGAAGGGCCATCGCTCAACGGATAAAAGGTACTCCGGGGATAACAGGCTGATACCGCCCAAGAGTTCATATCGACGGCGGTGTTTGGCACCTCGATGTCGGCTCATCACATCCTGGGGCTGAAGTAGGTCCCAAGGGTATGGCTGTTCGCCATTTAAAGTGGTACGCGAGCTGGGTTTAGAACGTCGTGAGACAGTTCGGTCCCTATCTGCCGTGGGCGTTGGAAGATTGAGAGGGGCTGCTCCTAGTACGAGAGGACCGGAGTGGACGCACCACTGGTGTTCGGGTTGTCATGCCAATGGCATTGCCCGGTAGCTACGTGCGGAAGAGATAACCGCTGAAAGCATCTAAGCGGGAAACTTGCCTCGAGATGAGTCTTCCCTGAGGCCTTGAGCCTCCTGAAGGGACGTTAAAGACGATGACGTTGATAGGTCGGGTGTGTAAGCGCTGCGAGGCGTTGAGCTAACCGATACTAATGACCCGTGAGACTTAACCTTACAACACCTGAGCTGTTTGAGAGAGCGTGCGCAAGCCAGAGCGAAAGCGAAAGTCAACGCCAAGGGGCATCCACCCCCGTGTGGCGCGGCGGCAGGGCGTGAAAGCGTGCGCAAGAGACAAGACGAAATCAGCGATGCTCCGGATAACGCCCGACGGTCACGAAAGTGAGGGTTGGGCACGAGCAGTCTGCACGGCGAAAGCGGGGCGGAAAACGAATTTGCCTGGCGGCACTAGCGCGGTGGTCCCACCTGTGACCCCATGCCGAACTCAGAAGTGAAACGCCGTAGCGCCGATGGTAGTGTGGGGTCTCCCCATGCGAGAGTAGGGAACTGCCAGGCATCCATTTAAGAAGCCCTCTGCGCTTGCAGAGGGCTTTTTTCTTGTCTCTGATGCAACTTGTTGGTAAGCGTACGCCCAGCGCCGTATTGACAGTTATTCAGCAGGGATGGTGAGG
>NZ_JBLKSS010000244.1:0-3665 GCF_047607725.1 Sodalis sp. (in: enterobacteria) | reverse complement strand
CACTCAAACCGGGATGGAAATAAAAGTTATTAAAATCAATATAATGTGAAAATGCAATGAGCATAAGCGTGTAACGTAGGTTTACTGTCTCGTACAACAAACCCACCAATAATTCAAGACGTCCTCCACGGGGCGCTTACGGTTTAAGTGAGTCGAGCAACTAACCACCCTCCCTTGACCGGACGGTACAGAGCACCTCTACCCCTGACCTCGGTGGGTTAGGAAACCGCGTATTCACTGCGTAAAAAGCGCTTTATAGCGAATAAAGTGGCTCGGCAGTGTGTTTAGGGTGAGATTTGGGGTGAGATAAGTAAGCGATAGTCATGTGGTCATGCTTGCCATGTTTGCGCCAGGGCGTGAGCCAAACTTCTTGAGGCTCTTGGCGCGGCGCAGGCTAACAGGCACCCTAAATGCCCATTAAGGTGGAGGTTAAACCGCCGTGAGTGAAATTCACCTTAAAAGATGAAACAAAGACGCGCCGGCAGGCTGGTGCAAATCTGGCATACGAAGCAAAGTGAGCACTAAGAAAGGGGTGGGCCATCCCATCTTGATGAGACATCTGCTGAAGATCCTCACGCTGACGCCGGTCCTGTTAACCAGCGTCGGGTAAAGAGAAGGGCCGCAGAGAGCGGCTATGTCATCCTAAACGCCACCTGGTCCTTTGCAGGCGCGAGGTGGCGGTAAGCCGGCATGCAGGGTGCGGCAGAACCGCTAGCCGTAAGCGTAATGGGAACAATGTCGATTAGCGGAGTCAGCGTCCGAAAACGTCGCGGCAACGCGTCTAGCAGGGAGAAAAGCGTCATTCTACCCCTCTCAGGGGCACCCTTCGCTGCGCCCCACGTCTTTTATTCAGACTTTCGACAGCAGTTGCGTTGGTCCCACTTGCCAGCACAGCTTGCCGCTGCCGCTGACGGCGTCCAGATCAACGCCCGCCACGGCGGAAGTGGCGAACATCGGCGGCTGCGCATCGGGGCATAAATCCGCCACCAGATATCCCACCAACGGCAAATGGGAGATGACCAGCACCCGGTTCAGCCCTTCATTCGCTAGCGCCTGCAGGTAGCAGCATACCAGTCCGGCATCCCCACCCGGCGTCAGCTCCGGCAACACTTCATGTCCGTCCGGCAACACCAGGTATGCCTGCAGGGTATCGAGCGTCTGCCTAGCGCGCAGATAGGGACTGACCAACACCCGATCAATATCCGCCACTTGGCCACTAAGCCAGCGCGCCATCAGGCCGGATTCGTCACGGCCACGATCGGTCAGGGGTCTTTCCGCATCGCTGGCGGCCTCGGAAACAGCATCGCCATGCCGCATAATTAGAACTTGCATAATGCACCGTTGTTGTTGGGGGAAAACGCGCCCGGTCGACTGGGGAATATGCCCACAGCCTGCCACTGACGCACGGGTCGTGCCGCCATCCACCCGCGGTGGAGGTATAACGACCGTGCCAGATGAGCGGTCTCATCTGACCAAAACGCTGTTTTTTTTACATCAACTCCACCCCGGGAGTCAATATCACGCGCAGGGCCATTCGCACGCGAGCCGCGTTTTCGTGTTGGAAAACGAACCGCGTATTTACGATGACTATCAGGCTATGACAACACTTTAGCCGAATGGTGCATAAACACCGTGGGAATATTCTTATCGCGGAACAAAAACGGCACCCCGCCGCGCCGTAAGGGCTCAGCAGCGGGGTTCGACAAGGGAGTAGTTAACGCAGACCCAATTGGAAAATCAGCGTTTCCGCCTGACAGCAAAAAGTAAAATCCGCGTCCAGCACGAAACCGTTATCCTGTGGTTCAATCCTAGCATCGATCTGGCAAGGATCGGATTCCACCGCGCTGGCTTTTTCCGTCAGCGTGGCCAACATCGATTCCGCCTGCTGGCGGACCGCAAATTCGCAGCTAAAGCTCGCCTTGCAATCTTCATTGTCAATGATGGTGCCAACGTCAACGCAGCAGCAAGCTGCCGTTTCATTTGCGCTGCATTTGTTCAGTGAATTAGCCATTGTGTTCTCCTTGCCCGGCGACCCGGGGTGGCGCTAGTCATCAATCTTACTCATTATAGGGAATAATTATATGCCCCTTGCGCCGGGGTTAACAGCCGATCCGGCGCACAATAGGGCCTCCAAAGACGCGTTTTTATCGCCCGAGGTAAAGGGACATGGTTCGCTATTTCCAGAGCGTTACCGATGTAGCAAAACCGTAAACGGAACGTCATGCTGAGTGCGACGGCGCTAACATAACCGCACCCCGGCGGCTCGTCACACCCTCAGTCGCCCCCCTGACTCCCCGGTAACTTGCCCTCCCCCTCCGGCGCTTTACCTCCTGCCGTCTGGACGTTAGCCCATTGACCACAGGGGGCAGCGCCGTTTATTGGGCATCTATCGAGTTAAGATCGCCTTGGATGGCGGCGGCGTTCGGGTTTTCCTGCGGCGTCAACACGCCATCGCTGGCCAGGAAGTCATGCCGCTGGAAATAGGCGGCGCGCACCATGGCGTAGGGATCCTGCGAATTGCGCAGCTGGCCGTCCGAGTCCAGCAGTTGGGCGCGGGTTTCCAGGCCTTCCAACGCCCATTTGCCGGCGGACATCCACCAGGTCAGGTAGCTCAACAGCGGGTACAGATCATCCACCAGCCCGCCGACGTCCTCACGGGGCGTGAAACTGCCGTAGCCGGGCAACTGCACATACGGGCCGTAACCGACGCCATAATTGCCCAGCATACTGCCGAAACGCCGCGGCTCCTCTTTGGCCAGTTTCGGGTTCGCCATGGAGGCAACATCGATTAACCCCCCCATGCCGAGCAGGGTATTAAGGAAAAAGCGGTTGAAATGCACCATCGCTTTGTAGGGCTTGCCCTCGACAAAGTAGTTGACCATGGTGGCGGGCTCTTCCAGGTTGGTGAAAAAATTGCTCAACCCGTTACGCGCCGGCTTAGGCACATAATCCCGCCAGGCCACCGCCGCCGGGCGCACCACGTAGGGGTCTAGCACGTTATAGTTGAAATTAAACATGCTGCGGTTGAAACCTTCCAGAGGATCCGACCGGCCTTGGTCGTCCTGATTTTGATGAGTAGCGCACCCCAGAAGCAGGACGCTGGCAAACGCCACACCTGACAAGCGAAAATTCATTATAAAACTCCGTTGTATTTTCTTATGCCATCGCTAGGGAAGCTGCTGGTCTATCTCAACAGCTACCCGGGCGTTACCGCTAAATGGCTGCGTCGTACTTTTGCCGAACCAGTCACCGCGTTGCGGTTGCACGGTACCGTCGCGCGCCAGTCGGACCCGTACTTTTACCTGCCGCTGGGCAGAAAGCAAACGTTCGGGGATCATGGCATTACTATCGTCGAACGATAACGATAACGGAAAGCGACTCATTGGCAAAGGTTTTACCGCTACAGGTATTGGACTTTGTCCATCGCTGACGGAAATAAATAGCGTCCTATAGAGAAGTAATTTATTTGATACTTACGGGAATTGGCGGGATCTGGCGGGAATTCGTGGGATTTCTTAGGCTTAGGGATGATTTATGTATTTGATACCGATGAACAAAAAAAGAACAAAATAGAGCCTATAGGCAAAACATTTGATACTTAACGTAACGGCCTTAAAACGTAAGCGCCCCGTGGAGGACGTCTTGAATTATTGGTGGGTTTGTTG
>NZ_JBLKSS010000243.1:0-3723 GCF_047607725.1 Sodalis sp. (in: enterobacteria) | reverse complement strand
ACTCAAACCGGGATGGAAATAAAAGTTATTAAAATCAATACAATGTGAAAATACAATGAGCATAAGCGTGCAACGTAGGTTTACTGTCTCATACAACAAACCCACCAATAATTCAAGACGTCCTCCACGGGGCGCTTACCTGTAACAACACCTCTTCCCACTGCGGCTGAATAAGACCTGCATAGGCTATGCAAGATCCTTGAAGGACGACCACAGCGCTTGTCAGCGCACCGCATACGGGTTTTTTATAGGGGAGGCGGCGCAACAGATATCCTCTCTCAACGTGAAGAGGTTGAGGTGATATAGCGGGTGGCGATAAGCGCTTAATCGCCGTCTTCCGGACGCCACCGGCAGCGAGCAAGATCAAACCGGCCGCTGTCTTGCAACAACAGCCCTTCGGCCTGCAGCCCCCTGAGCTGGTGGTAAAAATCCTCGCCGCTCAGCGAGATAGCGCCGTGACGATTAACCACTCGATGCCAGGGTAGGTTGCTGCCCTCCGGCGGTCGGCTTAACAGCCCGCCAACTTGCCGAGCGGCGCGCGGTGAGCCGGCCAGGCGCGCCACATCGCCATAGGTCGTTAATCGGCCATAGGGGATGGCGGCCACGATCTGATATACGCGCTGACGAAAATTATCGTGAGAGGGATCGGGCATATTTCAATTCTGCAGTTGAATTCGGCGTGGGAATTATCCTGTCACATTTAGCGTGGCGACCGCAACCCGCCGGCGGTGAAGCGTTACGTGTGATACATATTGGATAAGAAAACGGCGCTTAAACTGCCCTGGCTTGCAATTACCCCAGCCTTAATTGATAATGCCCCGCGCTCGTTTGAAACGAGCTGTCAATGGAGGCCCCGTGGGTGCTCTCGCAACACTACCTTGTGAACTCGGTCAGGTCCGGAAGGAAGCAGCCGCAGCAGGCGACGTGTGTGCCGGGATGTCGCTGGCGGGGCCTCCACTCAATTCAGCCTGTATTCGTCTCGCCCTTTCTTAGACCTACCCGCCCGTTGCGCCGAGGCTATCCCCCCTTTACAGGGAAATAAGCGGTGTTTTTTCCGCAATTGTTCTTTATTAATGACGTCCCGAAATCGTATCTGCCGGTCAGTACATTCCCGTCCGGCACCTGTAAAAATACAATCGTACGAAATAACGCCAAGGCCACCCCGTAAAGATGAGGGAAATCCGACGTAATAAGCACTTGACATCACCGCTTGGGACCTGCGCTTGGAAAAGACCAATAATGTTATTAACCAGTA
Source organism: Sodalis sp. (in: enterobacteria) (assembly GCF_047607725.1). Classification (GTDB taxonomy): domain Bacteria; phylum Pseudomonadota; class Gammaproteobacteria; order Enterobacterales; family Enterobacteriaceae; genus JBLKSS01. The sequence continues at coordinate 2,468 of NZ_JBLKSS010000243.1, read as the reverse complement.
TGATAACGCACTGGCCATTTACATCCGCGTCGCGCGCCAGACAATAGGAGGTTAACCTGACGTCAATGGCGCGAAAAAGAACGATTATCAGCAGGGGCAAGCAATAGGTTATTTAATTGCCGGCGGGCAAAAAAAGGTATTAATAGTCATGTTTATTAACATTAACATTATGTTTAGAATAATCAGTTTTAACGTACATACTTCCAGACAGAAACTGGAACTTTGTCGTACAGCTTGTTCATCGTCAGTTCCGCCAGGCGATGATCGGCGGCGGAATTGAATATCTCCAGTTCGTCATCAGACAGTTCATATTTGTTTTTTTCAATCACACGCTCGAGGGTTTCCAGCGTTCGGCACTTCCTCAAGCGCATTAAATAGTCGATCTTTTTCATTTTTACCTTTTTGTACAGTCAGTTGAACGGGTGTGTTCCTACTTTCTCAGGTTGTACAGAGCTCTGTCTCCGAGAATGTTCCGAATAAACGCCAGCGGCTGCGACGCCAGCGCTGGATATCGTAATTATTGATGCCATAGCTACTGAACAGGGTAAAAGTATCGTCTAAAAAGGTTTCAACCTGATCGGTAAGCTCACTTTCATTATGGTATTTAAGTTTGAAGATGACAATATTCGCTGCTATGTGCTCAATTAATTCGTTAAGCTGCAAATTGACGGCGGAACTTGGGTCATTTACCCAACCATGATAGCTGTCACCCAGACTGGCAATGCCTTCATCATAGAGATTTTCACACAGGTATTTCAATTGCGCAATATCGTAGCGTTTGGGTGAATACTCATCCATATCAGCCCTCCTAACACATAGCAATTGCAGTAATCTTAAAACCCGGCTGGGGACAAGGATCGATACCCACTGCTCAATTCGCCCATTCCAGATTAAAGATAGGATATTTTGGGCGGTTTGGCATCCCATGCTTACATTAACTTACAGTCCCTGAGTCAAAGCCAACCGTGACAGCGAGGCTCAGATAAACAGCGTTGGGATGGGAGTCTCAGCGTTCTCTCATTGCCGGCGTGCTGGTGCGGAATGAAACGGTACGGCTGAATTACTTTTATCAGTGCTGATGCATGATGGATACTTTAAAACTAGCAGACATGTCGGCTAAATAAAAGAGTGTTTTCTTCTTATTCACTCAATTACAATATGTATTTACAAATATGCGTAAATCCCCGCATTTCTCCTATCGTTATCAGGCATATGCCGTTTCACGTCCTAACGACACAAATAAAAAGCGCCGAAGGTATTCCCTCGGTGCAGTTGTACTGACTTTCTGTCCCAGCCCCGGTGCCACCGCGCCATAATTGTCAGCGGCGTGTTTTGCGTCCCTGTACCGCCTTGAAGCGGGGGTTGGATTTGCATATGACATACACGCGCCCGCGTCGACGAACAATCTGACAGTCGGGATGACGCGCTTTGGCGCACTTGAGGGAACTTAATACCTGCATCTACTGGCTTCTCCTGAGGGTTATCCCTGTTGACCGAGGAAACGGCCAAAGCGTTGATTAAAGCGTGCGGTACTCCCGTCTTTGGCTACCGTTCGCTGCTTCCCGGTGTAATAGGGATGCGACGCGCTGGAAACGTCCAGGGTGACATAGGGGTAGGTCGCCCCCTCGTATTCCACTGAGCGTGTCGTGGCGATGGTAGAACCGACCTTAAAGTAGACGTTGGCCGTGGTGTCGTGAAAAACCACCTGACGATAAGGGGGGTGAATAGCGGGTTTCATCATGCTTCTCTTGTTGTTATGTTATAACATAATAATTATAGCGCCAGGGAAGGCATTATACAATCGCCGGGCAGGGGGACCGCCTCACCCCGCAAGACATGAAAAAGGGCCGCAAAAGCGGCCCTGGTTTTAAGGGATGACGACGTCGCGCTTACGGCCGCGGCGGCGGGTTTTCCACGGGATGTCCATGCTCCAGCTCGTCCTGATGGCCCTTTTTACCGAAGCGGCGGCGTACCACCACAAAGAACACCGGTACGAAGAAAATCGCCAACAGGGTAGCGGTGACCATCCCGCCCATGACGCCGGTACCGACCGCGTTTTGCGAGCCTGAGCCGGCGCCGGTGCTGATCGCCAGCGGCAATACGCCGAGGATGAAGGCCAGCGAGGTCATCAGAATCGGTCGTAAACACATACGTACCGCTTCCAAAGTGGCTTCTATCAGCCCTTTGCCTTTCTTCTCCATCAGATCCTTGGCGAATTCCACGATCAATATGCAGTATGGCGTTTTTTGGCCGACAGTCCGATGGTGGTCAGCAGACCAACCTGGAAGTAAACGTCATTGTTCAAACGTAAGCGTACGCCCAGCGCCATATTGACAGTTATTCAGCAGGGATGGTGAGGTTCCACGGCAGGAGCTCTTTGATTTTGTTGATGGGATGATCCGCGATAATCGCCAGCACATGGCGCAGATACGCTTCCGGCTCCACGCCGTTCAGTTTGCAACTGCCGA
>NZ_JBLKSS010000242.1:0-3804 GCF_047607725.1 Sodalis sp. (in: enterobacteria) | reverse complement strand
ACTCAAACCGGGATGGAAATAAAAGTTATTAAAATCAATACAATGTGAAAATGCAATGAGCATAAGCGTGTAACGTAGGTTTACTGTCTCATACAACAAACCCACCAATAATTCAAGACGTCCTCCACGGGGCGCTTACATCTGTTGCACGCCTGGACGCCGACAGCGAAAACGGCGGCCAAGAGATCATGTTAAACATCGACCGCGATAAAGCCACCCGGCTGGGCGTGAATGCCGACATGCTCGACGCGATGCTCAATAACTCCTTCAGCCAGAGCCAAGTGGCGACAATATACAAAACCCTGAATCAATATCATGTGATTATGGGGCTTAACGAGGCTTATACCGGCGATGCCGAGGTACTGAAAGAACTTTTTGTGGTCAACGACAACGGTGAGACGATCCCTTTGTCGGCATTCATTACCTTTAGCAGCGCCAATGCGGCGTTGTCGGGGGCGCATCAGGGGCAATCCGCCACCAGCACCGTCGCCTTTAACCTGGCCGATGGCGTGTCGCTGGAGCAGGCGCAGACGGCCATCAAAGACGCGATGGTGAAAATCGCCTTGCCCACCACCATCCAGGCCGGCTTCTAAGGAACCGCCAAGGCGTTTGCCGCGCTGGCCGCGTCAATGCCCTGGCTTATCCTGGCGGCGCTGGCGGCGGTCTATATTGTGCTCGGCGTATTGTATGAAAGTTATATTCATCCGCTGACGATATTATCCACCCTGCCCTCGGCGGGTCTGGGGGCGCTGTTGCTAATGCTGGTCACTGGCACACAGTTGACGGTGATCGCCCTGATCGGCATCTTGTTACTGATAGGTATTGTGAAAAAGAACGCCATCATGATGATCGATTTTGCCCTGGCGGCCGAACGCAATCAGGGGCTCACGCCACAACAGGCCATCACCCAGGCCTGTCTGATGCGGTTCCGGCCGATTATGATGACCACGCTGGCGGCCTTTTTTGGCGCGCTGGCGCTCGGCAGCGGCGACGACGCGGATCTGCGCAGCCCGCTGGGGATGGCCATCGTCGGCGGGCTGGCCTTGAGTCAGCTGTTGACGCTGTTTACTACGCCGGTGGTTTATCTTTACCTCGATCGTCTCAGCCGCAATAGCCAGCGCGCCTGGCATCGCTTGCGTAAAACCGGCACGGCATGAAGCCGTTATAAGAGTGAAACACCACAATGAATGATTTACACCGCGCACTGAAGTTACTTCCCCTGGCGCTGGCCCTGACGATGGCGGGCTGTAGCGTGGGACCGGATTATCACCGGCCCGAGACACCGGTGCCACTGCAGTTTAAAGAAGCCCAAGGCTGGACCCGGGCAATGCCGCAGGATCAGCTCAGCAAAGGCGAATGGTGGGCGGTCTACCGGGATCCTGTCCTGTCCGATCTGCTACGCCAGGTGCAAATTTCCAACCAAAACGTCGCACAATATCAGGCACTGTATCGCCAGGGGCGAGCGCGGGAATCGCGCGCCGACCTCTATCCCAGCGTAACCGGTACGGCCTCCAGCACCCGGTCGGGTAACCGCAGCACGACCAGCAATAGTCATAGCGCCAGCGCCAGTTGGGAACTGGATCTGTGGGGCAAGCTGCGCCGCACGCTGGAAGAAAACCGGGCCAGCGCCCAGGCGAGCGAGGCGGAGTTGGCCAATATCACCCTCAGCGCGCAATCAACGCTGGCGCAGGACTACTTCCAACTGCGGGTGATGGATCAGCAACTGGCGCTCTATCAGCAAAGCATCACCGCTTATGAGCGCTATGTGCGCATCATCAATAATAAATATCAGGCCGGCAGCGAGGGGCGCGATACCTTGGCGCAGGCGCAAACGACCCTTGAGAGCGCCCGCGCCTCGGCGCTGGATGTACAATGGCAGCTCGCCCAGTTGGAGCATGCGATCGCGGTGTTGATGGGCAAACCGCCGTCGGCGTTCAGCCTCCCCGCCGTGCCCCTTATCGCCGCCATGCCGATTACCTCGATGTCGCCACCACGCAAAATACCAGCCTTTCCCAACAGCAGAGCCAGTTATCGCTGCAAAGCACGCAGTGGGTGACCAGCGTTCAACTGATCGTTGCCCTCGGCGGGAGCTGGCAGGCGCCGGTGGGCGCCGCGGTGCAATAGCGATGCCAAGCCCTCCCGGACGGCGGCGGGAGTCACCCCCTCCGAGAGTTATAATCCGCAGGGCGTAACGGATACCGCCCAGCGCTTGGGGGTTACCGTCTACCGCGATGGCACATTGGAAAAGAAGATCCGTATCCTCGGGGCGTCCCAGCGACAGCGCGTGAAAATGACAGCGGGAACACGTGAAAGCACCACCGGTAACGCGTGGAAGTCACAGTAGAAGCGCGTGAAAGTTCCACCGGAAATACGTGGACATAGCAGCAGGAGTGCGTGAAGGTTCCAACGGAAACACGTGGGGATCACAGCAGAAGCGCGTGGAAGTTATGCCGGAAACGCGTGGGAGTCAATCACGCGGGACGCGTGGACATTCTCATCGGCTCACGAGCCAGGCTAGGTGCCACCCTCGTTCGTTAGGCCAGGCAATTGCGCTGGCCTCAACGGTGGTCAGACGGGCTATCAGGCGTGTTCGACCGTGGCCGCTTGCGCGCCGCTTAGTTGCCGGCAGGTTTGGCTTAACGTCGGCCAGACCGTCATCAGCGTGGTGACGATGCCGTTAAGATCGTCTTCGCTGGCGCCGTCTCGCGCCTGAACCGACATCCCCTGAAGTGTGCAGGCGAGATATTTTGCCAGACCCGCACAGTCGGTGCTGGCCGGGAGTTCCCCCTGCTGCTGCTGCGTCAACAGAAAATCCAGCAGCGTGTGTTCCTGCAAATGGTGGCGCGAGCACAGGATCTGCGCCACTTCATCCGACGACGCGGCCAGCGCCGCCGACGTGCAAATGATAAAGCAACCAGACGGCAAACTTTTATCGGTAAACATCGCGGCGGCAGCACGGTAAAAGTCTTCAATGGCTTGAGTGACGGAAAGACCGTGGCGCGCCAGCAAGGCTTTGCCCTTTTCGGCGAACTTCGTCACGTAGCGCTCCGCCGCGGCGCGGAATAACCCTTCTTTATTACCAAACTCCGCGTACAGCGTGGGCGCCTTGGCCCCCGTGGCCTCAACGAGATCGGCAAGGGATGTCGCTTCATAGCCATGGCGCCAAAACAATTGCAACACTTGGTCCAGGGCGGTTTCACGGTCGAATTGTTTCGGACGCCCGCGCCCCTTTTTGACACAGGCGTCTTGATGGTCGCTCATAGTTCCTCTCTTGCAGAATGGTGAAAAAATACACTAAATTAATGGTCATTATAAAAAATACTCCCCCGGTGTCGAGAGGCTTTTTGCATTATGTGTGCTTAGGAAAGCAATATTTTAATGATCATTAAAATATTGTCTTGCTTCATCAGCCGACGCGGTCTATCATTTTGTTATCAAATGTTAACTATTTATCCAACCGCCATCCTTTTGACGGTGTAGTCGGGAGAAAATCACATGAAAAACGTAAGCGTACGCCCAGCGCCGTCTGTTAATTCCCCATCAGGTTATTGAAGATGATGTCCATTATTTTTTTAATGGGCGCAATTCATGAAACAAACCCCACCAAAACCCTCAAGACGTCGTCCCAATTTCCCGCGGGACTTTAAAATTAAGCTGGTTGAGCAGGCGCTCCAGCCCGGCGTATCCATTGCCAAGCTGGCACGGGATAACGGTATCAATGACAATTTGCTGTTCAACTGGCGCCAGCTCTACCGTCAGGGCAAGTTCGGTGTCCAACCTAAAATCCCCACTACACAGCAGGCT
>NZ_JBLKSS010000241.1:0-4010 GCF_047607725.1 Sodalis sp. (in: enterobacteria) | reverse complement strand
ACTGTATGAAGAAGGCCATATCCGCGAGGTCGGCTGCATGGCCCACGCCCGGCGTAAAATCCATGATATCCATGTGCGCCATCCGTCGCCGACCACTACCGAGGCCCTGCGCCGGATCGGTGAGCTGTACGCGATCGAAGTCGATATCCGGGGGCGCCCGGCAGAGGAACGACAACAGGTGCGCGAAGCACGATCCCGACCAATACTTGTTGGTCTGGAGAGTTGGGTCCGGAAAAAACTCACCACGCTGTCGCGCCAGGCCGATACGACAAAGGCGTTCAACTACCTGATGAACCACTGGTGGGCGTTGTGCTACTACGCCGGCGATGGCTGGGCGGAGATCGACAATAATATCGCTGAAAACGCGCTGCGGGTAATAAGCCTGGGTCGCAAGAACTATCTGTTCTTCGGTTCGGATAGCGGCGGCGACCGGGCGGTGCTGATGTATACGCTGATCGGCAGTTGCAAACTGAACGGCGTGGAGCCGGAAACGTATCTGCGCCATGTGCTGGCGATTATCGCGGATCATCCCATCAACAAAATCAAAGAGCTCCTGCCGTGGAACCTCACCATCCCTGCTGAATAACTGTCAATACGGCGCTGGGCGTTCGCTTACCCGCGAGCGTTCAGTTCAGCGTATAGGCGAGGGCAAATAACAATGATCGCCGCTGCTGTTTGAGCTGAAGATGGCTTAAGCGCGTTAGGCGGCGGTAGGTGCGGGATTGCGCTTCAACCCACTGGCTACGCCGGCGCTGTACCTGACGCTGCATGCGCCAGCGGCTGACTTCGTTACGGATTCGTTTCATCACTAAGACCTTTGAACGGGCTTGAACCAACGGACGCCATTATAGCCACTTTTCCAGCCATGCCAAACCGCACGCGGGTTGCGGGGATAACGTGTCCAGTAAAACAATTTCCTCTTTGCGCCCCTTATGCGTAAACTCAGGCTAACGCTCCGCGAACAGGATTTTTCGCCCCTATGACAACGCTTTATACCGTAATCAACTGGCTATTGCTCTTCGGCTATTGGTTGTTGATCGCAGGCGTCACCCTGCGGGTAATGATGAAACGTCGCGCGGTACCTTCCGCCATGGCCTGGCTATTAATCATCTATATTCTGCCGCTGGTGGGGATTATTACTTATCTGTTATTCGGCGAGCTCAACCTGGGTAAACGCCGCGCCGAGCGTAGCAAAGCGCTTTGGCCCTCTACCGCCCAATGGATTGACGATCTGAAAGGGTGTCGTCGCATCTTTGCCAGCGAAAACAGCGAAGTGGCTCGCTCTTTGTTTCAGCTCTGCGAGCACCGACAGGGCATGGGCGGCCTGAAAGACAATCAAATGCAGCTGCTGACCAGCACCGATGATGCGCTGCGGGCGCTGATTCGCGATATCGGTCTGGCGCAAAACAACATTGAGATGGTGTTCTATATTTGGCAGGCCGGCGGCCTGGTGGACCAGGTAGCGGAAGCATTGATGGCCGCGGCGCGGCGCGGCGTACGCTGCCGGCTCATGCTCGATTCGGCCGGCAGCGTGGCGTTTTTCCGCAGTCCCTACCCCACGCTGATGCGCGACGCCGGCGTGAATGTGGTGGAAGCGCTGCACGTCAGTATCCTGCGCGTGTTTCTGCGCCGCATGGATTTACGCCAGCATCGCAAAATGGTGCTGATTGACAATTATATCGCCTACACCGGCAGCATGAACATGGTGGATCCGCGCTATTTCAAACAGGATGCCGGTGTCGGCCAGTGGATCGATATCATGGCGCGTATGGAAGGGCCGGTGGCCACCGCCATGGGAATCATCTTCTCCTGCGATTGGGAAATAGAAACCGGCGAGCGCATCCTGCCGCCGCCCCCCGACGTCAATATCATGCCGTTTGAACAAGCGTCGGGACATACCATACAAGTGATCGCTTCGGGGCCGGGTTTTCCCGAGGGCGTCATCCATCAGGCCTTGCTCACCTCTATCTACGCGGCGCGCGAGCAATTGGTTATGACTACGCCCTATCTGGTGCCGAGCGATGATTTGCTGCACGCCATTTGTACCGCGGCGCAGCGGGGCGTGGAAGTGCATATTATCGTTCCGCGCCATAACGATTCAATGCTGGTGGGCTGGGCCAGCCGTGCCTTCTTCGCTGAGCTGCTGGAAGCCGGCGTGTTAATCCATCAGTTCGAGGGAGGCCTGCTGCATACCAAAAGCGTGTTGGTCGATGGCCAATTAAGTCTGGTGGGAACGGTAAACCTGGATATGCGCAGCCTGTGGCTGAATTTTGAGATAACGCTGGTCATCGACGATGACGATTTCGGCAGCGATCTGGAGCGGGTGCAGGAGGATTATCTTGCCCGGTCGCGGCTTATCAAGGCCAGAGTCTGGTCGAAGCGTCCCTACTGGCAGCGTATCGTCGAGCGGCTGTTCTACTTTTTCAGTCCATTGCTGTAATTTTGCCAGACGGCATGCTGTAATAGCGCCAATTCAGTTAACGGGACAGTGATGATGGATCTGGACAATCGTCTGACGGATGACGAAACGCTCGAAGCGGCCTACGATATTTTTCTCGAACTGGCGCAGGATAATCTCGATCCGGCGGACATCCTGCTGTTCAATCTGCAATTTGAACAACGGGGTGCGGCAGAGCTGTTTGACCCGTCAGAGGTGTGGCATGAGCAGGTGGATTTCGATCTCAACCCCGATCTGTTCGCCGAAGTGGTGATAGGACTGGCGGAACAAGACGGGATGGCGGTCAACGATGTTTTTGCGCGTATCCTGATTTGCCGCGACAGAACTGAGAAAGTCTGCCACATATTGTGGAAGGAATAAGCCGCGTCGCGTCCGCGACAGGCACCCGCAAGGTTTGCGCCGCCCCTTGAATAAGGCCGGTTCGGCGCGGGCGGTCATCTCCCGCCCGGCCACGGCAAAAGCCGACCGGCCGCCGTCAGACGGGTTACGCGCTATTGCGTCAGTTGGGCTACATCCACCTTGATGCAGGAGCAGGCGTGGCGAAAACTGCCCTGCAGGATAGGCCGCGTCACGGCGCATGTCTCGTCGGGCAGCGAGTACGGAACACACACCCTGAATGTGGGTTAATCGGCGACGGCAAATCCCCCTCCAACAGCTGAATTTCCTTATTACGCTCTTTATCCGGGTCCGGAATCGGCACCGCCGACATCAAGGCGCGCGTATAGGGATGCTGTGGGTTGTGGTACACCTGATCATAGGTGCCAAGCTCCACCGCGTGGCCGAGATACATCACCAGAACCCGATCGGAGATATGCTTGACCACCGCCAGGTCGTGGGCGATGAAGATCAACGATAGCCCCATTTCCCGCTGCAGCTGCTGTAGCAAATTCACCACCTGTGCCTGTATCGACACATCCAGCGCCGACACGGGTTCATCGCAAATCACCAGCTTGGGCTCGAGGATTAGCGCCCGGGCAATACCGATACGCTGGCATTGACCACCGGAAAACTCATGGGGATAGCGGTTGATAAGGTTGGGCAGCAGCCCGACCTTCATCATCATGTTGCGCACTTTTTCCTTCACTTCCCGGCGCGGCATTTTCGGGAAATAGGTTTGCAGCGGTTCAGCGATAATGTCGCCAATGGTCATACAGGGGTTTAACGAGGCCAGCGGATCCTGGAAAATCATCTGGATATCGCTGCGCGTGGCGCGCCACTGCGCCGTATTCATATCCTGCAGTTCTTTCCCCAGCCAGACGATGCGCCCCACTGGTGGCCTTGAACAAACCAATCAGCGCCCGGGCAAATGTCGATTTGCCGCAGCCGGACTAGCCGACCACCCCCAGCGTTTCGCCTTCGTACAGCCGCAGGGACACGCCATCCGCCGCCTTCAGGCTTTTGGCGGGCTGCCAGAACGTAAGCGCCCCGTGGAGGACGTCTTGAATTATTGGTGGGTTTGTTGTATGAGACAGTAAACCTACGTTACACGCTTATGCTCATTGCATTTTCACATTGTATTGATTTTAATAACTTTTATTTCCATCCCGGTTTG
>NZ_JBLKSS010000240.1:0-4088 GCF_047607725.1 Sodalis sp. (in: enterobacteria) | reverse complement strand
CCCGCCGTTCGCCGCCCATATCACCCTGCGCGGGGAGAGCCACGACAATGAATGACACCGACAACACCGCGATGCGCTTCGCTAACCCCTTTGACTTACCGATGATTTTTGTGGTGCCGGCCCCGGAGCGCGCGGTGCGCGCCGGGGGTGACCGAAGAAATGCCGATACGGCCGGAAATGGGCGCTTTAATCAGGGTGCGTTGCAGATCGATACGCGCGCTCTGTACGGCGGCGCGATATTGGTCCACTGAGGCAACGTTTTGTTGCCAGGTGGCCACGGCCTCATCGGCATCCTGGCGGGAAACGCCGTTTTCCTTCACCAGCGCCGCATAGCGCTGTGCCTTCAGTTTGCTGCTGTTCACTACCGTCACGGCATTTTTCAGCTGCCCCACGGCCTCATCATAGGTGGCCTGATAGCTGGCAGGATCGATTTGATACAGAGCCTGCCCTTCTTTGACTTCATCTCCTTCGGTAAATAGCCGCTTCTGGATGATACAGTCCACCTGCGGGCGAACGTCGGAAACCAGCGAGCCTTTCACGCGACTGATTAAATCGCTGGTTAAGGTTACCGACCGGGGCTGAAACGTTTTCACCCCCACCTCGGTTGCCGCGTCAGCGGGATTCGTTTCCGGCTGCCGATCGCAGGCCACGACGAGGAATATCAGTCCTACCGCCAAAAATCTTGAGAGAAACATCACGCTCAATCCTATAATGAATATTCATTTTCATTATACCCGCAGACCCCACGGTGCCGATGGCGTACTTAGGTAAAAAAAACGAAAATACATGTTACCTAAATAGGTTTTTACCACGCCACGATGGCGGGCGTGCAGGGCAATGCGTGCGCGTCGTCCCCGGTAGCAGGTGGTCATAACCGACAGCATGAGGTCATGGAAATGGAAAGTGACTGCGGGCCAGTGAAGTGTAGGGTTACCGTGGGCTTGAGTGATAAAAAGGCGGTCTAAAGGGCGATACTGTTACATAAGCATCAGGTACGGGCGTAAAACGCTTTGAGGGCAATTACGTTAGCGGTGTCGAGCGCGCAGGTCGGCGCTATCATATCAGAAGTCGGATCCGCGCCCCCTTGCCGGCACCGGGCCAGAGCCGGCCGCAGCCCGGCGCCCAAGCAGACGCTAAGAACGTTTATTGTCCCTGCTGAGGATTGGTGTCGTATTCCTGGCAGCTCTGGAACCCTTTGTTCAATACCTTGCCGGTTTCGTCGTAGCTGACAAAGTAATTAATTGGTTTGCCGTCACGGTTACCCAGTACATAGGAGTCACAGGTTCCCCGTGCGTTAATCATGGTCGAGGACGTCGCCGGCACGCCGCCGATAGCGCGCGCCTGCTCTTTGGTCATGCCTTTTTTCACATCGCTAACGACGGGTTTTTTCAGATAACTGTCGGCACGATCATAGGCGGTACAGCCAGAAAGGAAAGAAATCGCCGCGGCGGCGGAAACAGCCAGAACCATTTTATTATTCATCGAGGTCACCTCATTCATTGTGTGTATGAAATAAGCCTAGATGCCAAAACACATTTTTTCAAATAGGCCGTTCATTTTGGTGCTTATTTTTGTGCCGCGCCGGCCGCCGAAATCGATAATGGCATCGCGGGTGGGTAACGCTTTCTCTTCTAAGCGTTAGGCTTTACACTTTTGTGATTACCCTCATCATGACGTTTGCGATACCCGCAGCTTGACGTTTCAGGAGACAAAGCGAATGGCACTACAGCAAGAGATCATAGCGGCGCTGGGCGTGAAACCCACGATTGACCCGGCGGCCGAATTTCGGGTGAGCGTGGATTTTCTCAAAGCCTACCTGAAAAAACATACTTTCGTACGCACGCTGGTGCTCGGCATCAGCGGCGGCCAGGATTCCACGCTGACGGGCAAAGTTTGCCAACAGTCCATCAGCGAGCTCCGTCAGGAAACCGGCATGGCCGACTACCGCTTTATCGCCGTGCGCTTGCCCCACGGCGAGCAGAAAGATGAAGCGGATTGCCGGGATGCAATCGCATTTATCCAGCCTGACCAGGTGGTCACCGTCAATATCAAAAGCGCCATTCAGGCCAGCGAGGCGACCTTGCGCGAGGCGGGCATCGCGTTGAGCGATTACGTTAAAGGTAATGAAAAAGCGCGCGAACGCATGAAAGCCCAGTACAGCATCGCCGGCATGACGGCGGGATTGGTGGTGGGCACCGATCACGCGGTGGAAGCGGTAACCGGTTTCTTCACCAAATACGGCGACGGCGGTACCGATATCAACCCCCTCTTCCGGCTGAATAAACGCCAGGGCCGCGCAATATTGCAACACCTCGGCTGCCCCGATCATCTTTATCTCAAAGCGCCGACCGCCGACCTGGAAGAAGATCGCCCCGCGTTACCTGACGAAACCGCGCTCGGGGTCACCTACGAAATGGTCGATGATTACTTAGAGGGCAAAACCATCGATGCCGCCGCGGCGCGCGTAATTGAAAACTGGTATCAGCGCACCGAGCACAAGCGTCATCCGCCGGTGACGGTGTTTGACGACTTTTGGCAATAATCTCCCGCCTGCCGCGGTCAGCCGCGCGCCGGCACGTGTGCATAAATTTTAAGCCCGCGCGTTAACCCCGTTTTCACGCCGCCTGCGCGTCGACTCACTGTTCCAGCCACCGGCGGATGATGCTGCGCATCAGCAGCACCGCCGGATCGGGGGCGTGAGACGCGGTCATCAGCAGTTGCACTTCAAACGGCAGCGCTCCCTGGATTTTCACGACCTGTAACTGATGGGCATAACGTCTGGCGGTGAAGGTGTCGACGATCCCCACGCCACCGCCGGCCAGCACTATATCGGCAATAACGGAATAGGTCTTGATCTGCAGCGTGCCGCAAGAGCGCCGCCCCTGAGCGCGCAGCCCCTGATGTAATACCCGCCTCAGCGGATCCTGCGGCTGCATCATCAGCAGATGATGCTCGCATAGCCAGGCCAGGCTGACCGGCGCCACGACCGTCAACGACGGCAGGACGAGCGCCACCATATCGGCCCGATAAAGCACTTCCGCCGTCAGCCGCGGCACCAGGGATTGACCAAAGGTCAACGCCAGATCCAGCCAGTCATCCAACAGATCTTGGCAAAGCGTGTCATGATGACCGGTCACCAGTCCGACGTCCGCCGGCAGCGGCTCCGCCTGTCGGCGGTAGTCCAACAGCACCTGCGCCATCAAAGATTGGCCAATCGCATGGGCGGCGCCAATGCGTAACTGCTCAGGGGCGCGTAAACGTTGGGCGAGCTGGTCGATACGTTGTAAATGGAGATAAAACTGATCGATTTCCGGCATCAGCCGTTGTGCCCACGACGTCGGCTGCAGCCCGGAGGGCCGGCGATCGAATAAGGCAAATCCCAACTGCTGTTCGGCATGGGGCAGCACGCGGCTGATATTGGGCTGCGAGACATTAAGCCGGCGCGCCGCGCCGCTGATACTGCCAGACGCCATAATGGCATGAATGATTTCGATATGACGTAAACGCATGGTGGGCACTCCGGGCCAACGGCCTTCGGTCCTGGCCGGTATCGACAACATACCAGCATAGTAAGAGAATTTGCGGCGGTTGAACAGCGCGCACGCACCAATGCCGCTTTAGATAACGCCCGACCAACCCGGCCCGATTATCCACAGGCAAAAAAAATCGCAGCCGAGGGCTGCGATGGAATAATGACGTCTTAAGGGAATTTAGTTATTTCCGTGTTCCTACTGGTTCCGGTCACGTCCGATCACTGATTCCGGTCGCCCGATTAGCGATTCCGATTCTGTCCGATCGCTCATCTTCTGTTCCACCATACTCTGGAGACTTTTAGCTTCCGGGGGTATSGCATGGCACGTAAAAAGAAGAACACGATAACAGAAATGTGCATCTATATCAATGTATTACGCATGAAATTTGAGCAGCGTCGCTCGAATCGTACCATCGCAGCAGCGCTCGGCATCGGCTGTACCACAGTGCACGATATCCTCGGCCGATTCACGGTAGCTAACCTGGTCTGGCCATTGCCGGCGGAACTGTCCCCCGTCGACCTCGACCGCCTGCTCTATCCCGGCAAATCCGGCAAG
>NZ_JBLKSS010000239.1:0-4100 GCF_047607725.1 Sodalis sp. (in: enterobacteria) | reverse complement strand
ACTCAAACCGGGATGGAAATAAAAGTTATTAAAATCAATACAATGTGAAAATGCAATGAGCATAAGCGTGTAACGTAGGTTTACTGTCTCATACAACAAACCCACCAATAATTCAAGACGTCCTCCACGGGGCGCTTACTTCGCTGCAGCAAAGCGGCAGCCGCTATCCGCTGGTGGTCATGGTCACCGAGTCGATTCCCGAGGTCCCGGCGCTGCGCCCCCGGCCAGGAATACGCGCCCATTACGCCCGGGCGCAATTTTCGGAGATCTGGACCAAATTATGCGCCTGGGCGCAGGACGATTTCTCCCGGCTGGTATTTCTGGATGCGGATATGCTGGTGGTGAAAAATATGGACTCCCTGTTCACGCAGCCGTTGCCCACGGGGTGGGTTGCCGCCTGTCATGCCTGCCGCTGCAACCCGCTGCGAATTGACCGCTATCCGGCGGACTGTGTGCCAGAGAATTGTTTTTACAGCCATTATCGGCCGGGCCAGCCGATGCCGCGGGACGGCAGCGCGGGCTATTTCAATTCCGGTTTTATGATGCTGACGCCGGACAAGGCGACTTATGCCGCGCTGCAAAGGGCGTTGGACGCTATCGACGATCTGACGCGCTACCCTTTCCCGGAGCAGGATTTGCTAAACCAGTTTTTTGACCGGCGCTGGCGCCAGTTGCCTTATGGGTATAATGCGCTGAAAACGCTGGTGTACCAGCACCCGCAATTGTGGGATGACCCGACCGTCCACGCTATCCATTTTATTCTGCAAAAGCCCTGGCAAGCCGATGCGCGAGCGGATGACGCCGATGCCGCTTTGCTCGAGCGCTGACGCCGCACCGCCGCTAGCCTACCCGATGCCTAGCTTATCCATGGCGGACGGGAACTCGTCGGCGGGCCTACTGGCCGCGCTTACCGGGCAGCACTTCACTTATGAGCTGCGACGCCGTATCGGCAATCACTTGTCCTGCGCCGCGATCCCCTTTGGCCAGCGATGATATAAAGGCTTTGGCCTGGGCCAGCGAAATATGCGGTGGAAACGGCGCGATTTCCGGATCGGTCATCACCTCAATGACGACCGGCCGATCCGCCGCCAGAGCCGTGGCCCAGGCCTGCCGCAAATCCGCGGGGTCATCGACGAAAATGCCCTCCAGCCCCAAATTTTTTGCAAAGCCGGCATAGGGGACATCGGGCACATCCTGACTGGCCTGATAGCGCGGATTACCTTCCATCACCCGTTGCTCCCAGGTCACCTGATTCAGATCGTGGTTATTAAACACGCACACGATAAAGTGCGGATCGACCCAGCGCTGCCAGTATTTTTGCACGGTGATAAGCTCGGCCAGATTGTTCATCTGCATGGCGCCATCGCCCACCAGCGCCACCACCGGTTGCGAGGGACAGGCGAATTTGGCTGCGATGGCATAAGGGACCGCCGCCCCCATCGACGCCCGGCCGCCGGAGAGCGAAGCGCGCTGCCCCTGCTTGATGCGTAAAGCACGGGCAAACCAGTTGGCGCAAGATCCGGAGTCGGAGGTCACGATGGCGTTCGCCGGCAAAAGCGGCGACATTTCCCACACCACCCGCTGGGGATTGACGGGGCTTGCCGGCGCCATGGCCCGTTTTTCCAGCGTTTGCCACCATTTCTTCATCTGCCGGCCGATGTTATTCTGCCAAGCGCGATGTTTATTGCGCGTCAGAAGCGGCAGCAGCGCGCGCAGCGTTTGTGCGGCATCGCCGTGCAAGTTGACCTCCATCGGGTAGCGCAGCGACAGCAGGGACGGCTCGATATCAATCTGTACGCCCCGCGCCTGCCCGTCCGCCGGCAAAAACTCCGCCCAGGGGAAGCCGCTACCAATCATTAAAAGCGTGTCGCATTCGCTCATCATATCCGAAGACGGCCGCGTGCCGAGCAGTCCAATGGCGCCGGTGACAAACGGCAAATCGTCCGGCCGCACATCTTTGCCGAGCAGCGCCTTGGCCACTCCCGCCCCCAATATGTCCGCCACGTCGATGATGTCCTGCGCCGCACCGCGCGCGCCGGCGCCCACCAGAATCGCTATCTTTTTGCCGGTGTTAAGCACTTCGGCCGCGCGTGTCAGTTTCGCGACCTGCGGTACCACCCGCGGGGATTGGTAACCGACGCCTGAGCGGGTAAAGCCGTGGGCGACGGCCGGCGCCTCCCAGGGCGCATCCTGCACGTCTTTCGGCAATATCACCGCCGCGACGGCGTTTCTCGCGAGCACCACGCGTACACTGCGATCCAGTACATGGCGCACTTGCGCCGGCACCGCCGCCTCCTGCACGAAAGCCGCCACGTCAGCGAACAGGCGATCGAGATTCAGCTCTTGCTGGTAGCTGGCGCCGCGCGATGTGGTTTCCGCCTGCCCGACGATGGCCAACACCGGCACATGATCCATGCGCGCATCATACAGACCGGTCAACAGGTGCGTCGCCCCCGGACCGCCGGTGGAAAGACACACGCCCAGCTCGCCGGTCAGTTTGGCATGCGCGGTGGCCATAAACGCCGCCATTTCCTCATGGCGTACCTAAATGAATTCGATACCCTCGCCGCCGTCCTTGGCGGCACGCTGCAGCGCGCCCAGTACGCCATTGATGCCGTCGCTGGGATAACCGTAAATACGGGTGACGCCCCATGACTTCAGGGGCTCCACAAAAAAATCGCTGGTTTTGGTTGCCATGTGTCTACCTCAGATACGCGTACGGCGCCGCCCGTCGTCACGGCGGCCGTTTGATTTTGCTAATAAAAATTGTTTATCCAAGCATAGTTCAATTTGGCGCATCCGGGCGGCGGCAACGCCGCGCGAACGCGACGCCACAGGGCGAGGGAAAGGGTCAACGGGGGGAGTTAGCGGTTTTCGGCGTTATCGGCAAAGCGGCGGAAAATTTGTAACGTTTCATCACTGACGTGATGCTCAATGCCTTCGGCGTCGCGACGCGCGGTTTCGGCGCTGACACCCAGCGCCAGCAGGAAGGATTCCACGATCTGATGGCGCATGCGGCTTTCATGGGCCAGCGCCTCCCCCTCAGCGGTCAGAAAGATGCCGCGATAGGGTTGCTGCTCCACCAATCCCGCCGCCGCCAGCCGCTTGAGCATTTTGGCCACCGTCGGCTGCGAAACACCCAGCCGCGCCGCCAGATCCACCTGGCGCGCTTCGCCGCAATCGCGGATTAGATCGGCTATCAACTCGACATAGTCATCTATCAGCTCGCGCCGATGCGCCTCACGCACCTGCAAGAATCCCTGTACATGCTCTTTCACGTCCACCAACGGCGTGAGATCGCTGGACAGCGCGGATGAATCACCCTGGGTCATGCCTGTTCCTCGTTATGTCATGGCCAACGGTCCCGCGCGGGCGGGACAGGCACATTGTGGCTAAGCATTCTAAACGAAGAGCGGTCGAGTACAAAATTTTGAATTAATTGCTTTTACTATCTAATATAGCCTATGCTATACATGTCCATTAAGCAATCGCCACGCCGGYAAGGCACCGACGACAGGTCGCCACGGGATAACGTTTAGGCAAGCGCCACCGGCGCTTCCCACGCGAATAGAGGCGTGATTGCTGCTTTTTCAGACGCTAACCGCAACCCGGGAAATCGCCATGGCCATGACACCTTCTCCTTGTCACGTTCTCACCCGTGCGCCTTTTACGCTGCGCCTGATGCTGGTCGCGCTATTCACCAGCAGCGCGCGGGCGGAAAAACCCTTTCAGGTCATTACCACTTTTACCGTGATTCAGGATATGGCCCGTCAGGTCGCGGGTGAGGCGGCGGAAGGTCCATTCCATCACCCGCCCGGGCGCGGAGGTGCATGATTATCAGCCCACGCCGCGGGATATCGTCAAAACGCAGAAAGCGGATCTGATCCTCTGAAACGGCATGTGTAGCGATGCAATCAATTCTGGACTAATTTGCAATTAATTCTGGACTCCTATAAACCCTAAAAAATGGCTATTTTGGACAGTCCAGAATTTTTTGCAAAAAGTAAATCAGACGAAATTGCGGATGATCAACTCGCGCTTGCTATGGCCGTTGCTGCCCAATGAGTATTTTAGATCAACAACGTCGATATGAAGATTGT
>NZ_JBLKSS010000238.1:0-4124 GCF_047607725.1 Sodalis sp. (in: enterobacteria) | reverse complement strand
ATACAACAAACCCACCAATAATTCAAGACGTCCTCCACGGGGCGCTTACCTTTTTCTCAGGCAAGGTGATCAGACCCTGAGAGGTTTCTATCTGATTGCGACGTTTTAACACCGCTGCCCGGATTTCAGCCGGAAGGGCGGAAAGATGGTATTCCATCGCCTTGCTCCCTTCGCGCTTGCGGCACAGCGCCGCATTATCCTGAACAAAGGTTTCGAGCTTTTTGCGTACATTGGGCGCACTACCGGGCAGCCCCGGTAACCCCGTGAATTCCTGAACGGTGACCCAGATCTCTCCGTTCATACCGCTTCCTTGAACTGCGGGTATTTTTGTACATAACGGCTCGGCCAAATGGCTTGAGGCGCCACACCGATAGCCTGCGCGATGATCTGTTCACCTTTAGGCCAGTGATACCGAAAGACGTTGCGTAACGTATCTGATGCCAGCCCGGCTTCTCGGGAAAGCTGACTTAACGTCTTGCCGCGCTTTCTGACCGCTGCTTTGACGTCTTCTCTATGCCAGTCGGCGGCGCAAGAGTCTTGGAATTCTCGAGACATTCTGCGATCCTTAAGTGTTTACCGGTTCCGGTAACCAAAGCGGGTTACCTGCTACGGTAAAAGACTATACCGAAAAAGTCCGATAATCAACACTTTATCGAATTATGTCGAATTTTTATTACCTTATTATTTTATAGTAAAAAATATAAGGAAGGAATGGTGATTTTATGAGCAAAAATAAAAATTATTCTTTTGATGATATCGAAAAAGTTCGATTTAGAGAGAACTTACAGAAGAGTATGATCGGAGAGACAAATAGCTCATTTGCTCGAAAATGTGGTGTGTCTGAGACGATGATTAGAAAGTACTTAAATGGTGATGCATTCCCTAGAGCGACTACGATAAGTAAGATATCTGAAGTTACGGGGAAGAGTATTGCCTGGCTTCTCGGTGAACAGAGCTCTGATGAAGTTCGAGTCTCGAACAAAAATGTCGAAGAAGAACAATGCGACAAAGAACTTAACTTATTGATGAACTTGTTTAAGTATTTATCTGGAGATCAAAAAATAAAAGTATTACAACAAGTTATGTATGAAGTTTCGAGTCAACTCACCAAACACGAAGCCGAGCAAGCTCCCGGGGTATCACCTAGAGTGATGAACATTGCACTGCAAATTAGCAATTTACCCAGAGACAAACAAAAAAATATTTTACAGGAGTATGGTATTGATGAACACGAATCAGGGATGACATTAAATACTTTAAAAAATAAGGAAGCTAGCTAACATGCGCACAATGTTAGCTAACTATTGTTAGTTTATTCAAAATTAGTTCGAGTTTGAACATACTTTGAAAGCGACTATACTGACTTTAGAATGGATCAAGTTGTTTGCTTAATTTTATCTTTYAGCTATCAAATGGATCACTTTGCAGCTCTACTGCAATATTGATTTAATTTACACCAAYTTAAGAATTACCTACTGATTTACTTAGCTTTTATCCCACCAGATCCCGYGAATTCCCGGATATTCCCGTTTATACCTACTGGATCACTTTAGGTGAGTCCCCACAGCGGTGGATTATTCTTTATCGACCGGCGCCATGCTTACCGACGAGAGGTAATTCAACAGGCCGATATCGTTTTCCACGCCCAGTTTGAGCATGGCCGATTTCTTCTGGCTGCTAATGGTTTTAATGCTCCGATTCAGCTTTTTGGCGATTTCAGTCACCAGGAAACCCTCGGCGAACAGCCGCAGCACTTCGCTTTCCTTGGGTGACAGGAGCTTATCGCCGTAACCGCAGGCGCTGATGCGTTCCAGAAGCTTCGCGACGCTCTCGGGCGTGTATTTCTTGCCTTTTTACAGCGACGCCAGCGCCTTGGGCAGGTCGGTAGGCGCACCCTGCTTCAGCACGATGCCGTCGATATCCAGCTCCAGCACCGCGCTCAAGATCGCCGGGTTGTTGTTCATGGTCAGGACGATGATCGCCAGATGCGGATAATAGCGCTTGATGTATTTTATTAACGTGATACCATCGCCGTACTTTTCACCCGGCATGGAGAGATCCGTCACTAAGACATTCGCATCCAATTTGCCAAAACTATTAATAAGGGCGGTGGAATCCTCGAATTCGACAACAACGTTGACCCATTCGATTTGCTCAAGGGATTTCCGAATGCCGAACAAGACGATCGGATAGTCATCGGCAATGATGACATTAAGGTTATTCATAGTTATGGCTACCTTGCATGCTGCAGCATTTTAGTGACAAAAACATCAATCTGATGGATTTCTGATCCCATCTTCGCTATATCTTGTTGTTTAATATATAACTCAAGTGACTCACAGGCACGTTTGCCAGGTTCCAGGCCGAGCATCGCGAAAACCCCTTTCAAACGATGAGCGGTTTGCGCCAGCGCGTTCAGATCGCCGCTTTCCGTTTCAGTATACAACCTCTTTACGTCGTCGGGTACTGTCTCAACAAACAGGGCATAATAGTCGCTATCCTGTAATCGGTTTTGGTAACCGCCGGCGCTCGCCGGTCGCCTGATCCCGCTCGTCCTCCGGCTCCGCCAGCCACTGCTCTATCAACTGCAAAATCGCTTCAAGCATCGGCGCGCTGAAATTGTAATTCACCTTGATACGCCGGGTGGTGAGCGCCATTACGCCCTGAGCGTCACCGTCCAGCAGCAGCGCATAATCCTCCATGCGCGTCGGGTCGTCCGTCATCAGCAAATCATGTTCCTGACCGAGATAGTGTTCATCGACGTAGATGCATTCGGCGCCCCATTGTTCCAGCAATGCCGCTCACGATAGTGCGTATTTTTTCGTTGCGAATCTCCAGTAAGACTAATGTATCTTCCAGCAATTTCTCGGCTTCTTCTCCGGCGTCGCCCTCCAGCGGGGCCAGCGGCAAGCTGAGGGTATAACACGTGCCGATATCCACCCGGCTTTGTATCGCCAGCCTGCCGCCCATGCGGCGGCAGAGCTGATCGCACAAGAACCAGGTCAATCCGGAACCGCGCTGATACCGATCCTGCTGCGCCGCGCTGACAAACGGCTGGCTGAGGTTGGCCAGCTCTTGCTCGCCTATGCCGCTGCCGGTATCGCTGAGGGAAAAGGTTATCGCGCCGCCGGCGTCATCGCCGCTCACCCGCAAGGTGATTTTGCCGAAATGGGTGGTGGTGATGGCGTAATCGAGGATCAGCACTATCACTTTGCTTACCGCCTGCGCGTCCCCCGTATAGTGCCGGTCGAACGGCAGCAGGTAGTGATGAAACAGCCCCGGCCCTTTTTGACTCAACAGTGGTAACCGGTCCCGCAGCACATCGTCGCACAGCTGATGCAAATTGATAGGCGCGCTCGCGGGCTGCCACTCCTGCAGCTCCAGGCGGGTAAGCAACTGTAGATTGTCCGTTAACCCCATCAGTCGCGAGGACTCCTGGCGTAGCTGCGCCAATAACGCCGCCTGCTGCTCCTCCTGGCTGGCGGTGATACGATCCACCAGCAGGCCGATCGCGGCCAGCGGCGTGTTCAATTCCTGCTGAATGTTGTTGAGTATCGCCCGCAGCGCCTCATGGTTTTTATCCAATTCCCGCTGAGCCTGCTGCAGCTTTTTATTGACCAACACCTCTTTGTCCTGATCCAGCAGCTGGAACAGCCAGGTCTGGGGGGCAATCTGGCTCTTGAACATCCGAATTTCATACACCTCGTTGTTCACCGTGGCCTGGATGACGCCCTGATGGCCTTCGGCCAGATTGGCGATTTTCTGTAAACTCAGATGGGGCAGGAGGTGATCGGCGATTTTATTACTCGCCACCAGCGTGTTATCGCTGAAATTATAAATCAGCAGGCCCAGCGGCAGATTGGCGATCACTTCCTGTCCCAGCGTTTGATGGGATTTTAGCTGCTGCACCATATCCGTGTTGGGGTGCTGGTTCCGGTCACGTCCGATCACTGATTCCGATTTCACCCGATCACTGATTCCGGTCGCCCGATCAGCGATTCCGATTCTGTCCGATCGCTCATCTTCTGTTCCGCCATACTCTGGAGACTTTTAGCTTCCGGGGATATGGCATAGCACGTAAAAAGAAGAACGCGATAACATAAATTTGTATCTATATCAATGTA
>NZ_JBLKSS010000237.1:0-4140 GCF_047607725.1 Sodalis sp. (in: enterobacteria) | reverse complement strand
CACAGGAAAAATAGACTAAAACTGAGTCAGAAGATGAGCGAACACGTGATCGAATATCACTGGAATGGGTGATCGGAAAATATCGGAATAACTGATCGGATGTCGCCGGAACAGATGATCGGATACGTCGGAATCTGCACTTGGCGCGGAAGCGATCGATCTAGTGCTGTAAATGCGCCACTTTTTCCTGCTGATGCTGGTAAAGCGACTGCTGCTGCGCCAGTTTGGTGGCGCGCTGCAGCTCAAACGACGAGTAATTGCCGGTGTATTTATTAAGGGTCTGTTGCTTGATATGCAGCACCCGATTGATGATAGGATCGAGAAAATCGCGGTCGTGGGAAATCAAGATAAGTGTACCCGGGTAATTTCTCAGCCATTTTTCCAGCCAGATGACCGCATCCAAATCCAGATGGTTGGTCGGTTCGTCCAGCAACAGCAGATCAGAGCGGCACAGCAGGGCTCGCGCGAGATTAAGGCGCATGCGCCAGCCGCCGGAGAAAGCGCGCACCGGTTGCGTCAACTGCGGCTGGCTGAAGCCCAGACCGCTCAGAAGGCTGGCGGCGCGGGCGCGAATGGTCCAAGCGTCGATGGTGTCCAGTTTACCGTGTAGTGTGGCGATAGCATGGCCATCATTTTTTTCATTGGCAACAAGTAATTCAGATTCGAGCTGACGATATTCCCAGTCGCCATCGATAACATATTCCACTGCCGGCACGTCAAGAGCGGGGGTTTCCTGATTAACCCAGGCCATCGCCCAGTTCGCGGGCAAGCTGACGCTGCCGGCGTCGGCGCTGAGTTCTTTTTTCAGCAGCGATAGCAGCGTGGATTTGCCGCAGCCGTTTTTGCCGACCAACCCGACTTTTTGCCCCAGGTTGACCGTGGCGGTGGCGTTATCCAGCAGTACGCGGGTACCGCGACGAATTTGCAACGAGGAGAAAACAATCATAAAGCGCCGTCGTTAGAGTATGTTAAATTGACATAGTTGAATGTTAAACAGGATATCGCGTCCTGACGTTATCTTTGCGAAGCATGGTAGCGGAAATCCCGCTTCCTGACGACGCTTTGGAGGGGAATTGATCTCTGAGCCGCCCAAAGTTTTGCTGTTGTACGCGCATCCTGAGGCCCCGGATTCGGTGGCGAACCAGGTGTTACTCAAGGCTGCGGCAACGCTCAGTCATGTCACCGTACATGATCTGTATGCGCATTATCCAGATTTTTTTATCGATATACCTCACGAGCAACAGCTGCTGCGCGATCACCAGGTGATTGTGTTCCAGCACCCGTTATACACCTACAGCTGTCCCGCGTTGCTCAAGGAGTGGCTGGATCGCGTGCTGACCCGCGGCTTCGCCAGCGGTGTCGGCGACGACGCGCTGGCCGGCAAACACTGGCGGTCGGTTATCACCACCGGCGATGCCGAGAGCGCCTACCAAACCAGCGGCGCGTTAGGGGTGGAGATGGCGGATATCCTGCGTCCTTTCGCCCTGACTGCCGCGCTGTGCCGTATGCACTGGCAGCCGCCGATGATTATTTATTGGGCGCGGAGCCAGGGCGCGGCGCGGCGCGCCCGCAGCGCCAGCGATTATGCGCGCTGGCTGTCGTTACCGTTGACGTCGGAGGGCAAACGCCATGGAGAGTAGTCCCTCTTTTCTAACTTGCGGTGGTGCTGTTTCTTTTCGCCGCCGTGGTGGCGGTGCCTATCGCGCCGCGGCTCGGCATCGGCGCGGTATTAGGCTATCTGGCAGCCGGCATCGCCATCGGTCCCTGGGGTCTGGGTTTTATTCGCGATGTCGATGAGATCTTGCATTTCTCGGAGCTGGGGGTGGTGTTTTTGATTTTCATCATCGGACTGGAGCTGAACCCCGCCAAGCTCTGGCATTTGCGGCATTCGATATTCGGTGTCGGCGCCGCACAAGTGGCTATCACCGCGGCGTTGCTGGGGGCCGCGCTTACCTTCACCAGCATGCGCTGGCAGGCGGAGCTTATCGGCGGCATCGGCCTGGCCATGTCCTCAACCGCCATTGCGCTGCAGTTGATGCGCGATAAAGGCATGAACCGCAATGAGGGCGGCCAACTGGGTTTCTCTGTGTTACTGTTTCAGGATATGGCCGTGATCCCGGCGCTGTCACTTATTCCGTTTCTCTCCGGCGGACACGGCGATTGGATGAAAATCGGCATCAAGCTGGCGGCGTTTTTCGGCATGCTGGTCGGCGGGCGCTATCTGCTGCGTCCGCTGTTTCGCTATATCGCCTCGGCGAATGTGCGCGAAGTTTTCACCGCCGCCAGCCTGCTGCTGGTGCTGGGAGCCGCACTGTTTATGGATTTGCTGGGCCTGTCGATGGCTCTCGGCACGTTTATCGCCGGCGTGCTGTTGGCCGAAAGCGAGTAACCGTCACGAGCTCGAAATCGCCATTGAGCCGTTCAAAGGGCTGCTGCTGGGGCTGTTTTTCATTTCGGTCGGCATGGCGCTGAACCTCGGTATTTTGTATGTGCACGTGCTGACGGTGCTGGCCGGGGTCGCCATACTGGTGGCGATCAAGGGAACGGTATTGTATATCCTGGCGCGTCTGTCGGGGCTCAAGCGCTCCATCCGGCTGCAATTTACCGGCGTACTGAGCCAGGGCGGGGAGTTCACCTTCGTCCTGTTTTCGGCCGCCTCGGCGCAGAAAATCCTTACCGGGGATCAATTATCGTTATTGCTGGTGATCGTCACATTGCCGATGATTACCACGCCGTTAATGATGCAATTAATCGATCGTATCCTGGTCCGGCGCTATAATGCAGTAGAAGAGGACGATGAAAAACCTTTCGTCAACGACGATGAGCCGCAGGTGATTATTGTCGGTTTTGGTCGTTTCGGCCAAGTGATAGGCTGTCTGCTGATGGCGAATAAAACGCGCATTACGGTGTTTGAGCGCGATATCAGCGTGGTCAGCCTGATGCGCAGCTACGGCTATAAAGTCCTATTACGGCGACGCGACCGAATTGGAGCTGCTGCGGGCCGCGGGCGCGGAAAAAACCAGCACCATCGTGGTCGCGGCCAACACGCCCGAAGATAATATGGCCATTATCCACCTTTGCCAGCAGCACTTTCCCCATTTGCAGATTCTGGCGCGCGCGGGCGCGTCGAAGCGCATAAGTTACTGCAGGCCGGCGTGTCGCGATTTTCACGCGAAACCTTCTCCAGCGCGCTGGAGCTGGGGCGCAAGATGCTGCAATCGTTGGGTATGCATCCGCATCAGGCCTACCGGGCGCAGCAACATTTCCGCCGGCTGGATATGCGTATGCTGCGTGAACTGATGCCCCAACCCCAAGAAGAAGGGCGGCACAGTTCGCGCGTTATGGAGGCGCGGCGCGAGCTGGAGGACATTTTCCAGCGCGAGATGCAGCAGGAGCGCAGGCTGCTCGACGGTTGGGGCGAGGATGAACAACAGGGGGAAAGACCCAATGACGGCAAAGCGTAAACGCTTTATCGCTGGCGCCAACTGCCCCGTGTGCCACAGCGGCGACACGCTGGCGGTATGGCGCGAGGATAAGATTGACCGGGTGGCCTGCGTCAAATGCGGCTATAGCCAGCGGCAGGATGACGAAATGATTAGCGCGAAAAGACCGGATAAGGAACACATTATTGGTATTTTTCATCCGGAGTAGCGTTATTGACCGCTTTTTTACGGCTAAAGCTTACATACGTGCGGTTTTTGGTTAGAATCAGCGCCAAATTAGTTTCCAATGGTGGGAGATATCATGAAAGTAGCAAAAGATCGGGTGGTCAGTCTGGCCTACCAGTTGAGGACAGAAGACGATGTATTGGTCGATGAATCCCCGGTGAGCGCACCGTTGGAGTACCTGCATGGTCATGGCTCGCTGATTCCCGGGCTGGAAAAAGCGCTGGAAGACCACGGCGCGGGCGGCGACAGCTTTGATATCAGTATCGAAGCCAACGATGCCTATGGCCCCTACGATGAAAATCTGGTGCAGCGCGTGCCTAAAGATGTTTTTATGGTAAGCGCCCCGTGGAGGACGTCTTGAATTATTGGTGGGTTTGTTGTATGGCCCGGTAAGAATATGTTCCACTACGATGCCTAGTGAACCCGCATCCTATAAGGGACGGCTGTCAGATCATGGATAATCCGGCGATGA
>NZ_JBLKSS010000236.1:0-4237 GCF_047607725.1 Sodalis sp. (in: enterobacteria) | reverse complement strand
ACCCCCGGAAGCTAAAAGTCTCCAGAGTATGGCGGAACAGAAGATGAGCGATCGGACAGAATCGGAATCGCTGATCGGGCGACCGGAATCAGTGATCGGGTGAAATCGGAATCAGTGATCGGACGTGACCGGAACCAGCAGATACCCCTCTGGCGCGCATCAAGCAGGAAGCCGAGCGTCTGGATCGCATGGTGGGGGAGCTGCAGGCGCTTTCGCGCGCGGAGCACCAGGGTATGCTGGCAGAGGAGTATTTCGATTTACTGGGGCTGGTGGAAGCGCTGGTCAACGACGCCCGTTGTGAGGCGCAGCTCACCCGGGTGACCATCGCGCTGACCGCCCAGCAGCCGGCGGACTATACCGTCAAAGGCAACGCGGAACTGATGCGCCGCGCGGTGGAAAACATCGTGTGCAATGCGCTGCGTTTTTCATTGCCGGGGCAAGAGATTGCGGTGAAGCTAGCGGTGGAAGATCGCCTGCTCACGATTAGCGTGGCCGACCAGGAGCCGGGGATTGCCGAGGAGAAACTGTCCAGCATTTTCGATCCTTTTGTGCGGGTGAATTCACCGCAAAGCGGCAAGGGCTACGGCCTGGGGCTGGCGATCACCCGCAAAGTGCTGTTGGCGCACGGCGGGTCGGTCGACGCCCATAACGGCCGCGAGGGCGGGCTGCAAATTACCCCACTGGCAGTAACCGCTTACGGCCTGGCCGCCGACGGCAAAAATTAACGGCGCTCATTGAGCGCCGTTATCGTTGTTCCCGCCCGCCGCTGCGGCCGGCGATGAAGGGGGATGGGCCTACTTGCGGATGCGGATGATCGGCGTTTCACCGACCACGACGCTGCCGGACAATTTCACCAGCTCTTTGATTTCATCCATGTTGGAAATCACTACCGGCGTCAGAGTCGATTTCGTTTTTTCTTCCAACAACGGCAGATCGAACTCGATCACAACGTCACCTTTTTTCACACGTTGACCTTCTTCAGCGATACGGCGGAACCCTTCGCCTTTCAGCTCAACGGTGTCGATACCGAAATGGACAAACAGCTCAATGCCACTGTCGGATTCGATGGAGAAAGCGTGATTAGTCTCGAAAATTTTGCCGATCGTGCCGTCTACCGGGGCGACCATTTTATTGCCGCTGGGCTTGATGGCGATCCCATCGCCCACGATCTTTTCAGCGAAAACCACGTCAGGAATATCTTCAATGTTTACAATTTCCCCCGAAAGAGGTGCAACTATTTCAATGCTTCCCGTGTCTTTCTTGTCATCGGAAACCAGAGATTTCAGTTTATCGAACAAACCCATGATCTTCTCCTAAGCATTTATATCGGGTCAGCGTCGTGAAATCAGCAGAGCGTTTTTTCTTCAATAAATTTGTTGACCAGATTCATCAACTCTTCCGCTGTTGGCTGAGCTAATGCTTCCTCTGCTAATGCCTTTGCATCGCCAAAATTGGTATTGAGAATAATTTTCTTGATGCGCGGGATAGAGATAGCACTCATGCTGAATTCATCCAGTCCCATCCCTAATAACAGTAGTGTAGCACGTTCATCTCCCGCCAGCTCGCCGCACATACCGGTCCATTTGCCCGCAGCGTGAGACGCGTCAATGACTTGCTTAATTAATGTCAGTACCGCCGGAGACATGGGATTATACAGATGAGAAATAAGCTCATTACTGCGATCCACGGCAAGAGTATACTGGGTCAGGTCGTTTGTCCCAATACTAAAGAAATCGACTTCCTGCGCCAGATGGCGCGCGATAACCGCGGCGGCGGGCGTTTCCACCATCACGCCGACTTCGATGCCCTCGTCGAAGGCCTTGCCCTCTTCGCGCAGCTGCGCTTTCAACAGCAAGAGTTCATGCTTCAGGGTGCACACTTCTTCCACGGAAATGATCATCGGATACATGATGCGCAGCTTGCCGAACGCCGAGGCGCGCAGAATGGCGCGCAGCTGCGCGTGTAGCATCTCTTTACGATCGAGCCCGATGCGGATGGCGCGCCAGCCGAGGAAAGGGTTGTCCTCTTTCGGCAGATTCATATAGGGCAAATCTTTGTCGCCGCCGATATCCATGGTGCGCACGATAATCGAACCGGTGGGCATGGACTCCGCCACCGCTTTGTAAGCCTGGAACTGCTCTTCTTCACTGGGCAATGAATCGCGGTCCATAAACAGGAACTCGGTGCGATACAGGCCCACGCCTTCCGCACCGTTGCGTTCGGCGCCCGCCACGTCGCGCACGGTGCCGATATTGGCGCAGACTTCCACCTGATGGCCGTCAAGCGTGACGGCCGGCAGATCCTTGAGCTTGGCCAGTTCGCTCTTCTCGGCGGCGTATTGGCTTTGCAGCGCTTTCAGTTCTTCAATCACCGCCGGTTCGGGATTGATATAAATCTGGTTGTTGATAGCGTCCAGAATCAAATAATCGCAGTTGGCGACGTGCTTGGTAATGTTACCCGTCCCAACAATCGCCGGCAGCTCCAGCGAGCGCGCCATAATGGAGGTATGAGAGGTCCGGCCGCCGATATCGGTGACGAAGCCCAACACTTTATCCAGATTCAGCTGCGCGGTTTCCGACGGTGTCAAATCCACCGCTACCAGCACGGCTTCCTCGCTGATGGCGCTCAGGTCGATAATCGGCATAGCGAGAATATTGCGCAGTAAACGTTTACCGATATCGCGCACGTCGGTGGCGCGTTCTTTCAGGTATTCGTCGTCGAGTTCTTCCAGCGCTTTGGCCTGCGTTTCAATCACGGTATAGACGGCGGCATCCGCGCTGGCGAGGTCTTCTTTGATAAGGGCTATGATGTCCTGCTCAAGCTCTTCGTCTTCCAATAACATGATATGGCCTTCGAAGATGGCTTCCTTTTCTTCACTGAAAGTTTCACCCGCTTTGGTTTTGATCGCTTCCAGCTGCACGGAGGCTTTGGCGCGTCCGGCAAGAAAACGTTCAACTTCCGGCTCGACTTGGTCCGCGGTGATCTTTTTCCGGTTGATGACAATCTTATCTTCCTTCAGTAGCAGCGCTTTACCAAAGGCGATGCCCGGTGATGCTAAAATGCCTGAAATCATAACCCTACCTTACTCATGACACATATTAACTAAAAAGACCGGGCCGTATGTTACTCAAGCTCTGCCATCAGTTTAACCAAATGTTCTACCGCCTTTTGTTCATCCTCGCCCTCCGCGGCGATAGTGACGACAGTACCCTGTGTCAGACCAAGGGTTTGTAGTTTGAACAGGCTTTTCGCGCTGGCGCTTTTGCCATTGGAGGTCACGGTGATTTCGGAACTAAAGCCTTTGGCTTCCTTGACAAACTGGGCGGCGGGACGGGTATGCAGACCATTAGGAGCAGTAATCGTAACTTCTTGCTGGTACATTTTATTTCCCCAACTTATTAGATGATATCAGTGTTATGGGGCTAAAGTTTAGCCTAAAAGGTTCATTTTAGCCCATATGGTTGTGACGGAGTCTGTGGCGCAATCGTAGGAGATACTCGTCCTGACGGGGCGTCACAGCATTAATTGCTTAATCACGCCGTTTGAGGCATGAATGCTTTTGACATTAATCATTATGCCGCTTTTCGTCGGAAATCCATAGGCCGGCGAGCGTTTCTGTTGACTGTATAATAAATATCATGATTAATTTTATTCTAAGAAATAGTTGTCTAAATACAAGACAGGACCAACAAAATCAATTCGTGGTGGGTTAAAAGTATGATCCAGTCCACAAAAAAGGTAAGCGCCCCGTGGAGGACGTCTTGAATTATTGGTGGGTTTGTTGTATGAAACAGTAAACCTACGTTACACGCTTATGCTCATTGCATTTTCACATTGTATTGATTTTAATAACTTTTATTTCCATCCCGGTTTGAGTGATATGAAATTAGTGGTTCTGAAGTTTGTGATAGTGTCTATTAAAATTTAAGTGGACACTATCATCGCCGGATTATCCATGATCTAACAGCCGTCCCTTATAGGATGCGGGTTCACTAGGCATCGTAGTGGAACATATTCTTACCGGGCCGTACAACAAACCCACCAATAATTCAAGACGTCCTCCACGGGGCGCTTACATTTTTCCTGTGCTGGCTACTCCTTGCTCTTTGCGTAGTGATTCGCCTTTAAGTTTCAGTCGATAGCTGGGGTGTACAAGCCGATCGAGTAACGCATCAGCTGTCGTGGGGTTTTCTATCAGTCCATACCATTTTTTTACCGGCAGTTGACTGATCAGGAT
>NZ_JBLKSS010000235.1:0-4263 GCF_047607725.1 Sodalis sp. (in: enterobacteria) | reverse complement strand
CCGTTCAAGCATTCAAAATAAATGAAGTGCTCCTGTGTTTTTGCAAACAATTCTGGACTGTCCAAAATAGCCATTTTTTAGAGTTCAAAGGAGTCCAGAATTGACTGCAAATTAGTCCAGAATCTTTTGCATCGCTACAGGTAGGGCGATGGCCCGGCGGCATAAGGGCAACTGGGGACGAGTGAAGCGGCAGGGCGCCGGGAAACGATGTGCGTCAAGAACCGGTAGGCTTTAGAAAACGCTAACGCGGGGGCTTAGCGCCATAAAGGCAGCCGGCGCCGAGTGAAGCGGCAGGCCGGCGGCCTAACGCTCGCGCCCGGCGATTTCCCTTCCCCCGGGTGGAGCTGCCTCCTTCTGGCTAGGCGTGTAGATAGCCGGCGTGAAAACGCAGGTGATCGTCGATAAAGCTGGCGATAAAGAATATGGTCATAGCCCGGCTGGATGCGCAACGTCAGCGGCCATTGGCGCTGACGCGCCAGCGCGGCCCATTTTTCCGGCTGTAGCTGTTCCGGTAAAAACGGGTCGGCATCGCCTTGGTCAATCAACACGGGCAGCTGTCTCATTGCCGCCACTGTGCCTCGTCCTGGCCCAGATACTCGCCGAACGCTTTGCGGCCCCAGGGCACCTCGCTGGGGTTAACGATCGGCGCAAATGCCGACGCCGAGCAATAGCGTCCCGGATGACGCAGCGCCATCAACAGCGCGCCGTGAGCGCCCATCGAATGCCCCATAATGGACTGCCGATCGCCAGTGCTGAACTGCTGGCGGATGAGCGCCGGCAGTTCGTCGCTGAGATAGTCGAACATTCGGTAATGGGATGCCCACGGCAGGCGCGTGGCGTTGAGATAAAAGCCCGCGCCCTGTCCCAAATCGTACGCCTCGTCATCCGCCACCGCCTCCCCGAGCGGGCTGGTATCGGGCATCACCAGCAGCAAATTCAGCTCGGCGGCAAGGCGTTGCGCGCCCGCTTTGGTGGTGAAGTTTTCATCATTGCAGGTCAGCCCGGACAACCAGAATATCACCTGCGGTGGCCGTTTATTCGCGGCCTCCGGCGGCACAAAGACGCTATAGGTCATCGGGACACCGGTTGCCTGCGCCAGGTATCGGTAGCGATATTGCCATCCGCCGTGCAGGCGGTGGGCGGCAATGCGTTCGACGCTTGCGCTCATCGCATTCTCCTTTTGTCACTGGCCAAAATGGATAACGGAACGGATTGATTTACCTTCATGCATGAGGCTAAACGCGTCATTAATCGCCTCAAGCCCCATGGTGTGGGTGATGAAATCGTTGAGCTGAAATTCGCCTTTCAGGTAGCGTTCGACGATGCCGGGCAACTGCGAGCG
This sequence comes from Sodalis sp. (in: enterobacteria), assembly GCF_047607725.1. Classification (GTDB taxonomy): domain Bacteria; phylum Pseudomonadota; class Gammaproteobacteria; order Enterobacterales; family Enterobacteriaceae; genus JBLKSS01. Next base: position 2,921 of record NZ_JBLKSS010000235.1, on the reverse strand, counting down.
GCCTTTCACGCCGCCGAAAGCGGAACCGCGCCAAACGCGGCCGGTCACCAATTGGAACGGCCGGGTGGCGATTTTCTCTCTGGCGCCTGCGACCCCGATAATCACCGACTCGCCCCAGCCCTTATGGCAGCACTCTAGCGCCGAACGCATCACATTGACGTTGCCGATACATTCAAAGGAAAAATCGACGCCGCCGTTGGTCAGTTCAACAATCACCTCTTGGATTGGTCGATCGTAATCCCGCGGATTAATCAGATCGGTGGCGCCAAGTTTGCGGGCCAAATCGAATTTACTGGTATTGATATCGATACCGATGATCCTGCCGGCGCCGGCGCAGAAACAGTGTCGCCGGTGGTGGCATCGTGCAATTCAATGATAAGCTGCTTTAACGGCTCCACGTTGGGCCCGAAAGCGTCGCGCCGCCAAATGAGCCAGGTCGCGGCGTCGGCGATGTGGCGCGGCAGCGGATGCACTTTGACCCGCTCGCGGCCGGGCAATTGTTCCAGCACCGACAAGGGCAGCAGTGCTACCCTGGCGCCGCTGGCCACACAGGCCTGCATCGCATGATAGGATTGAATTTCCATCACCGCGCCGGGATTTGACGCCATCAGTGTAAAACCAGCTTTCCAATTTTTGCCGATATGAGCAGCTATGTCGGAACGCAAACACCGTCTGACCGGCGATATCCTTGGTGGAGGCGATGTCATCTTGATCCGGGCTTGAGATCAACCCCAGCGTTTCGCGAAAGCTGACGCAACCGTGGATATCATCATAGTCCACCGGACCGTCCACCAGCGTACCGGCGCGCACCCCGGCGATAATTTCGCCGGAGGTGCCGGTGACTAGCGACAAGGAGACCTGGGGAAACCGTTGATGGTAGGCGGCCAGCAATCCAGGCAGCCGGGTGGTCAAGTTGGAGGGGACCCGGTGAAGCTGCTCGGCGGCACGGGCCAGGGAACCGGTTTCAGCGCCGCTGCAAAACATTTTAAGTTGGGTAAGGTCCATGTGTTCTCATTTCGTCATCAACTTTGTCTGAATTATTCATTTTCCGTGATTCTAACGATAGGGCATTCTTTTGGCAACAACAATGGGTAGTCACGGAGTTAAGATGGCCATAAAGGTGGCATTAAGCGGTTTTCTGGCGTTGCTGGTGGCCATGGGAATAGGCCGCTTTGCTTTTACGCCGCAGGTGCCGCTCATGATAGCGGACGGGCAGCTCACCCTGACCAGCACGGCGCTGGTGGCAGCCTTCAATTATCTTGGATATTTACTGGGGACCTATGACGCGATGCGCGCCCGGCGCGGGTATTTTTGTCAGCGGCATGCTGGCGATGTTGCTGCACTACCGCCACGTCGCCGCGGTGCTTATCGCTATCATCAGCCGTTATTTACCCCGAAGCGGCACGTTGGTGCATCCTACCCAAGCGGTAAGCTTGTCGACGCTGAGCCTGCCGTTGAAAAAACTGGTATGGAGCTATTCCCTGGCGGGCTTCGGCTATATCCTGCCCGCGACCTTCCTATCGCAGATGGCGGCGCAGCGCTTTCCCGCCAGCGCCTTCGGCCAATGGGTATGGCCGGTATTTGGCGCCGCCAGCGTCGCCGGCATTGTGCTCGGTATCCTCACCCGCCACCGGTTGTCCGCCGGCCGCCGCCTGACGCTGTGGGCGCAGGGCATCGGGGTCTTGCTGATGATTAGCTTGCCCGGTATCGGCAGCTTGATTGTCGGCGCGCTGCTGACCGGCGGCGGCTTTCTTAGCGTCGTGCAACTCGCGCTCGAATGTAGCCGCCGGACCACCTGCGCTATATGGCGGGGCTGTTGACCTGCGGCTATGCGCTGGGGCAACTGGCGGGCCCCGTGCTTTCCGCGTTATCCACCTGGTTGACCGGGCGCCTTGAACCGGCATTGCTGGCGTCGATGCTGGCGTTGGCCGTTGCCGGCATATTGGCGTGGCGCCAACCATAGCAGGCTAGGTTGTCACGATTCAGCTATCATGAAACACATTCACTGGATTATCCCCGCGCACTCCACTAGAGTGTTGCCCATTCTGCGGTTAACCCCGCGGGAGCGAATCGCCTGCTGGAGAAGAATGAATATGGTAACGCTGACAAAAGAGGCCTCGCAGGTACGCGAAGCTTTACTGGCCCGAGGACTCGAAACACCGCTGCGGGGCGAGGTGCTGGATAACGAAGTGCGCAAACGTCTTATCGCGGAGCACATGACGGCCATCATGACGCTGCTCAACCTCGATTTGACCGACGACAGCCTGGCGGAAACGCCGCATCGCATCGCCAAGATGTACGTGGAAGAGGTGTTCGCCGGCCTGGATTACGCCAATTTCCCCAAAATCACGGTCATCGAAAACAAGATGAAAGTGGATGAAATGGTCACGGTGCGTGATATAACGCTGACCAGCACCTGTGAACATCACTTTGTGATTATCGACGGCAAGGCGACGGTCTCGTATATTCCCAAACACTGCGTCATTGGGCTGTCGAAAATCAATCGTATCGTGCAGTTCTTTGCCCAACGGCCGCAGGTGCAGGAGCGGCTGACGCAGCAGATCCTGCTGGCGCTGCAAACGCTGCTCGGCACCAATAATGTGGCGGTCTCCATTGATGCCGTGCATTATTGCGTCAAAGCGCGGGGGATACGCGACGCCACCACCACCACCACCACCACATCGCTGGGCGGACTGTTTAAATCCAGTCAAAATACCCGTCAGGAATTTTTGCGTGCTGTCACGCATCATAACGGTTAATCTGTTGTTAACCCTCAATTACTGCTGGTTCCGGTCACGTCCGATCACTGATTCCGATTTCACCCGATCACTGATTCCGGTCGCCCGATCAGCGATTCCGATTCTGTCCGATCGCTCATCTTCTGTTCCGCCATACTCTGGAGACTTTTAGCTTCCGGGGGT
>NZ_JBLKSS010000234.1:0-4407 GCF_047607725.1 Sodalis sp. (in: enterobacteria) | reverse complement strand
CACTCAAACCGGGATGGAAATAAAAGTTATTAAAATCAATACAATGTGAAAATGCAATGAGCATAAGCGTGTAACGTAGGTTTACTGTCTCATACAACAAACCCACCAATAATTCAAGACGTCCTCCACGGGGCGCTTACTCCGGCAGGGCGCTACGCTTATTAGCCGCCCGGAGGAGATATTTGAACACCTGTGCAGTGACTTAAAATGGCTGGCGCCGAATAAGACGGAAATTATTTCTGCAACAGAATGCGAAGTTAAATTGCCATTTGCCGATGTGTTGGCTAACGTAGGGGATGAGGTTACACCTGTTGACGTCGTCGCTGAACGTGCCGGTCAACCTGTGCCAGAGGTGGTGGTGAAACTGCTCGAACTGGAGTTAGCAGGATGGATCGCAGTTGTACCCGGCGGCTATGTCCGATTAAGGAGGGCAGGCCATGTTCGACGTACTAATGTATTTGTTTGAAACCTACATCCACAATGAAGTCGAAATGTGCGTGGATCAGGATAAATTGACCGATGACCTTACCCGAGCGGGCTTTCATCAGGACGATATTTATAATGCGTTAAACTGGCTGGAGAAACTGGCTGATTTGCAGGACGGGCAGGGCAGAGCTTTTGCGCTGAATGCCGATCCGCTTGCCATGCGTATCTACACTGATGAAGAGAGTCAGTTCCTGGATACCGACTGTCGCGGTTTCTTATTATTTCTTGAACAGATTCAGGTGTTGAACCTTGAAACCCGCGAGATGGTCATTGATCGTGTGATGGCGTTGGACGCGGCGGAATTTGATTTAGAAGATCTGAAGTGGGTTATTCTTATGGTGCTGTTTAATATTCCAGGCTGTGAAAATGCCTATCAGCAAATGGAAGATCTGGTTTTTGAAGAAGACGAACAGCGTCTGCATTGATGCATTAAAGATGACGTAACGCTATGACCAAAGCTGCGCTTTTTTCCGCGAAGCACACGGCATCCTGCCCCAATGCGGGGCAGAACTTGTTATGCGTTCTGGACAGCACGGCCCCTTTCTGGGCTGCTCCCATTACCCGCAATGCGACTATATTCGCTTCCTAAAGCCTAAGGGTGATGGGCATGTGGTGAAAGTGCTCGAAGGGCAGCTTTGCCCGGAATGTCAATCAACGCTGGTATTGCGTCAGGGGCGCTTCGGCATGTTTATCGGCTGCTCGAACTATCCCGAATGCGGCCATATTGCGCCCACGGCGGTGGCTGACGCCACGGCATTTACTTGTCCCCAATGCCGCACCGGTAAGCTGGTGCAACGCACATCGCGCTTTGGTAAAAGTTTTTACGCCTACTATCGGTATCCCGCCTGTAAATATGCATTGAATAATCAGCCCGGGGCGGGGGAATGCGCGTATTGCCATTTCCCGCTGTTAATGGAGAAAAATACCGCCCGCGGCGTAAAGCGGTTTTGTGCCGATAAAGGCTGCGGCAGGCCGGTAGCGACAAACGATAATGAAGAATAAATCTCTCTTGTCTGACCTGACAAGTTTAGTGACGGCGCTGCGTCAGCAGCAGGTTATCGCTTATCCGACAGAGGCCGTGTTCGGGTTGGGCTGCGATCCGGACAGCGAAAGCCCGGTTCAGGCGCTGCTCAAGCTAAAACAGCGTCCGTGGCAAAAAGGGTTGATTCTGGTTGCCGCTCATTACGCCCAGCTCACGGATTATATTGACGACAGCGCGTTGGATAATGCCGCGCGGGAGCGGATGTTCGCCTGTTGGCCGGGTCCCGTTACCTGGGTGGTACCGGCCCGTCCCACAACCCCGCGCTGGTTAACGGGACAATACGCATCACTGGCGGTACGTGTTAGCGCATTTGAACCGGTGCGGCGTCTTTGCCTTGCTTTCGGCAAGCCGCTGGTGTCTACCAGCGCTAATTTGACCGGGCTGCCGCCGGCGCGTACCGCCGGCGAAGTGCGTGAGCAATTAGGCGCAGCTTTTCCGGTACTGGACGAAGCGGTGGAAGGGCGGCGCAATCCTTCTGAAATTCGCGATGCCCTGAGCGGCGAATTGATTCGTCAGGGCTGACTATCACCGGAGTGACACCATGGATACCTATGCCGTTTTTGGTAATCCGATTAACCATAGTCGGTCACCGCGCATTCATGCGCTTTTTGCCGCCGAAACAGGTCTATCCCATCCTTATGGCCGCGTGCTGGCACCGCTGGACGGTTTTGAGCAAACGCTGCGGCAGTTTTTCGACGCGGGAGGATTGGGGGCGAATATTACCCTGCCGTTTAAAAAACGCGCGTTCTCGCTGTGCGATCAGCTCACCGAGCGCGGGTCTTTGGCCGGGGCGGTGAATACCATCAAGAAACTGCCGGACGGTGTATTGCTGGGGGACAACACTGACGGCATTGGTTTGGTCAGCGATTTGCAGCGTCTCGCGCTATTGCGCCAAGACAGCCGGGTGCTCTTAGTGGGCGCTGGCGGCGCGGCGCGGGGGGTGATCCTGCCGCTGCTAGCCTACGGCTGCAAAGTGGTGCTGACCAACCGTACTTTCCCCCGAGCACAAGAGCTGGTGGAGTTTTACCATCACGTCGGCGATATCAGTGCACTACCGCTTGAGCGCCTCGGCTCGCCGGATTACGACCTGATCATCAACGCGACATCTACCGGGGTGCAGGGCGGTATCCCGCCGCTGCCGGCCTCCGTCATTACGCCTGCGGTCTGCTGCTACGATATGTTTTATCAACAAGGCGAAACGCCGTTCATCGCCTGGAGTCGCCGGCACGGCGTGCTACACTGCGCCGATGGGCTCGGCATGCTGGTGGGTCAGGCGGCCTCGGCATTCTTCCTGTGGCATGGCGTATTGCCCTCGGTTTTGCCGGTACTGGAAACCCTGCGCACGGAGCTGGCTGCATGAACCAGGCGATACATTTCCCGGATCTGGAGCAATGGGATGACGAGCGTCAAGGCGTGTGCTTCCCAGCACTGGTGGGCGGTAAGCGTACGCCTGTCGCTTTACCGAAGCTGAAGGCATTTACATTGCCGCTAAAAGCCCACGTAGTGTATAGCACCATAAACACCCAGATATATCACGCCAAGGAGTAAATGTCGCGTTAAGAGGGGGGTGGGCCGTAGCCTGTTATTGATAAATCCCATTATTACGGTAGTGGAAAAGAAGTTGCCGCTGATATCTGCGATGAACCATGCCCAGAAAATCTGCCCAAATGCTTTTTGGGTCTCGAATGCGAAGACCAGTGCAAAGCAAAGAGAGTCTATCAGGCTGACCAAGCTAGTCGTGATGAACCAGTAGAATATGATGTTAATATCATCACCAGGTCGGGCGAACCGCTTGATAATCCAAGCGATGGCCAGAGAGGATGGCAACGAAACCACGGCAAACACTATATTGAAAAATAGATGCTCGCTGGAGGGATGGCTCACCGAAAAATCGATAATGATAAATGTCAGCAGCAGCACTGGCCAATGCCGCATGGAATAATGGAGAAATGCCGCTGTCGCGACGCCCGCCGGAAACCAGATAAGGGCAACATGCAACTCGGGATTGTCAAACTGAACCGATATTATCCCAGAAAGATAATAAACCAATAACCATATCCCCAGTATCGGTATATTGGGGATAAAAGACATTGCCGCAGGTTTCATGGATCTATCTCATTGTTTAGTGAATTCACTAGGTAACCGTTAACCCGAATGTCACTCACACACGTCAACGTTCCCTCGTCTTTATCATAAAAGGCGTGACATAATTTGCGCGCGAATTGCAGATAAGTTATATCGCCTATCGTGATTGTCAATTCAATCAGTCAAGGAATGCGTTCCCTGCATTCCGTTTGCCGGTTTAGGAAACAAATGGCGAGGATGACTCGCCGCCTGTTTCCGTTTATTGGTGAGCGGCGCATCCCCAGGTAACCTGCGTCGTCATTTGCGGATAGGCGTTTTTCTCGTCACTCCGTCGCCGGCATTAGCCGGTAAACGCAGCAAATCTATAAGCCCGACGGCGGTGACCAGCGTGATGAACACAAACGCCAGCCGGAAACTGATGCCCGGTATCGCCTCCAACCCGCTATGCCGGGCGATAAGCTCGCCCACGCGGACGGCAAGCGCGCCCAGGGTAATCCCCAGTCCCGCCGACAATTGCAGCGCGGTGCTAAACAGCGTATTGGCGGAACTCATTTCGCAGGCGGGAACATCGGCAAACGCCAGCGAACTGATGCCGGTGAACTGCATTGAGCGGCACAGCCCGCCCCAAAAAAGCATCAGCATGACCCACGCCGGGTAAGCGTACGCCCAGCGCCGTATTGACAGTTATTCAGCAGGGATGGTGAGGTTCCACGGCAGGAGCTCTTTGATTTTGTTGATGGGATGATCCGCGATAATCGCCAGCACATGGCGCAGATACGCTTCCGGCTCCACGC
>NZ_JBLKSS010000233.1:0-4414 GCF_047607725.1 Sodalis sp. (in: enterobacteria) | reverse complement strand
CATCGCCGGATTATCCATGATCTGACAGCCGTCCCTTATAGGATGCGGGTTCACTAGGCATCGTAGTGGAACATATTCTTACCGGGCCATACAACAAACCCACCAATAATTCAAGACGTCCTCCACGGGGCGCTTACTTTTACAACGCTGCACGTGAACTGAAACAGGCCGGCGACACAGTGCTAAACCCTGCAACCCTGCCCGATAGCCTGTTCGAGGCTGATTACATGCGCATCGGCCTGGCCATGCTGCAATGCGCACAGGGTATCTTCCTGCTGGAGGGCTGGCAGGACAGCGAAGGCGCTCGTGCCGAATTTCATTTGGCCAGGAAGCTGCGATTATATATACGGTTTCAGGGTTATGAAAATGTATTACTTGCGTGAGAAAGCCATCGAGCAGCAGCTTATCCGCGCGGTAAAAGCCGCCGGCGGCATCGCCTACAAATTTGTATCGCCGGGCAGGCTGGGCGTGCCTGACCGCATGGTCGTCTTGCCCGGCGGCCGGGTGCTGTTTGTGGAATGCAAAGCGCCGGGGCAGAAAGCACGCCCCTCCCAGCGACGCGAACACGACCGGCTCAGGGCGCTGGGGTGCGAGGTAATCGTGCTGGATGATAAAACTGTCGCGGATTTAACCACAGAGCAACCGCAACAACTTTGACAGCATGGATAGCTCTTCTTGATTTTCAACAGGAAGACCAATTTTTATTTGCGTTTTCCGCAATGCTATAGGCTTCAGACAGGACCAGATGTTGTTATCAGTGCTTTCCAGCTCGATGAGTCTGGCCTTCAGGTCAGCATCATTGAACTATACTTCGTTTGTGAACAACCTGAGATACTCAAAGGATTGTTTCGCGGCTCTGGCGGACTGTTTGCCAAACTGGTAGGTCGATTGCACCGCTGAAATAATCACGATCATCACCCCGAAGAAAAATGGGTCCGCTTTTAGTTCTATCGCTGAACCGAAAATCAACGTTAACACCGAAAAGAGTCGGTCAATCCGCCCCGTCGCGGTGGCGTACAACTGTTCAAGATAATACCCGTACAGAATGCGGTCTTTAACTTCTTCTCGGCTCATAGCGATTCCTTATGGTTGTCAGCCTCCGGTTTTCTTCGGTGGCGGTAGCGGAGCCTTAGGTTGTGGCTCGGGCCTTACATTCTTCTCGGGTAAATGGTCATAGGCCAACCTTTCGGGGGGGTGTGATCATTTGCTTTTTAGACATCTGCTTGTCCTTATATTGCATTGGGGTAAGCATATTTTACCCGATTCCTTTGCATTGGGGAATTCAGGAACCCTCACCGCCTGAGAGGGTTATCAAAACAGGCACCACAAGCAATCTACGGAGAACATGACTCATGAAACTGGATAACGCACGGGTGCTAATAACCTTCCGGCACCCCAATATGGGAGAAGTCGTCGCCATTACCAACGGCGGCGAGAGTATCGACGATGCCCGCTATCTGGTCAGTCTGGGCAGGCGGCCTAACGAAGACTGGGAAACCCAGACGCTCAGGGCAGTAATCGAATATATGGCCGAAGACAATAAGCGGCTACGCAAGCAGGTTAGACGCCTGACACAGGAAGGGTGTTGCTGAAAGTGGAGGGTCGAGCAGGCATCGAACCAGCGTCCTTACGGTTTGATAACACGTACGCTCTTCCAATCTGAGCTACCGACCCAATGAGTAGTTAATAACCGAACAACCGCATAATCATCTCTTTAAATAAAAAACCCAAAGCGGCAGCAACCAAGAACCATTGCAGACGGTCGAATTTTATTTCCAGTTTATCAAAGCGCTTTTCGGAAAAATCTAGCCGTTTGTCCAGCTGTTCAAAGCGTGCCTGCATCTGGGCTTCGTTCTTCTCGAAGCGAGCCCCCATATCTTTACGAACGTCAGCTATCTCTGCGGATAGGTCCTTACGAACGTCAGCTATTTCTGTGGATAGGTCCTTACGAACGTCGGCGATCTCTGTGGATAGATCCTTACGGACATCGGCGATATTCCGATTTACCTCAGCGATATCAGCCTTGGTGGCCACATCCGCCACCTCATGAGACTTGCGTACGACGAGCGAAATCGCCCGCGCTTGCTCTCTGGAAATACCAGCAGTCTCAAGCTCTTCTGAAGCCTGCAATGTATCAAATGCGACTTGGCCCATAGGGGATCCTCCTGTTTAAGCCAAGTGTAAGCGATCTGACCGCCAACCTGCAAAATTTTGCAAGTTAGCCCCCTAATACCTTTTAAACAAATCCGTTTAACTATGGAGAAATCGTTATGACTAAAATCACCAAAGCACAGCTCATGCTCTTTAAGTCTGCCGATTCAGATATCGAGCTACAGGGAACGCGATACCAAGGCAAGCCGGTGTTCTTTGCGGTCGAATTGGCGAAAGCACTTGGCTATAAAAATCTACATGAGGCATTACAAGATAACTGCAAGTCATTGATTAAGCTTAATTCTAGCCAGGCGCTAGAATTGAATTTAGGATTCAGGCCAAAAGGCATCATTCTTGCACCTGAGTCCGATCTCTATCGCCTGATACTGAAAAGCAAGCTCCCCTCAGCCGAACACGTGCAGGATTGGGTATGCGAAGAAGTGTTACCGGCATTACGTCAGCAGGGCAGCTACAGCATGAAGACGAGCCATCGTGACGAAGGCAGCGGCTTATCGGAATACCGCAAGGCCCGAGCCATGCAAATCCAGATGGAGATAGCCGAAAAAACCTTCCAGTGGGCTACAAGGACTTTCCGACGCGGCTCGCCAAGCCGTTATCGCCGGATTGATCAACCCTATCGCCGGACGTGAAGTTATTCCCTTGCCGGTGCTTGAGGAAAAACACTACACCGCCACGCAAATCAGCAAAATGTTCAACGTCTCAGCCAACAAGATTAGCCGTATCGCCAACGACAACAACATGAAGACGGAGGAATTCGGCCAGACTTATCTGGATAAGTCCCCATACAGCAGCAAGCAGGTGGAATCTTTCCGCTACAACGAGAAGGCCGTAAAGAAGTTCAAGGCGATCTTTCTCGCCGAAGAGGAAGCCTCAGCAGCGAGTGAACTCGTTTGAAATACCCGAACAGAAGCGCCCACATCAAAGCATTAATAGATAAGCATAAAGCTATATTCCTTGAACTTTCTTCTTGACATTTTACCTTTGCCATTGACGCAAGGATAACCCATGCGTTATAGTCAATCTGCAAGTTCAGGTGTCGGGTTTCACACTCCGGTTATCTACAAAGGCGCATAACACGCCGAGAGCGTGTTTTTATGTGTCAGTCCGCCATATCAGAATAATGGTGGGCTGGATGGGGGAGCCGTAAGGCTCGCCGGGTCCTTTGTAGCCGGTAGTGTGAACCCCATTCAGCTCGCCACCAGTACAGAGTTTCACACCTCTAGGTGGTGATGTTCCTTAACTACAAAGGAAATCATTACTATGACAACCTTAATGTTCCGCAATACTGTTCTTGAAACCATCTCCCACAACGGGTAGATCTGGTTCACTTCTGCCGAGCTCGCTAAAGCGCTCGAATACAAGAAAACTGATGTCATCACCCAAATTTATACTCGCAACGTAGACGAGTTTAGCTCGTGCATGACCGAGACCCTCAATTTGAGTGTCTCGATGAAATCAAACACTTATGACAATCTCCGCAACAAAATACGCATCTTCTCCCTACGCGGCGCTCACCTGATTGCGATGTTCGCCAACACTCCGATCGCCAAAGAGTTCCGCAAATGGGTGCTGGATATCCTCGACCGTGAAGTGGGCCAGCCAGTTTACCAGCCCGAAGCCCCCGAGCGTTTTACGCGCACCGATACCCGTAACTTTGCGCGTTTAGTCTGATGCATTACTCGCGGCTTCCGTTTTGAACAGGCATGGACCAATGCGGTTTACTACGCCCTGCGCGATGTAACCGGCACCCCATCGCCGATTCCTTTTGAAGCACAGCATATTCCCCTGCTGGCCGAAGAGTGCCGCCGCATTTACTACGTCACCGAAACCCTGCGTGAAGCCATCCACGAAGCGGAAAAGCAAACCCTCAAGCGCATTCTTCGTAAGCGTGAAGACGTCCATACCGTGCTGGCCGATATATAGCGGCTTTTCGAGAGCTGTCATCGCCAGCAGCAACGGGGCGTTGAAGATCGCCTTGACCACTGGCACGAAGACGAAGTTAAACACTTCCTGACGCGCCACTAACCCTGTAACCCCGCCCTGGGATCGCCCCGGGGCTTCATTAATCACATTGATTTGTGAGGAGCTTTAACATGCAAAATTTGTAAGCGTACGCCCAGCGCCGTATTGACAGTTATTCAGCAGGGATGGTGAGGTTCCACGGCAGGAGCTCTTTGATTTTGTTGATGGGATGATCCGCGATAATCGCCAGCACATGGCGCAGATACGCTTCCGGCTCCAC
>NZ_JBLKSS010000232.1:0-4560 GCF_047607725.1 Sodalis sp. (in: enterobacteria) | reverse complement strand
ATACGCATAGCCTGATACGCCCATGGCAGCGACGAAGATAGCGGCCTGGCGTACGCTACCGGTCGCAGGGTTGACGATAGGTACGGTGGGGCCACAGAAGTCGATGAAGAGCGTTTCGCCGGCCTTGTGCTCCATGCGCATGGAACGCCGCTGCTTCTTTTTCCAGTCACGGAACAGTGCACAGAACTGTGAGTAGCCGAGGGCATCACCGCCCACGGCGGCCTGATATTCCATCCAGAACAGCTGTTTGGTCACGCCCTTGCGGCTTAACTCGGTATCGATATCAAGCCAGCTGGGTAAGGTCTTGATAGCCTTGCCGGATTTTCCGGGATAGAGCAGGCGGTAGAGGTCGACGGGGGACAGTTCCGCCGGCAATGGCCAGACCAGGTTAGCTACCGTGAATCGGCCGAGGATATCGTGCACTGTGGTACAGCCGATGCCGAGCGCTGCTGCGATGGTGCGATGGTGCGATGGTGCGATGGTGTGATGGTGCGATGGTGCGATGGTGCGATGGTGCGATGGTGCGATGGTGCGATGGTGCTATGGTGCGATTCGAGCGATGCTGCTCAAATTTCATGTGTAATACATTGATATAGATGCACATTTCTGTTATCGCGTTCTTCTTTTTACGTGCCATGCCATACACCCGGAAGCTAAAAGTCTCCAGAGTATGGCGGAACAGAAGATGAGCGATCGGACAGAATCGGAATCGCTGATCGGGCGACCGGAATCAGTGATCGGGCGTGACCGGAACCAGCACCCTCCCCCATGCGATAGGTAATGCCCTCCTGATACCAATCCGGTAGCGTGAACTCGATTCGCCAGATGTTGCCCTCAGCACGTAATTCCCGCAGCCGCTTTAGTTCAGCTTTCATGTGCTGATAAATCTCATCCATCTGCCATAGCTTCAAGCGTATTGGCACCGCTGCCAGATGCGCCACGCGGTCAATGGTCATCTCCCCGTAGGTGATATTTGCGTGCATCATGAACTCATACGGGTCTTCGCCCAATTTACGGTGGCAACCAGCGCAGTGTGCGAAGGCGTTGAAGGGATGGTAGCGGGTCGCCTTGTGGCGGCGGGACTTGAAGTGGGAGCAATGGAGATTGCCGTGGTCGTGATGAAAATATTTACCGCAGTAATCGCACTGCCAGTTGGTTCTCTTTCGGACGAGTTCAGAAAATACCGCGTCGTGCTTATCGCGCTTCAGCGCCATACCTACCCCCACATTCGACTCATCAGCGCGTGCTTGCTTACCGTGGTCATCCCTTTTAGGGTGGTTCGCCACGGTCACAAGATGAACAACACACTGCCCTTGCTGTTACCCGCCTTGCCCTTCTCGCCGGTTTCGGCGCTGATAAACGACAATAGGCCCTCGGTGATAAATCGCACCTCATCAGCCGTTTTCTGTGCCTGAGCGAACCACGCCGGCGAGGTGTCGGAGGGCAGGAGCATGACGATAGTCTGCTGTTGTACTGCGCACTGCTCGGCGGCCTTTTTCACCCACGGCATGATATTGCTGTAGGGGGGATTGCAGAAAATTGTACCCGGGTGTGCCAATCGCAATTCAGGGCATCATCCTCTTCGGTTAGATAGTGGCGACACAGGGCGTTATCGTGGCCGGCAGCAGCGTCAAGGCAGAACCCGAACTCTGCATCCAATGCCTGAAAGACATCGGGCGTTCGCCATGTATCTTTGTGTTCTGGCCGGGTGTTTGATTTTAGTGCCATATCTAGTTCCACATTTTGTTAACCATTGAACGTGGCGTTGGTTTGAGGTATTTCTGTTCAGGAAGGGTGACAACGACATCCCAATACTTCGGGTCGCCGCTCAATGACCTGACAACGTGATAACCCTTGTCTTCGTAGTGCCTGATTAGGTGTTCAGCCTCTTCACTGGTTAACCCGTCATACCTGAAACAGGTCTTCTTCATCCGACTCTCCCGAAATAATCCCCTGAATAACGCACCTCGCGCAGCCTAACGCCGTTTCCCACTGCCCAGGCTTGCACGTACGCAATCAAACTGCTCATGCGCCTCACGCCTATCTGAGCCGTGCTCTCGCGGATGCTGCAAAACTCCCCCTCCAGCCCTGTAACCACTTCTCCCGGCCTGCCGGTGGCGATGGCATGGCCTGAGACGAACTGTGCTTTCCAGTCCAACAGCGGGCGCGGTTTATCTGCCCACAAGACCTGCCGCGAGACATCGGTGCATAACGCATGGAATAGGTTGTTCTGCGACAAATTTCTTTTGCTGCCGTTGATAGTGATTTCGAGGGGGCGATGTTCGTCGGTGGGGAGTGAATCAATAAATGCTTTCAGGTTTTCTCGTATTCGTTCATCACGCAGAAGGAAGCTTCTTTTTTCCATCACCACCTCTGAATTTACCCACCCAAACAAAAAAGACTGCAATGAAAAATAGCCCCACGATTAATTCTGTTAAATATGCCGTCATCCGTATTTTCCTCGTTTTTTGCGTTAAACTGCTGCCCCACTTGCATAGCGTTTCATCGGCGCGACGTTAGCGTTGTTCTGGCAAGCGCTCGCGGCTTGCTCCTGATTGGTGGGCATAAAATGCCCGTTTTTGAATTCCTGGTAAGCGGTTCCCTGAGTGCCAAATCGGTTTTTGGTGACAATCAGTTCAGCGTATTTCGCCGCTGGACTATTCTCGTTGTACACCGCATCGCGGTAGAGCATGATGATGCTGTCGGCATCCTGCTCAATGCTGCCTGAATCTCTTAAATCAGCACAGGTAGGCCACTTATTGGGGTGCTGCTCTACGTTTCTGGACAACTGGCTCAGCGACATCACCGGCGTTTTAAGCTCCTTCGCCATACGTTTGAGACTGCCGGATATATGAGCGATGGCGAGGTCATTACGCTCTGCTAGGGGTTTCTCAATCAGACCAAGATAATCGACCATAATCAGCGATAACGCAGGGTGGGTAAGCTTGTGCCGGTAGGAAATAGCTCGTATCTGCTCAATGGTGAGCGATGATGCATCCACAACCCAAACATCAAGCCCCTGTAAGCGGCGAAGTCCCTCGGACACTCGCGCCCAACCTTCGTCATCCATCCGGCAAGGTTTGCGCAGCGTTGAAACCGGAAGATGACTGGCTCCTGCCAATGAGCGCTCGATAACCTGCATTGCGTCCATTTCCATCGAGAAAATTAATACGCCCTTGCGTTCGATTTCAGTTATCGCGCCGTTCTCCGTGTCAATTTGGCGCGTGGTATGCTGTGCGGCAACGCCCTCCGCCACCTTCAAGGCAAATTCAGTCTTTCCCATGCCGGGACGGGCGGCAACAATTACCAGGTCCACCGGATTGATACCGCCGAGAATTTCATCCAGTTCGTCAATGCCCGTTTTCAATGAATCCGACGCTTCGCCATTCTTCAGGTGCTTTTCCAAAAGCTCGGTGTAGGGGTCTATCAGCTCGTCGATATGCATCGGGCGTACTTCATCGGCGCTGCAGTCGATATCACGCAGGGAGGCCAACACCTGCCCCATCACTGCCAACGCTCGCTCATGGTTCGGGGACTGGCGTACCTGCTCCAGCCCATCGCCCAACAACGCCGTGAAGCGCCGTACACGCTGATAGTCTGCCAGTAGCCGCGCATACCCCTTGAGATTCGCTGCGCTGGGACACTTCTTCACCGTCTTCATCACCGCGCCAAAGTTACCGCTACCCATCGCCTCACCCACCATCAGCCCGTCAATCAGTCCACGGGTTTTCGCCTGCCGACGAATCTCCCGGAACGTTTCACGGTACAGGCTGGCGGTGAAAGCGTCTTCATCCAGCGTAGCAAGGACATCCGCCGCATCAGGGGTGTAACCGCCTAGCAGCAGGCCATCGATGACGCTAGCTTCGATTTCCTGGTCTGTCACAGCGTGTCCTCCCGGACTTTGGTCAGGGTGTCCGCACGAAGCAGGTAGTCAAGATTGGCCGTCCAGCCCCGGTCATTATCCCCGAAGTAAAACGGCGGCGCGTGGGTCACAAACGCCTGTACGTAGGCTCGGAACCCCTGAAGGTCTTTTCGCGCCAGTTGACCAATAAGCCGTTTGATACCCTTGCGCCGCTTGTCGTTTAGCTCTACAGCGTGGGGAAGTCTGTCGGCTACCGTGTCGTTGTAGATGCCCAGTGCTGCCTGATAGTCCTGCGTGGAAGGCTGTTCAGATTTTTGGGGTTGGTTTTTCCCTGCCGGTTCCGGGGAGATGCCCCCGGTAGGGGGTAAGGGGGTTTTAGGTTCCATGACTGGTTCAAAAGAGTGACTGATTCTGGTGCCGCCTGTCGGCATAGGGGGTGTGCTGGCAGTCGGCATAGGGTTATCCAATTTCAGATAGTAAACGTTAGATGGATTACCTTTACCATTATTTGTACCGGTACGATTTTCTTTTACCAACAAAGCCGCTTTTTCTGTAAGTGTACGCCCAGCGCCGTATTGACAGTTATTCAGCAGGGATGGTGAGGTTCCACGGCAGGAGCTCTTTGATTTTGTTGATGGGATGATCCGCGATAATCGCCAGCACATGGCGCAGATACGCTTCCGGCTCCACGCCGTTCA
>NZ_JBLKSS010000231.1:0-4567 GCF_047607725.1 Sodalis sp. (in: enterobacteria) | reverse complement strand
CATCGCCGGATTATCCATGATCTGACAGCCGTCCCTTATAGGATGCGGGTTCACTAGGCATCGTAGTGGAACATATTCTTACCGGGCCATACAACAAACCCACCAATAATTCAAGACGTCCTCCACGGGGCGCTTACTTTTTATCGGTTGCTTGCGGCCCACCTGGACGAAATGCTGCCGATTATTTATACCCCGACCGGCGGCGAGGCCTGCGAGCGGTTTTCCGATATTTATCACCGCGCGCGTGGTGTATTTATTTCCTATAATAACCACGGCAAAATTGAGGATATGCTGCAAAACGCCACCAAGCAAAATGTCAAAGTTATCGTTGTGACCGACGGTGAACGCATCTTAGGCCTGGGAGATCAGGGGATCGGCGGCATGGGCATCCCCATCGGTAAGCTGTCGCTTTATACCGCCTATACCCTGCTGGTCGTGCTGGATGCCGGCACCAATAATCAGCAATTACTCAACGACCCTTTGTATATGGGCTGGCGCCATCCGCGTATAACCGGCGAACAATATGATGATTTCGTCGACGCCTTTATTCAGGCGGTGAAGCGTCGCTGGCCGAATGTGCTGCTGCAATTTGAAGATTTCGCCCAGAAAAACGCAACGCCGTTGCTAAACCGCTATCGCAGCGAATTGTGTTGTTTCAATGATGATATTCAGGGTACCGCCGCGGTAACGCTGGGCTGTCTGCTGGCCGCCAGCCGCGCCGCGGGTAAACGCTTGCGCGATCAAAAGGTGGTGTTTCTCGGCGCAGGCTCTGCCGGTTGCGATATCACCGAACAGATTATTGCGGAAATGCGCACTGAGGGTCTCAGCGAAGACGAGGCCCGCCACCGCGTCCTGATGGTCGATCGCTTTGGCCTGCTGACCGACAAACTGGCTAATCTACTGGATTTTCAAAGCCGTCTGGTCCAGTCCAGTGAGAGTATTCGCGAATGGTCGCTGGAGAGCCGACACCATTTCGCTGCAAGATGTGGTACGTAACGCCAGAGCCACGGTATTGATCGGCGTTTCCGGCCAGCCGGGGCTGTTTACCGAAGAGATTATCCGGGAGATGCACCAACACTGCGAGCGGGCTATTGTGATGCCGCTGTCCAATCCCACATCGCGCGTGGAAGCGACGCCGGAAGACATTTTACGCTGGACCGACGGCGCGGCGCTGGTCGCGACCGGCAGCCGCTTTACGCCGGTGAAGCTAGAGGGTAGAATCTACCCGACTGCCCAGTGCAATAACGCCTATATTTTCCCCGGTATCGGGTTGGGCGTATTGGCCTCGGGCGCAAGCCAGATTACGGACGCTATGCTAATCGCGGCCAGCCGTGCGCTGGCGGATTGCTCGCCGCTCGCCAACGGTGACGGCGGCGCGCTGTTGCCGGATATCAACGATATCCATGCGGTCTCACGGGTGATTGCCAAGGCGGCGCAGGTTCACGGGGTAGCGCTGGTGACCTCCGAGGAAACGCTTTCTCTTGCCATCGAGCATAATTTCTGGCAGCCGCAGTATCACGATTATCGCCGCACCTCTTTTTAAACCCGCCATCAACCGGTCGGGGAAACCCGGCCGGTAAACGGGCAATTTTGCGGCATTGGCCTGACTTGCCCCTTGCACACCTTGCTTCAGCTTGACAGGTAAAGTAGCCTTGGAGCCATGACACTTTCGCGGGAACCGGCAAAGGCTATAGCATGTTGAAACGCCTGATTTTAACCCTGTTAATTATCGCAGGCATTCTCATACTGGCGGCGGTGGGCCTTGACCGCTGGATCAGTTGGAAAACCGCACCCTTTATTTATGACGATCTGACGGCCCTGCCGCACCGTCAGGTGGGGGTGGTGCTGGGCACCGCCAAGTATTACCGCACCGGGGTTATCAATCAATATTATCTCTATCGCATTCAGGGCGCGCTCAACGCCTACAACAGCGGCAAGGTGAATTACCTGCTGTTAAGCGGCGACAACGCGCTGCAAAGCTACAATGAACCGGTAACCATGCGCCGCGATCTGATAGCCCAGGGCATGCCCGCCGCCGATATCGTGCTGGATTTTGCCGGTTTTCGCACGCTCGATTCGATTATCCGCACACGGAAAGTCTTTGATACCAACGACTTCACCATCATAACCCAGCGCTTTCACTGTGAACGAGCGCTGTTTATCGCGCTGAACATGGGCATTCAGGCGCAATGCTATGCCGTGCCTTCGCCAAAAAATATGCTGTCGGTCCGGGTCCGGGAAATTGGCGCCCGCCTTGGCGCGCTTTCCGACCTGTATCTCATGAAGCGGGAACCGCGTTTTCTTGGCCCCTTAATTCCCATTCCCGCCCGTCACAACATTCCGCAGGGAGCACAAGGTTATCCGGCGGTTTCACCGGAACAACTATTGGAAATGCAACAAAAGCAGCCCCATGACGATAAACCGCCCCCCGGTACGGCCAAAAAACACGCTATTGACGCGACGGGAGAGGCAGGCGAAAGCGGCCAGCGGTAACGGTCTCGCCTGTGGCGGCGGGGAAAGCGGGATGATGGGTGCAAAGCGTGAGAGTTACACCAGTTATTTCCGACAATGTCGTAAAGCTTGCAATGGAGCTACGTGCGACATGGCGAGGCGGGTCATTGAGCAAAACGCGGGCCCCCGGCGCAGGCGCACATTGCCGCACACCGGGACTTGCCCACGGCATGCAGGCCCACGCCTGGTCCACGCGGTCGCGCGGGCCAGGCGTGGGTCAAAGACTACTTTTTCTTCGCGTATTTCAGTGAATCGAGCGCAACCGCGAAAATAATGATTGCGCCTTTAATGATATATTGCCAATAGGGATTAACGCCGATCGATATAGGTCAGATCATAATTGATGACCGTAAAGATGATGACCCCGGTGACGACCCCCAGTACCGTACCAACCCCGCCGGAAAAGGACACGCCACCCACAACGCAGGCCGCAATGGCATCCAGTTCATACATAAAACCGAGGTTGTAGGTGGCGCGGCCGATACGCCCCGCCTCTAGCATACCGCCGATGGCGAAGATATTTTTACCAAAACGCGTTTTAGTCCAAAGTATCCAGACAAAGATAATGGCGATCAGCGCGTAGAAGGTGATATAAGACAGTTTAAAATCGCCGAGACGAATAAACCCTTGTGCAAAGCTCGAAAAGTTTGATTCAAAACCGGCTATCGGCGAGGCGCCCACCACATCGTAATAAAGCGAGTTAATCCCATAAACGATAATCATGGTGCCTAAGGTGGTAATAAACGGCGTCACGTTTAAATAAGCGATAACCAAACCGTTAACCAAACCGATCACGGCGCCGATGGCGCAAACAATCAAGATAACCACCGGAATGGGCAGGCTGTGCATATCAGGGAAAACTTTATTAACACTATCCATGGATTGCAGTAAGGTCGCTGCCACCACCGCCGCCAAACCGACCTGACGCCCCACCGATAGGTCAGTTCCCTGAGTGACAATCAATCCCGCCACTCCGAGGGCAATGATAATCCGCACCGAGGATTGGGTCAGGATGTTACTCAGGTTCATCAGGTTCAAAAAGGTCTGATCCTGGAAAATAATAATGGCCAATAGCACCAACAAGACCACATAGATGCCTCCCTCTTTCAAATAAGTGAGCATGCTTTTCTTTTTCAACGCATTCATCGTTAAACCCTTACACATTAGAGATACAGGGAAGCAAGACGCAAAATTTCATTCTGCGAGGTTTCTTTGGTGTTGACGATCCCCGCCATTTGACCGTTGCTCATAACCAGAATACGATCGGTAATGCCGAGAAGTTCCGGCATTTCGGAAGAGATGATGATAATACCTTTACCCCGTTTCGCCAGTTCGGTCATCAGCTGATATATCTCGAACTTGGCCCCTACGTCGATACCGCGGGTGGGCTCGTCCAGCATCAGTATTTCCGGCTGGGTGAGCAGCCTGCGGCCGATAATGACTTTTTGCTGGTTACCGCCCGAAAGCGATCCTATATGGGTGCCGTGCCCCGGCGTTTTAACCGTAAGCGTACGCCCAGCGCCGTCTGTTAATTCCCCATCAAGTTATTGAAGATGATGTCCATTATTTTTTTAATGGGCTCAATTCATGAAACAAACCCCACCAAAACTCTCAAGACGTCGTCCCAATTTCCCGCTGGACTTTAACATTAAGCTGGTTGAGCAAGCGCTCCAGCACGGCGTATCCATTGCCAAGCTGGCACGGGATAACGGTATCAATGACAATTTGCTGTTCAACTGGCACCAGCTCTACCGTCAGGGCAAGTTCGGTGTCCAACCTAAAATCCCCACTACACAGCAGGCTGAGCTACTGGCGGTTACACTCTCCGCCGAACCATCACCCTTACGTTCTCCTTTACCCTCTGACGAACCCGTTACTTGCGACATTGAGTTCACCGGTACCCGGTTACGGCTGGTCGGCAATCTGACACCGGCGCTGTTATGCGCACTTATCCATGAACTCAAAGGCCCGCAATCATGATGGGCTTACCGGCGGGCACCCGTATCTGGCTCGTCGCCGGCCACACCGATATGCGAAACGGCTTCCAGGGCCTCGC
>NZ_JBLKSS010000230.1:0-4662 GCF_047607725.1 Sodalis sp. (in: enterobacteria) | reverse complement strand
ATCGCCGGATTATCCATGATCTGACAGCCGTCCCTTATAGGATGCGGGTTCACTAGGCATCGTAGTGGAACATATTCTTACCGGGCCATACAACAAACCCACCAATAATTCAAGACGTCCTCCACGGGGCGCTTACCTTTTCACAGGAGTTTCCGCCTACCTCAATGGCCTATGCAGAAACGCAATCGATGTTTTGCGATAGTCTGCTTGACGATGCGGACTGGTTGAAACGCTATGCCGTGAACGACCGTGGCGAGGCGGTGCCGGACGCGCTTATCCACGACGCTATCGCCGCTCGCCAGCCGATGCGCGCTTTCAACGAGCGCCATATTCTGCTGGTGCCCTATTTTGAGTGGACGCTGTATCAATGGGATGAGGCACACTTGACGCCCGAGGCCATCACCTGCCTGGCGCGGGACAATGAACGGCGCATCCTGGGCACCGACGGCAGCCCACGGCCAACCCTGGCGATCCCGCATTTGCTGTCGCAGGAGTCCGCCTGCTCCTATCAAGGGTACTTGCTGGCGCTGATGGCGGTGGAACAGACCCGACATTTCTTTTTGCAGCGTGACGGTTACCTGACCGATAATCCGGCGATTGGGCCGAGTTTGGCGCGGCATTACTGGCAACCGGGCAACAGCGTCAGCCATGACGCCACGCTGGTCAGTCTGACCGGTGAAGGCTTTAATCCGGCCTATCTGGCCAACGCCTGCAATCAGACCGTCGAGCAGGCATGGCGGCAGGCGCAGGACTGCATGGAGCAGGCCCAGACGCGTCCCCAGCCGCCGGCGGATTTCGCCTGGCAGGCCGACATCCGGGTCGTGGATGGCGATGAGGTCCTGGCAAGCAACGCCCAGGGGGATGACACTATGTGCCGGCAATTCGCGCAAGCGATACAGCGGCGCTACGGCTGAGCAAAGGGCCCGGTGTGACGCGCCGGGCTGCTGATGGTATTGCGGGTTTTGCGGGCTGTAGCCTTTGCTGCCCGGGGGAGTTTATTCTCGGCGGCGAAGCGCGGGACGGGGTGGCGGCCGGCATTATGCGCCGTGCTGTTGATGGTACTCCGGGCTGTAGCCTTTGATGGCTTGGTTATTTTCGGCGGAAAAACGCTGGGCGGGGCAGCGGCCGGCGGTGTCGGCGGTGGTCTGCGCCATGCAGGCGCTGTCGCTGCGCGGATCGCGCGGCATGTCCGTGAGGCGGTAAGCGACGGCGCCCTGACTCAGGGCCACTGCGCTGAAGATAATAAAAGCCTTAAAAGAGAATTTCATACTAATAACTCTGTAAACTATATCATAACGGAAGCGTATGATACGCCAGCTGATACGATTTTTCTTAGGGAATTTTTGAACGAGTTCACCATTTTTTTTGATATAACCGTCCCGTTATCTTTACACCTGCCGTGGCGTCGGTGGGCGCCGGGTTAACGGCGGTTTCGATCGTCCGGGCGCACAGGTCAAAGCGCTGCTGTGCGGAAATAGCAAAGTAGGCGCTAGGACCGCCGCCGCGCAGAACCGGCTCCGCGGCGGCGGTCTGATACACTCCGTCAGCATCCAGTAGCCGGCGATCGATATGCACCGCCACCACTTCCCCCA
The DNA here is from genome assembly GCF_047607725.1 of Sodalis sp. (in: enterobacteria). Classification (GTDB taxonomy): domain Bacteria; phylum Pseudomonadota; class Gammaproteobacteria; order Enterobacterales; family Enterobacteriaceae; genus JBLKSS01. The sequence goes on along the minus strand of NZ_JBLKSS010000230.1, from coordinate 3,070 downwards.
ATACCAGCCAACTGCCGGTTTCGTGGCCGCTGGCGTCCACCTGCGCAATACACTGACTCAGACGACATTCAAAATTGACCGGACTTTGGGCGACGCGATGGGCCTTCACCCGCTCCCCTTGGATAGGCGTCAGGCCGGCAACGGCAAACTCGTCCTCGCCGGCGGGAAGAGAGGCGGATGTTTCGTTCATGGCAACGGCCAGGGGGCGCGTGACCAGATTCCAGACAAATTCGCCGGTGGCGTTGATATTCGCCACGCTATCTTTCCAGCCGGCGCTGGAAAAGCCGATGATCGGCGGATGATAGTTAAAACAATTAAAAAAGCTGTAGGGTGCCAGATTACGCTGGCCCTTGGCGTTTACCGACGCTATCCAGCCAATGGGGCGCGGGCCGATGATGGCGTTTAGCGGGTCGTGCGGCAAACCGTGGCCTTGCGCCGGTTCGTAAAAGTAGTGCGAGCTGCGGGTCATATCGGCATCCTCCAGCCAATGATTACGCCACCATGCGGCTCGCCCGTGCGCAGGCCACATGCCGAATCGGAAAACGTCCATTATTAGGCGGCCTGCGGCAGGCGCGCTTATCCGAAAGGTGCCGAGAGCGGTGCCAGACCGCGCCGGTCATTCCCACGCCTTCGACGCTGTATCAGCGCACGTCGGGCATTCTCGCGCCCCCGACGTTGGCCGAGCGTGTACGGTACAGGACATGCTCGCACCAACAACGCTGTTCCGCACGGGTCGAACATTTTCGCGCTTCCGACGCGGGCTCAGCGGGTTAAAGACATGCCAGCGCTTGTGACGCTGGCTTAGCGTGTACCAGCCTGCTCGCGCCTTCGCCTTCGATGCGGACTCTGCACTCGGCGAGTACCGGACCGGTGCCCGACCAGCCCTGCAGGGGCCGCCATGGACTGTCAGCGCTGCCTTAGCGCAACTGGCTATCCTTGCTGCCGCGGCGATTGTAGCCGGCATAACTCGCTTGGTGTTTATCCTGTTCGCGTTGGCAGGTTAGGCACAACTGCACGCCAGGCACCGCCGCTCGGCTCGGGAATGGGATCGCCGCATTCCTGACAATATTGCGCGCTTACGCCGCCGTTAAGCCCCTGTCGAACACGCTGTACCGCATCGTTGAGAGTGGCATCGATTTGATCCTGCACGGCGCCATCCGGCGCCCATCCACTTGCCATAGTGTCACCTCCGGCAATTGAGTCAGTAAAAAAAGAGTCAATAAAAAAGGCCAACGATCGAGCCGTCAGCCTTTAGGGTATTACGTAAGCCAGTGCCAACTCGCGTTGGCACTGACGCGGATTTATTCGATATTAGACTCGATAAACCACAGGAATTTATCCAGGTCACGGGAAGCCGCCGTAAAGATATCAGCGGTGTCCTCATCCTCGACTTCAGTAATGGCCTTCCGTACATCGTTAGCGACAATACCGTAGCGGTCGGCCAGGGCTTTCAGGTGATCCTGCACCGTATGGATCGTGGTCGGATAGCTTTTCAGCGGGGTTTTGTTGTTGGTCACCTGTACTGTCCCCAACGCGACGCCGCCCAGTTGTACGACACGTTCGGCAATCGTATCCTGATGGTCAAGAATGGCGGTCCGGAAACCGTCCAGCATTTCATGCACGCCAATAAAGTTGTTTCCACGCATATTCCAATGCGCCTGTTTAGTGATTAGCGCCAGATCCACCAGCTCAATCACAATATGGTTAAGCGTGGCGATAGTCGTGGTTTTAACCTGTTCGTCCACATCATTGCGCGTAAAAATGAGTTCAGAAGATTTCGTTTTAACCAGTTTAGCGGTACTCATAATTACTTATCCTCTTATTAGTTCATAACGGCTCGTTTTTAATTTCATTCAGATAATAATTATAGCAGCGATTTAAAATCTTGCTCCCTATCAAAGCTATCGCTGTTTTATTATCTAAAGTGATTTGGCCGCGGCCGGGACCGCAACCGCTGCAAGAACAGCATCCCGCCCATCACCGCCGGAAATGACGGTGATGCAATCAAACGACCTATAGCCGTCGACACCGGCGTGATTGGCGCTGTAGGCCCTACGTCCGCCGCTATCGGCGCGCGGTAGCGTCACTCGCCGCCACACTGCCGGCTGCGTCATTCCTGGATGGACACGTTATCCCTACCGGCAACATCAGCGCATAAAGCATGCCGGCCGCGTGAGCCATGCAGCAGACTTCCGCGCAACAGCAATATCGGCTAGAGACAGACCTGCGTATCGGTACTGGACGTGCGGGCGCACCGTTTTCCGGATTGCCCCAACGCCACCGGGGTTTTGCGCTATAGCCCCCGCCATGCCACAGTAAACTGTGCTGCAGCACCTTCCCGGCATTGATGCTGGTGGGGAACAAGGACATGTCCCATCCTCCTCCGATTCCCCCCTTGCGCAACCGCCTATCACCGGGTGTGACCGCCGATAAGGTACCGCCGTGGCACAGGACACTCAGGCGGGGATGATGCATTGTCGCGCAACGGTATTCTGAGGCGCCGATGAGGCACCACCGCGTCCCTGCGGTCTTGGCGCGCAATGAGGTCGGTGAAGGGAGTGCCCTCTCGCGGCGATTAACGACGCCACCAACTTCAGCCGACCCCGAATCGGGAAGGCGCTGAGCTGCCATCGCTCCCAACGGCAATCCAATAGGTGTTAGGCAATTCAGCAACCGTTATGAAGCATTGTTGATCATCAGGGCGCGGCCAAGCCAATAGCCAGCGCCATGACTCGCCAAAGACCTTGAGCAACGGCTGAGGGGAACGGCATTCCGACGTGCCGTTCGCGCCTGCCACTGTCCCTGCGCGGGGCAGGGCCGCCACGCGCCGCGATAAACGGCAATTTGGCTTCAGGCAATTAGGTTATAGCCAGCGGGAATAAAAAGCGGCGGGTCTAATAAATACATCTTATATTTATAATGCATGTGGCGCGTAAGCGCCCCGTGGAGGACGTCTTGAATTATTGGTGGGTTTGTTGTATGAGACAGTAAACCTACGTTACACGCTTATGCTCATTGCATTTTCACATTGTATTGATTTTAATAACTTTTATTTCCATCCCGGTTTGAG
>NZ_JBLKSS010000229.1:0-4777 GCF_047607725.1 Sodalis sp. (in: enterobacteria) | reverse complement strand
TCAAACCGGGATGGAAATAAAAGTTATTAAAATCAATACAATGTGAAAATGCAATGAGCATAAGCGTGTAACGTAGGTTTACTGTCTCATACAACAAACCCACCAATAATTCAAGACGTCCTCCACGGGGCGCTTACGTTTATCCAGCAACATAGCGAGCATGTCCACCGGCATGTCGCGCTGGTAACTCAGACGAACGGGCTCCGCCTTCAAACGTTGTTTAAGCCCGGAGGACATCAATTCCGGCAGGCCGGTATCCATTTCAAACGAAAGGTCGAATTCCGTATCCCGGGTCATTTTCATGGACCAGGCATGAATATCGTCATAATCAAAAAACGGGTCAAAAATATCGTTAAGACACAGTCTTATCACATTATCCAAAATGATAAGAGGCTTACGCCGGCGCGAACCGCTGTCGGCGTGCAAAGTAATAAAACGCGGGGTTCTGTCTGACGGGATTTCCAATAAGGCGTAATTCACCGCCTCGTCCCGCGTCATTTTCACCACCAGGTAGGTCGAATCGTCACGCAAAAAAGTGACCAAATTGGTGTCCTGGTCAATAAGGATAGGCCTGACGAGCGGGCGTAGGGTTTGTTGAAAATAGTCCTTCAGCCAATGCTGCTGAGGTTCAGATAATTGGCGCTCATTAAGCAAGAAAATCTGGTTTCTGGCCAGTTCCAGCAGCAAGTCATGGTAGAGACTATCGAATTTCTCGTTGTTTTTCGCAATCTTATGTTTCACTTCAGCGAATAATCTCCGATAGCCTTCGTCTTTGCCCTGAGCAGCGCTGATAAGGAGATTTCGTCGTAGATCGGCAAAGCGAATCTTATAAAACTCATCCCGGTTGCTGGAATCAATGCCGAGAAAACGAATTCGCTCGACTAAGGGATTAGTGACATCTTCAGCCTCTTGCAGAACGCGTTCGTTAAAAGCGAGCCAGCAGAGTTCTTTATCCACATAACGCTCTGAATACACAACGACCTCATGACACAATAGGGCTAGAGGCAGTAATTATTGAGTTTTTATGTGACGGCTGTGTGTCGGTGATGGGTGAAAAAAAGCGCGGGTGCGACATTTCTGTCATCTTAATGAAATGAAACGGACATATCGTCTAGACGGTATCAGCAAACGAAATGGTAAGAGAAACAATGACGCCTGTCCTGGTTTCATCCCTGGAAGAAGCAGAGCGGCTGTTAGCCGCAGGCTTGGTTAAACATGTTGAGCTGGGATTTGAACTCACCAGCGACGAATTTTTTCATTTTGCGTCATATTGGTGTGAACGGGGCGCCAAAATTAAAAAAAACCATCAGCATTTCGTCATCTCGCTAAAGAAATATACTATCCCGCCGAATCAGACCTCATGACGCCCGCATCGTCCGTCTATAACGAAACAGCCGGTCGCCGCAATCGGTAAAAATAAAGTGGACACAGGATGTGTCCACTTGCAAGAGCAAAGCGTTAGCTTAGCGGCCGCCACAGGGTCAGATAATCTTCCCCCCCGGTGACCAGGCATCAGTATAAGCGACGTGACTTTGCAGACATTCCCAGTCTTTACCGCGATAGCTGACCTTATCGCCGCGAGTATAAGAGGTCATCAGTTTCCATTCCGGGTAATTCCCCGGCTGTCCCTCATCGTTGTCGTCGGTGGTTAGCGTCAGCGTATTGCTCGGCGCAGAGACCTGGCCGGATAAATCCCTGGCGATGACGTAGTAGCGATACGTGGTGCCGGCGGCAAGGCCGGTATCGTTATAGCTTAGCTGTGAAACCGGCAAGGTTATCAGTACCACCCCATCGCGATACACAATGTAATTGCCCATCCGGTTGGCGTCCACTGACGCCCCCCATATCAGGCTCACGCTGTCGGCACTTACCTCCATGCAGTGCAAGTTTTTCGGCGCCCCCGGCGGGGAATCGGGCAAGGTTTGGCTCGGCGTTGTCACCAGCAATGCCTGGCTCTGCGTGGATTCGGAACCCTGTGCATTCACCGCGCTTACGGCATAACTGTATTGCGTATTTTCCGCCAGTCCGGTGTCGATGAAACCCGGCTGGATACCCGCGTAAATGCGGTTGCCGTCGTGATAAAGTCGATATTCACCGGCAGCCGGGATCGAGGCATTCCACGCAAGAGTAATGGCATTGCTGGTAATCTCCGGGGCGCGCAGTCCGTTAGGCGCAACGGGCGTAGTCTCGCCGTTATCATCACCGTCAACGAAATCCACATCGATTACCTGGTAAAACGCATTACCCGTATCCACCACTTCCCATACTGCTAAAATGACGTGGTAGCCCGAACGCTGCGGCAGCATCACCTCATGTACCGTTGGTTCAGGCGGGGTGAGCGCCGCGCCATTGCTCCAGAACGGCTGCTCGGTTAGCTCTACTTTGAAAAACGGTTGGGTGTCGAATTGGGCACGGCTTAATGGCGCGTTGGGATCCTAGTCCTGGCGGGTTATGAAATAATTCCAGCGCCGGGTGAGATACTTAGCGCTGTAAGACCAGGAAAATGTTAACAGCTCACCGGCCACGACATTATGTTTTTCCCAGTGGGTACCACCGGACTCATCCAGGAATTCGCCATTACCTTGGTTAGCGCTGGCAATTTTGCCGTCCGGCGGCGCGACAGGATCGGAAAGACCCGCGGCAACGGCGGGAAAGAATTTACCGGCTTCGCGCTGGTTTAATTGCCCGGTATCAAGTTTTCCCTGTTGCCAGGCGAAATAGGCACGCGAGGCAGGTGTAGGAACATGCTCGTGCCGCAGCTCCGGCTGAGCGGCATATTTACTCACGCTGAGTGTTTTTGACATTATTAAATCCGCCTCCTTGGCGTGGTTGTTTAAACGGCTGACGGTAAGGTGGAATAGCATTACCCCTTGCCGCGCTTACGCATAAAACCCTTTTCTTTCGTCACAAAAGAAGGGGGTATGTGCAATTGAATAAAGCAATGACAATTTATTTCATAATTAATGATGAACACCATGGGAGGCGTTTGTGCCGTAAGTTGACAAACAATTGGGCGGATTATGACGTCTGGCGGCAGAAAAAGAACGTGCATATGGGCGTGCCGGATTGCCGTTTATCACTTATGGCCCGGGAAGTAGCGTTGCATTGGCGAAGGAAATGGAAAGCCCGGCCGCTAGGGGAAATGTTAAACGAAACTACAATGAAACTGATATACTAATGATAATCGTTATCATTTGCATTATATCTTCCTCCCCTTATCCTAGCGCCTGTTTGCACTCTGCCATATTCAACGCATTTAAGGAAATCGCTAGTTTATAAAAATATACCAAAAATAGTTGTCTCCGCCGTAACATTATCGCTGCTAATGATTTCGATATCGGCAACCGCCGCTGATAAATTCAAGGTCGTCACCACCTTTACCGTGATTGCGGATATGGCAAGAAACGTCGCCGGTGATGCCGCGAACATCGAATCCATCACCAAGCCCGGGGCGGAAATACATGAATATCAGCCAACGCCCGGCGATATTCAGCGCACCCAGGGGGCTCAACTATTGCTATCGAACGGACTCGATCTGGAACGTTGGTTCGAGAAATTTTATCAGCAGCTGCATGATGTGCCGGACGTTGTCGTATCACAGGGGGTTGTTCCTATCGGGATCGTCGAGGGTCCCTATAGAGCGGTTTACCCAATCCGCACGCCTGGATGTCTCCCGATAATGCCATTATCTACGTCAATAACATTCGCGATGCGCTGGTGAAATATGATCCCGCCCACAGCCAGACTTATTATAAGGAAAATGCGGAAGTTTATAAGCATAAAATCACCGCTGAAATCGCCCCGGTCAAAGAAAAGCTGGCGCAAATTCCCGCCTCGCACCGCTGGCTGGTGACCAGTGAAGGCGCGTTTTCCTACCTCGCCCGCGACTTTGGCCTGAAAGAGTTGTATCTCTGGCCGGTCAATTCCGATCAAGAAGGCACCCCGCAGCAAATTCGCAAAGTCGTCGATACCGTCAAAAAGTACCATATCCCCGCCGTGTTCAGCGAGAGCACCGTTTCCGACAAACCGGCGCATGAAGTGGCCCGCGAAACCGGCGCACATTATGGCAGCGTATTGTATGTGGATTCATTAAGCGAGCCCACTGGGCCGACCCCCACCTATCTTGACCTGCTGCGCGTCACGGCGGATACCGTGGCGGAAGGCATGACCGCCGGGGTTAAGCATGACTAAACGCATCGATGCCACATTAACCGTTTCGCCCTCGGGCGAAACGGCACTCGACGTCCGCCGGGCGACCGTGATTTACCGTAATGGCCACCTGGCGTTAAAACAGGCGACATTTGCCATCCCTCGCGAGGTGATTGCGGGACTGGTGGGCGTTAACTGCTCCGGCAAGTCGACATTATTCAAATCGATTATGGGATTTATCACTCTGGCCAGCGGCGAAATTACCGTCATGGGTCATCCCCCCACCAAGGCATTGAAACGCCATCTCGTCTCCTACGTTCCCCAATCGGAAGAAGTGGATTGGAATTTTTCCGTTCTGGCGGAGGACGTGGTGATGATGGGACGCTACGGCCATATGGGGATGATGCGTATCCCGCGTCAGGCGGACAAGGATGCCGTGGAATGCGCCCTGGAGGTAAGCGTACGCCCAGCGCCGTCTGTTAATTCTCCATCAAGTTATTGAAGATGATGTCCATTATTTTTTTAATGGGCGCAATTCATGAAACAAACCCCAACAAAACCCTCAAGATGTCGTCCCAATTTCCCGCTGGACTTTAACATTAAGCTGGTTGAGCAGGCGCTCCAGCCC
>NZ_JBLKSS010000228.1:0-4806 GCF_047607725.1 Sodalis sp. (in: enterobacteria) | reverse complement strand
TACGCTGATCGGCAGTTGCAAACTGAACGGCGTGGAGCCGGAAGAGTATCTGCGCCATGTGCTGGCGATTATCGCGGATCATCCCATCAACAAAATCAAAGAGCTCCTGCCGTGGAACCTCACCATCCCTGCTGAATAACTATCAATACGGCGCTGGGCGTACGCTTACTTTATTCTGGGCGAGTACTTGCAGCGTGCCCCGGCGTTAGTGAACGGTGCGGTCGAGCTGGATGCGGACGCCGCGGGGACACAGTTACGCGCGGTGTGGCAATCTGACGCTGAATTTAACAAAAACATCGGTCTGGCCTACCGTGCGTTTCATGCGCTGGCCGATGAAGGCGACAAAGATCGCATGGATGATATCGGCAATAATCCGCTGGTTATCCGCATGCTGGCGAAAGTGGGTGCGGAGATGCAGGAAGATACGCCGGCGGGGGCGGACGCTAACCAGGCGGCGCAGCAAGTCATCCGTGACCTGATGAAGTCGGACGCCTGTGCCGATCCGAAACATGCTGATCATGATCGTGTTGCTGCACAGATACGCGCATTCTGTCGCGTGACCCTCAACAGGCCGGCTGCATGGCTGGCCTCGTTTCATTTGGTCGGGATCCTGACCGCACATCACACTCACAATCCTCACAAAGCAGCCCGGCTGAGTAGCCGGATACCTGATCCCCCCTGTCCGTCAGCGCCAACCGGGCAGCGTTGAAACGAGCCGGGAGACCGACACCTCGCAGGCGATTAATCACTATTTGGAGTGTGCATTATGGCTTTTGATGCCAACAAGAACATGATCACCGCTGCGTTTGTGCAGCAGTTCCATGATTCGTTTGAAATTGCCTCGCAGCAAAAAGACTCTCGCCTGCAGGCCACCGTCACTGACCGAGGCCATATTACCGGGGCATCCTTCACCATCAACGATATGGGCACTATCGAGATGACCCAAATCACCACACGGTTCGGTGATACGGTCTGAGATGTCCCTGAAGCGGGGACGCGTAACGCCTTGATGGCGGACTACGGGGTCTTCGTGCCGGTGGAGAAGCGTGACCTGCGCAAACTGATTGCCGATCCGCAGGGGCCCTATTTACAACTGACCCTGGCTGCAGCTAACCGCAAAAAGGACGACATTATTTATCGGGCGTTGCTCGATACCGTTTTGCGCAAAACATCAGATACCGGTGCTTATGCGCCCGTCGCCTTGCCGACAACGCAAAAGATTGTCGCAGGCAAAACCGGCATGACCAAGGCCAAGCTTATCGCCGCCAAGGCCATGTTTCGCCGTAACGAGTGCGATGAACAGAACGGTGAGGAGCTGTATATCACCTACAACGCCGACATGTTGACGCAGATCCTCAGCGATACCACGTTGACCAGTGCCGACTTTATGGCGGTGAAGATGCTCCAGGAGGGTGCAGTGTCCGGTAACTGGCTGGGCTTTAAGTGGCTGGCGTACGAAAAGTTGGACGAAGCGAAAGCAGGCGAGCCTGCCGTAACCACCAAAACCGCCGCCTGGTGTAAATCCGCGGTGCATTTGGGGACGTGCGCACAGTACAACGTCGATATCGGCCCGCGTCGCGATAAAAACAACACCATCCAGATTTCTGTCGATGCGTCTTATGGTGCCGGTCGGGCGAACGAAAAAAAAGTCGTCGCCATCGAGTTTGTCGCGTAAGCCGCCGGGATCTTTGCCGGGGGCTCCCCGGCCTTTCTCATTTGAGGTGTCGCCATGAGTTCGAGCGTATCTATCTGTTCTAACGCGTTGCTGGCGCTGGGGGCGCATCCGATCAACAGTTTCGATGAGGCGACCCCGCACGCCAGACTCTGCGCCAATATTTACCCTTCTGTACGCAATAACCTGCTGCGTGCCCATCCGTGGCACTGCGCCATTAAACGCGTTGTGCTCTCTCCCGTCAGTACCGCCCCGCTTTCGGTTTTGGCTACCAGTTTCCCCTCCCGGCGGATCTTATCCGGGTGCTGTCGGTGGGTGAGCGGTATGACGATATCCCGTATCGCATTGAGGGAAAACGCCTGCTGGCGAACGTACAGGAGGCCCGTCTGCGCTATATCTTTCGCAGTGAGGATGAATCGACCTGGGACGTGCCATTGGTCAACGTCGCCGAAGTGACAATGCAGGCAAAACTGGCTTATGCCGTCACGGGATCTGCCAGCTTGCGTGACTGTCTGACACAGGAAGCCGCTTTCCTGCTCCAGCAGGCGAAATCCATTAACGGACAGGAAGATCCGCCGGAGAGGCTGGACGGTTTCCCCACCCTGGCGTCGAGGCTCTAAGATGCGCGMCAATCTGATTAAAACCAATTTCACCGCCGGGGAAGTCTCGCCGCGCCTGATGGGCCGCGTTGATATTATGCGTTACGCCAATGGAGTGAAAGCTATCCAAAATGGCGTTGTGGTGGTGGAGGGCGGCGTCATGCGCCGTCCGGGTACCCGCTTTGCGGCAGCCGCCAAATACAGAGATCGCCCGGCACGGCTTATCCCGTATGTTTTTAACCGTTCACAGGCGTATGTGTTGGAGTTTGGCGACGGTTACCTGCGCGTTTACCAGAACGGTAAACCGGTGGTGAATGCTGATAACACGCCGTATGAAATTGCCAGCCCCTACAGCGCTGACCGGTTGCCTTCGGTGAATTACGTTCAGGGCGCGGGTACCATATTTCTGGTGCATCCGGCGGTGAAGCCTTATCGGCTTCAGCGTCGTGGGCAAACGGACTGGGTGTTGGAGCCCGCACCGTTTATCGTCGAGCCCTTTGATGAAATCCGCGAGACACCCAAAAAATGGTGTAAGCCCTCGGCAAAAGAATTCGTTGGCTCTGAGGTGACACTGACGCTCAGTGATGCGGACCCAGGGGAGAATAAAATCCGCCATTCAATGGTGCGGGATGGGTTGCCCAGGATGTGGGTGCCTATGTGCGCATCAATGCGGCCTTGTCCTGATCCAGCGCATCAACAGTGCGCAGGTGGCTGTGGAGACGCTTCGCTCGGATTTAAACGCCAAACAGGCCGCGTCACCCGGCTCATGGACGCGAGAGGAGTCGGTCTGGACGGATAATTTGGGTTATCCGGGGGCGGTGACGCTATACCAGCAGCGTCTGGTGTTGGCCGGATCGCCCAAATATCCACAAACCATCTTGTGGAGTGAGACCGGTGCCTATCTGTCGTTCGAGCTGGGGACCAAAGACGACGCTGCCATCAGCTTTACAGTGTCTTCTGATCAGCTCAACCCGATCGTCCATTTAGCACAGATGAACACGCTGATTGCGCTGACCTATGGCGGTGAATTTACCATTACGTCGGGCAACGACGCGGCTATCACGCCGACCAATATTTCGGTCAAAAATCCCAGCCCGTATGGCTGTAACAGTATTCGTCCGCTGCGCGTTGGCACCGAAATTCTCTTTATCCAGCGGGCCGTGCGGCAAGCTCTATGCCGTGGCGTACGATCCCGACAGCTTCGTGTCCTATGCTGCGAACGATTTGACGGTACTGGCGGAGCACATCACGGCGGTCGGCGGGCGCGATATGGCTTACCAGCAGCAGCCGGACGGGCTTATCTGGCAGGTGCGTGAAGATGGTGTCGCCGTAACGGTGACGATGGATCGCGCTCAGGATGTGGTTGCCTGGTCACGCCAGATGACAGAGGGCGCTTTTGAGTCCGTGACGTCCATTCCCTCCGAGCGGGATGACGTGCTGTATACGCTGGTTCGCCGTAACATTAACGGGCAAACCGTACGCTACGTCGAAGTGTTCGCTAACGTGCTGAATACCGATGCGGCCATCACCGGGTGCGGCGAGGCCGGCGCCACGACCTGGACGGGGCTTCGGCACCTGGAGGGCAGAACGGTGGATGTGGTTGCCGATGGGTCGGTCATGCCGCGTGCCGTTGTCTCTGGCGGACAGGTCACGCTGGCGCGTAAAGCGAAGACCGTAGAGATAGGCCTCCACTACGACACCACGATAGAGACATTAACGCCTGAAGTTGCCACGACGGAGGGCACAACGCAGAACGCGCGTAAGCGGACTAGCGAAGTCACGATGCGTTTTCTTGACACCATAGGCGCAGAATGTAACGGCTAAATCATCCCTTTTCGCACATTCGGCCCGAAGATTTTGGATAAACCCGCACAGCTGTTCACGGGGGATCACTATATGGGAAAACTGGGCTGGGAGCGTGGCGAGGATACCTTGATTGTGCAGCAGCGCCAGCCCTTGCCATTTCACCTTCTGGCGATGATTACCACCTTTACCAGCAATGGGGGTTAACCATGATCCGGGCGGCAACACGAGACGATATCCCGGCGTTAATTGCGCAGGGGGCCAGAATGTACCAGGAATCACGCTACGCGGAAAACTCACCGTTTAACGCGCTAAAATGCGCTGATTTGGCCGATCACCTTATCAACGCCGACGCCGGTTGTGTTCTGGTGACAGAGCACAACGGGCAGATCATCGGCTGGCTGGCCGGTGGCATCGGGGAACAGTGGTTTTCGCGCCAGTTGATGGCGTTTGAGTACGGCGTCTTCATTTCCCCTAGCCATCGTGGCGGGTCGGCCGGTGCACGGTTGGTCAAATCCTTTATTGCCTGGGCGAAATACCACGGCGCCGCGGTGATAAACATGGGCATTACCACGGGGGTACACGAAGAACGAACGTAAGCGCCCCGTGGAGGACGTCTTGAATTATTGGTGGGTTTGTTGTATGAGACAGTAAACCTACGTTACACGCTTATGCTCATTGCATTTTCACATTGTATTGATTTTAATAACTTTTATTTCCATCCCGGTTTGA
>NZ_JBLKSS010000227.1:0-4834 GCF_047607725.1 Sodalis sp. (in: enterobacteria) | reverse complement strand
GCCTGGGTCGCAAGAACTATCTGTTCTTCGGTTCGGATAGCGGCGGCGACCGGGCGGCGCTGATGTATACGCTGATCGGCAGTTGCAAACTGAACGGCGTGGAGCCGGAAGCGTATCTGCGCCATGTGCTGGCGATTATCTCGGATCATCCCATCAACAAAATCAAAGAGCTCCTGCCGTGGAACCTCACCATCCCTGCTGAATAACTGTCAATACGGCGCTGGGCGTACGCTTACTTCGACAGCTGGTGGTATGATGTCAATAAGGCGGCGCAATTGCCCGCCCAGCGGCGCTGACGAGGAGGACGGGCTTGACGTCATATGTGTGTTAAAACGCTTGCTGTTGATAATCCCCATGCTGTGGGCCATTATCACGCTCAATTTCTTTATCGTGCAGATTGCGCCGGGCGGGCCGGTGGATCAGGCGATTGCCGCCATCGAGCTGGGACAAACGGCCGGCTTCGGCGGCAGCCACGGCGATCCCCTGTCCCGCACGCAGACCTTACACGGCGGCCAGTTGGGGGATAATCAATATCGCGGCGCACGCGGGCTGGATCCGGAGGTGATTGCCGAGATTACCCGCCGCTACGGTTTTGATAAACCGCTGCACGAGCGTTATTTCACCTGCTGTGGCAATATGTCCGCTTTGACTTTGGCGACAGTCTGTTCCGCGGCGCCTCGGTGATGCAGCTGATTAAAGACAGCCTGCTGGTATCGGTATCGCTCGGCGTATGGAGTACGCTGATTATTTATTTGGTATCGATTCCGCTCTGCATCAAAAAGGCGGTGCGCAGCGGCAGCGCTTTCGACACCTGGAGCAGCTCGCTTATCATAATCGGCTATGCCATCCCGGCATTTTTGTTCGCCGTCCTGCTCATTGTGCTGTTCGCCGGCGGCAGCTATCTCGATTGGTTTCCGCTGCGCGGCATGGTGTCCGCCAATTTCGCCGCCCTGCCCTGGTACGGCAAGATAGCCGATTATTTCTGGCATCTCACGTTGCTGGCGATGGTGATTGGCGGTTTCGCGACCTTGACCATGCTCACCAAAAACGCCTTTCTCGACGAAATCCGCAAACAGTATGTCGTTACCGCCCGCGCCAAGGGTCTTGGGGAAAGCGCCATCCTGTATCGCCACATCTTTCGCAACGCCATGTTGCTGGTTATCGCCGGCTTTCCCGCCACCTTTATCAGCATGTTTTTTACCGGCTCGCTGCTCATCGAGGTGATGTTTTCCCTCAACGACCTGGGCCTGCTGGGCTATGACGCTACGCTGTCGCGGGATTACCCCGTCATGTTCGGCACGCTGTACATCTTTACGCTTATCGGCCTATTGCTGAACATCATCAGCGATACCACCTATACGCTGGTCGATCCCAGAATCGATTTCGGGAGGCGCCATTGAAATCCTTGTCTCCGGTTAATCAGGCGCGCTGGGCGCGCTTTCGGCACAACCGCCGCGGTTATTGGTCGATTTGGTTATTTGTTCTGCTGTTCGTCTTCAGTTTAGGCTCTGAGCTTATCGCCAACGACCGACCCCTGTTGGTGCGCTATCAGGGCCAATTCTATTTACCGTTATTTCATGATTACAGCGAAGCCGATTTCGGCGGCCCGCTGGCCAGCCGCGCGGATTACCGCGACCCGTGGCTTGAGAAGCGGCTGGATGAGCAAGGCTGGGCGCTGTGGGCGCCGGTGCGATTCAACTACCGCACCATCAATTACGCCTCCCCCCTGCCTTTCCCGGCGCCGCCCAGCGCGGGTAATTGGCTCGACACCGACAGCAACGGCCGCGATGTTCTGGCCAATCTTCTTTATGGCTTCCGGCTGTCAATGCTGTTCGGGCTGGCGCTGACGCTTCTGTCGAGCCTGATAGGTATCCTGGTCGGCGCGACCCAGGGCTATTACGGCGGCCGTCTGGATTTATGGGGCCAGCGCGTTATCGAGGTGTGGTCCGGTATGCCGACGCTGTTTCTGATTATTTTGCTGTCAAGCGTGGTGCCGCCCAATTTCTGGTGGCTATTGGGCATTACCGTCCTCTTCGGCTGGATGAGCTTGGTCGGCGTGGTGCGGGCGGAATTCCTGCGCCCCCGCAATTTCGACTATATCCGCGCTGCGCAAGCGATGGGCGTCAGCGACCGGCGTATTATGCTACGTCATATGCTGCCCAATGCAATGGTAGCGACGCTTACCTTTCTGCCGTTTATTCTCTGCGGCTCGATAACCACGCTGACCTCGCTGGACTTCCTCGGCTTTGGTCTGCCGCTCGGTTCGCCATCGCTGGGAAACCTGCTGCTGGAAGGTAAAAACAATCTACAGGCGCCATGGCTCGGTATTACCGCTTTTATCACGCTGGCGCTGGTGCTGTCGTTATTGATTTTTATCGGCGAAGTGGTGCTCGACGCCTTTGATCCGGGGAAGGCGTACTGAGATGAACCGCACTCCGCTATTGGCTATCCATCACTTAAGTGTGGCGTTCCACCAGGGAAGCTCGGTGCGCCGAGTCGTCGATGACGTGTCGCTGACGTTGGACGCGGGCGAAACGCTGGTGCTGGTGGGCAAATCTGGCTCCGGCAAGAGCGTTACCGCGCTATCGGTCCTGCGCCTGCTGCCCGCGCCGCCGGTAGCGTACCCCGGCGGCGAGATCCTGTTTAACGGGCAAAATCTGCTGACCGCCGACGAGGCCGTACTGCGGCGTATTCGCGGTAATGACATCGCCATGATTTTCCAGGAGCCGATGTCGTCTCTTAATCCGCTGCATACCCTGGGGAAGCAGTTGAGCGAAGTGTTGCTGCTGCATCGCGGCATGCGGGGCAAAACCGCTCGCGCCGAGGCGCAGGCCGCCCTTGAGCGGGTGGGTATTCATCACCCGGCAAGCCGTCTGCGGGATTATCCGCATCAGTTATCCGGCGGTGAGCACCAGCGGGTCATGATCGCGATGGCGCTACTGACGCGGCCGAAGCTGTTGATTGCCGACGAACCCACCACCACGCTTGATGTGACGGTACAGGCCTAGATCCTGTAATTGCTGGCGGACCTGCGCGCCGAGAGTTGGATATGGCGCTCTTGTTTATTACCCACGACCTGAATATTGTGCGCCGGCTGGCGGACCGCGTCGCGGTGATGCAAAACGGCCGCTGCGTAGAAACCAATATTTGCGAGACCTTGTTCAGCGCGCCGGCGCATCTCTATACGCAGCGATTGCTGGCCCCCGAACCGTCGGGCCAACCGACGGCGGTGGCGCAGGATGCCGCCCCCCTCCTGCGGGTAAACGCCTCGGGCGTAAGCTATGGCGACAAGGGCGCCTTATTCGCGCGGCGCAAAGCGCCTAAAACCGCGCTAAATAATCTTAGCTTTACGCTGCGGCGCGGCGAGAGTCTGGGTCTGGTGGGCGAATCGGGCTCCGGCAAAAGCACCGGCTGGCCTATGTGTTTATCAGTCATGATTTGCAGGTGGTGCGCGCGATGTGCCATCAGGTTGTGGTACTGCGGCAAGGGCAAGTGGTAGAACAGTGCAGCGCCGACGCGCTGTTCCACGCGCCGCGGGCGGCTTATACCCGCGAGTTAATGGCGGCCGGACGGCAGTCCGTCACGGGGCGTTAGCCCGACGGCGGCGCGTCGGCATGGACGCGGGAGCCCCGATCGGCAAGTAGCTTAACCAGCGGCACAAGGGTGAGGTTTGCGGCGTCAGCGCGGCACGCGCGCGTGGGGGGAATAGGGGCGAGAAATCCTGGGCGCCCGGCCGTTGTTAAGCTAAAGCCACATTTCTCAGGCGATATGCGGCGCTGCCGCGGGTTCAGCCACCGCGACGCCAATATTTTTGATGCGGCACAAACCGGCGCATTCGTCTTCACGGTGCAAAAACAGACATGGCTTGCCATCGTATTCCACGATGGAGCAGCTGACTTCGATCTCGGCCAGCGTCCGGGCAAGCTCGCTCATCACCTGCCAAGCCGTATCATCGCCGTGGCTCAAGAGCGTCAAACCAATCAGAACGTTGTCATCATGGCTGGCGGCGATGATCGGCTCGACCTTGACGCCGGTATACCCCTGCAGCCAGCGATAGTGATGCGGTAACCGGTGTACCACGGATAATTGTAAATTCGTCACTGCCTCTCCCCAGAAGCGCTATCACATAACAATTTTATCACATAAACATAATGTTAGCGTGACATCTGCACAAAAAACGTTACATTCCGGTATTTATTAGCGTCTAAAGTGTGATAAAGATCGACATTTTAACCACTATGTAACCTTTTTTGGCTACGCAATACAACTTTTTTTATGCATAGCTGTTACATCATGTAGGGTCATCTATGAGGGAGGGGGGGTGAGGCAATGTCGGCTCCTCTTATCTGCTGGTTCCGGTCACGTCCGATCACTGATTCCGATTTCACCCGATCACTGATTCCGGTCGCCCGATCAGCGATTCCGATTCTGTCCGATCGCTCATCTTCTATTCCGCCATACTCTGGAGACTTTTAGCTTCCGGGGGTATGGCATGGCACGTAAAAAGAAGAACGCGAGAATAGAAATGTACATTTATATCAATGTATTACGCATGAAATTTGAGCAGCGTCGCTCGAATCGCAGCAGCGCTCGGCATCGGCTGTACCACAGTGCACGATATCCTCGGCCGATTCACGGTAGCTAACCTGGTCTGGCCATTGCCGGCGGAACTGTCCCCCGTCGACCTCGACCACCTGCTCTATCCCGGCAAATCCGGCAAGGCTATCAAGACCTTACCCAGCTGGCTTGATATCGATACCGAGTTAAGCCGCAAGGGAGTGACCAAACAGCTGCTCTGGATGGAATATCAGGCCGCCGTGGGCGGTGATGCCCT
>NZ_JBLKSS010000226.1:0-4856 GCF_047607725.1 Sodalis sp. (in: enterobacteria) | reverse complement strand
TATCATCGCCGGATTATCCATGATCTGACAGCCGTCCCTTATAGGATGCGGGTTCACTAGGCATCGTAGTGGAACATATTTTTACCGGGCTATACAACAAACCCACCAATAATTCAAGACGTCCTCCACGGGGCGCTTACCAAAAACGTCTGGACTAGCCGGGAGGGGATGGAATACGCCTGGTTTAACAACGTCGAAACCAAACCCGGCATCGGTTATCCGAACGCGTGGGAAGATCAGGAAAAATGGCTGGGGGGCTGGCTGTGCAAAATTAACGGTCGACTCATACCGCGCCTGGGTCATCGCGCATCGGTGCTGTCTAAAATCTTCGCCAACCCGGCGGTACCGGGCATGGATGATTATTATGAGCCATTTACCTATGACTACCAAACGCTGCACAACGCCAACGCCGGCCATGCTCAGCCGACGGCGCGCCCGCGGTCGTTGATTAGCGGTGAACGCCTGGACAACATTGTCGGCGGCCCCAACTGAGAAGAGTTGCTGGGTGGCGAGTTTAGTCAACGCGCTGCGGACAGTAACTTTGCCCGGATGGAAAAAGAAATCTACGGCCAGTACGAGAACACGTTCATGATGTATCTACCGCGCCTGTGTGAACACTGCCTTAATCCCAGCTGTGTAGCCACCTGCCCGAGGCGGCGCCATCTACAAGCGCGAAGAAGACGGTATCCTGCTCATCGACCAGGATAAATGCCGTGGCTGGCGTATGTGCATCAGCGGTTGTCCGTATAAGAAAATCTATTTCAACTGAAAAAGCGGCAAGTCTGAAAAATGTCTTTTCTGTTATCCCCGTATCGAGTCCGGCATGCCAACCCTCTGCGCGGAAACCTGCGTTGGCCACATCCGCTATCTCGGCGTGTTGCTGTATGACGCGGATAGCATTGCCGATGCCGCCGGCACTGAAGCAGAGCACCGATTGTATGAGCGCCAGCGCGAGATATTTTTAGATCCCGGCGATCCCGCCGTGGTTGCACAAGCGCGCAAACAGGGCATCACGCAGAATGTTATTGACGCGGCGCAGGCGTCGCCCGTCTGGAAACTTGCCGTGGACTGGCAGCTGCTACCGCCGCTGCACCCGGAATATTGTGGTACGTATGTACCGCCTTTATCGCCCATCGAATCGGTGGCGGACAGCAGCGGGCTGCAACACGCAAACAGTGTCCTACACGACGTCGAAAGCTTGCGCATTCCCGTGCAGTACCTCGCCAATATGCTGACCGCGGGGGATACCGCACCCGTGTTGCGTTCCTTAAAGCGCCTGATGGCGATGCGCCATTACAAACGCTCACAAACCGTGGACGGCGTGACGGATACGCGCGCGCTGCAAGAGGTGGGTTTGAGTGAAACGCAGGTGGAGGAGATGTACCGCTATTTGGCCATTACGAATTACGAAGATCGTTTTGTCATCCCCAGCAGCCATCGTGAGCTTGCGCGCGACGCCTTCTGGCAACGCAACGGCTGCGGCTTCAGTTTTGGCGACGGCTGTCACGGCAGCGACAGTCGATTCAACCTGTTTAACAGCCGGCGGATTGATGCCATCGACGTGAGCGATAAGACCGGTGGTGGCGGATGAAAATCTTGAAACTCATCGGCTTATTGCTTGATTATCCTGATGAAAGCCTTTGGGCGTATCAGGAGGAGCTCCTGTCGCTTGCGTTGCAACAACAGCGTCCCTGTTGCCGTTTCTTCACCATTATCTTACCGCCCGACCGCTGGATAAGCAGGCCGACTGGTGTGCGCTGTTCGGGCGGGGCCGTGCGACGTCGCCGCTCCTGTTCGAGCATGTGCACGCACAATCACGCGATCGCGGCCAGGCGATGGTCGATCTGCTGGCGCAGTATGAGCAAGCGGGGTTGGTGCTCAAGCGCCGCGAATTACCCGATTTTCTGCCGCTGTATTTGGAGTATTTAAGTCTTCGTCCCGCGTGCGAGGCGCGGCAGGGGTTGCTGGATATCGCGCCGATTCTGGCGCTCGTCGGCGGACGCTTGCAACAGCGTCAAAGTGACTTCAGCGTGCTATTTGATGCGCTATTGACCCTGGCCAGCAGCCCGCTTAGCAGCAATGGCATGGTGCAGCAGGTCGCGGGCGAGCCGCGCGATGATACGCGCGCCGCGCTGGATGCCGTGTGGGAAGAAGAACGCGTAACATTCATGGGTGACAACTATTGCCTGAGCGGAGCGGTGCGGCAACATCAGCGGCGCTGTCGTGACGATGCGCCGCCGTATTATCTCCAACCCATCGAGGGGGAAAACGCTAATGCACTATCTTGATGTGTGGTTTTTCGACATTTACCCCTATCTGTGCGGCACGGTATTCCTGATAGGCAGCTGGCTGCGCTATGACTACGGGCAATATACCTGGCGTGCCTCGTCAAGCCAGATGCTGGATAAGAAAGGTATGCGGCTGGCATCCAATCTCTTTCACATCGGCATTCTCGGCATCTTTTTTGGCCACCTCTTTGGCCTGCTGACGCCGCACTGGGTTTACCAGCCCTTCCTGTCGATTGTCGTCAAGCAGCAAATGGCGATGGCGGCAGGCGGCGTATTTGGCACCATGACGCTTGTCGGTGGATTACTGCTGCTGAAACGGCGGTTGACTCACCCGCGCATACGCGCCACCTCCACTCTTATGGATAGTGTGATGCTGGTGACGCAATGCCTGCTGGGGCTGGTGACCATTCTGTTTTCAAGGCGCCATATGGACGGTCACGATATGATGAAACTGGTTGACTGGGCGCAGGCGTTTGTGACGTTTCACGGTCATGCGTCTGACCATCTGGACGGCGTCGAATGGGTATACCGCGTGCACCTGGTGTTGGGTATGACGCTATTTCTGGTTTTCTCTTTCACCCGGCTGGTGCATGTATGGAGCGCGCCGGTGGGGTATTTTACCCGGCGTTATCAGGTTGTGCGTTCGCGTCGTTAACCCATCATAATCGGCCAGGGGGTGAGGCCTTGCCGGCACCGCGCTTGGCAGCGATTGTCAGGAACTGACGGCGTCCTTCGTGCGGGGCGGCATTCTCTGTGCCTGCTTACGGCCGTCCCTGACCCGTTAAGCGGCTTAAACGGCGCCGAGCGCCGTTATTAGCGCTGTAGCGACCAGTAGGTGAGGAGATGCAGGCTGGCGGAATAATAATCCTCATTGTTCTGCAAACGGTCGATTACCTGGGCACCGTTGGCCAATATGGCGTCTCGTATGGCCAGCATGCCCGGCGATAGCATGTAGTCGGCTTTTTCGCCGCTTTGCACGTCAACCCAGGCCGGCGTGCTGAGTCTGTCGTACTGACGCCAATAGGCGATATAAGGCCCCAACGCCTGGCTGTCCGGCGGCACCCAATGAAGGTAAAGCGGAATACGCACCGCGTTGAAACTGAACCGTGCCGGCCAGCGATCGCCGGGGGCTACGCCGCCGTTCGCGTCCAGACGCACCCAGTCGGTGGGCAGCCGGGGCGCGCCGAAACGCATTTTGTTCAATAATTGCCGGGCGTCGCCGCTGAGTTCATTCCAAATCAACAGATGACTGTCTTGATAAAACGCCTGCCAGGCGGGAAAAATAAAGTAGGAGGGGTTAAGGGTCAGCGCGTCGGTCTACTTAAAACCCTCCACGCCGGGCAGCAACACTTTGAGGCCGGCGAATTCCACCACGGTGCGCTGCAAAATCGCCTCCTGTAGCGCCTTAGAGGCCAGCAGGTAGTCGGGTTGTCGCCATTTTTGCCCTGGTTGCAGCAATGCCCTGGCAATCAGCGTATCGCCGTCGGTAGCGTTATTGCGATCCGCCACCGGCGGGGTGCTGGCGGGATTAAAGTGCCAGGCATTGAGACCGCTATCCTGCTGGTACAAATGCGCCCGGGTCCACTGATAGAGCAAATCGAATGTCGGCCGGTCGTTATTGTAAACCGCCAACAGCATGCCGAAACCCTGTCCTTCGGAATGGCTGACGTTATGATTGCCGGTATCGATAATCCGGCCCTCCGGCAGCAGAAAGCGGTGTTTATATTGCGTCCAGCCGGCGGATTCACCATGGGCGCCCCCGGCCAGCAACGTCAGCGTTAGGCCGAGCAGAAAGGTTAATTGACAGAAACGTTTCATCACGCCATCACATCCTTAGCGACTGTTTTCATAGCGAAAGGTCATTTCGCCGCCGGCGCTGTCCTGCTGCCAGCGTAGCGCGACGTGCCGTTGCCCGCCCTGGTCCAATAGCCAGCGCGCATAGGCGCCTTCCAGAATGGCCGCCAGACCGGAAACCCGCACCGGTTCGCTTTGCCCGGCGGGAGCTGCGGGAGAAGCGCAGTGGCGTAGGCTTAGCACGGTGGCTTCGGGCGTCAGGCGGACATAGCCCCAGTAAAAGCAGGACCAAAGCTGATTCAGCCCGTCCTCCAACTCGCCCACCGTGGCGGCGGCAGGCTGCGGGAAACGGCAGGCCAACTGCTCCCCCACCAGATTCAGAAACTGGCGCTTGTCCTCATCGCCGGTGTTATCGCTGATGTCCGCTATCAGCAGACCCACCAGATCCTGCCAACCGGGCTGATTTTGCCGCTGTCGGTAGTAGTCCAGCGTCGTGGATGTCTGCAGATCTTCCTGCTTCATTATTGGCCACCTAAAAGATATTTTAAAAACAACTACGCCGAACCTTCGGAATAATCGCCAAAAGTGTCATAACTCAACTGCCCGCCGACGCTCATCTGCGGGTTGATTTTATGTAAGCGCCCCGTGGAGGACGTCTTGAATTATTGGTGGGTTTGTTGTACGGCCCGGTAAGAATATGTTCCACTACGATGCCTAGTGAACCCGCATCCTATAAGGGACGGCTGTCAGATCATGGATAATCCGGCGATGATA
>NZ_JBLKSS010000225.1:2801-4874 GCF_047607725.1 Sodalis sp. (in: enterobacteria) | reverse complement strand
ACCCCCGGAAGCTAAAAGTCTCCAGAGTATGGCGGAACAGAAGATGAGCGATCGGACAGAATCGGAATCGCTGATCGGGCGACCGGAATCAGTGATCGGGTGAAATCGGAATCAGTAATCGGACGTGACCGGAACCAGCAGCTCCCAGGTGCGTTTGGCGGCCTGGATGCCGGCGATGGCGAACACATCCCCTTTATGGTGCTGGCCATCGAGGATCATCGCCAGGGTGGCCGGCGCCATCGTGACATAGGCGCAGGCGCGGGCTTCGCGCACCGTGTCGGCTTTGGTGGAAACATCCACCATATGCGCGTCGCCGCGCTCGGTAATGTGGGTCAGTTGCGACATACGTTTTCTCCGGGCAGGCCTAGCCGCCGATATAGGATAGGTTGCGGGTAATGCCGGTATTGCCCTGATGTAAGAAATGGGTCTGCTTTTTGTGATTCAATCCGCCGGCGATACGGGTTTTCAGCGCCTCAAGCGTCCGATTGCTCTCGAGCAGATAGTAAAACCTGCGCTCAAACGCATCGATGAGTTGTGACACAGTAACACCTTTCCAAATACGGGAGATGCCGGCATTTCTACCCTGCACCCTGGTGGCCATCGCCACGGCCAGAACCCCGTATGACTCATCGGGAGCCACTTAGGCGTAAAGGCTAGGAGTTATGTTTACCTTTTCGCCCAAAGGTACGAAAAGGAATGGTTGACTGGCTTCTATTCTAGCCCTAAAGCCGCGCGGATACCATGCGTGGCGCGCGAAAAACCGCTATATAAAAATATATATAACGTTGATATTACACTGATTTTTTCATTTCATTCCCTGAAAACCCCCGGCATGCGCTCGTCCCGGTTCGCTTTTGCCGGCAAATCCGCTATTTTATGCCACACTCAGCCTCAGTCACCCGTTTCACACCATCAGGAGAAATATGCGCAACCGAACATTAGCCGATTTGGACCAGGTGGTCGCTCTGGGAGGCGGCCACGGCTTGGGCCGGGTCATGTCTGCGCTTTCCTTTCTGGGATCACGATTGACGGGCATCGTGACCACCACCGATAACGGCGGCTCTTCCGGCCGCATTCGCCAGTCCGAAGGCGGCATTGCCTGGGGCGATACCCGCAACTGCCTCAATCAGCTTATCGCCGAACCGAGCATCGCCTCGGCGATGTTTGAATACCGCTTTGGCGGCCAGGGCGAACTGGCGGGCCACAACCTGGGCAATTTGATGTTGAAGGCGCTGGATAATCTCAGCGTCAGGCCGCTTGAGGCCATCAACCTGATTCGCAACCTGCTGAAGGTCAACGCCAGCCTGATCCCGATGTCGGAGCAGCCGGTGGATTTGCAGGCCACCGCGTTGTCCGGCGACACCGTGTATGGGGAAGTGGCCATTGACCGGCTAAATGAATTGCCCGTACAGCTGAAGCTAACGGCGCCGGTTCCGGCGACGCGCGAAGCGCTGCTGGCTATCGCCGGCGCGGACCTCATCATTATCGGCCCCGGCAGCTTTCTCACCAGTCTGATGCCGTTGTTGCTGGTGGAATATTTGACGCAGGCGCTGCGCCGCACCCGCGCGCCGATGATCTATCTGGATAACCTCGGCCGTGAACTCAGCGTGGCGGCGGCGAATATGACGCTGGCGCAAAAAGTGCGCATGATGGAGCAGGCCATCGGCCGGGAAAAGGTTATCGACGGGATGATTATCGGGCCGGGGACGGCGGCAGACAGCCTCGCGGAGCGCATTATCATACAGCGGCCGCTGGCGGCGGATGACGAACCTCATCATCACGACCGCGTGTTACTGCGCCAGGCGCTGGATCTGGCCCTGCAGTCACTCGGCTGACCGCCGGAGCCGGTGGTCAAGGCTGCAACAAAATGCCAGTCGATGCCGGAGCCGGCGCTGTCGAACAAGGTGGCCCGGGCTGCAACAAATCGCCCTCCGATGGCGGCAACGCCGTCAGAAGACGGCGATAAATTGCNMGCNCMGGGCNNSAMYTTGWTCGNRCANCGCYGGCKSCSKCWTCRAMTKSCAKKTTNYTGCNGCMTKKWSCWSCNRYKCSGGYKKYCAGCNCGMGNGANCT
>NZ_JBLKSS010000225.1:0-2795 GCF_047607725.1 Sodalis sp. (in: enterobacteria) | reverse complement strand
YCWGMTCCAGCGCTTTCGGCGTCAAATCGCCATACTTGGCCGCCGCTTCCATCGCCTTGCGTTTTTTGTGCTTGGCGTGCGCCGGGGATTGGCCCAGCTCCATGATATCGGCGATTTGCTTATTCAGCGCCTGCGGCACGATGCCATTGGCCAGATTATACGCATGCTGTTTCTCGCGCCGACGCTCGGTTTCCTCAATCGCGCGCGCCATGGACGGCGTGATTTTATCGCCATACAAGATAGCCTTGCCGTTGAGATTACGCGCCGCGCGGCCGATGGTCTGGATGAGCGAACGTTCGGAGCGCAAAAAGCCCTCCTTGTCGGCGTCCAGGATCGCCACCAGCGATACCTCGGGCATATCCAGCCCTTCACGCAGCAGGTTGATACCGACCAGTACGTCGAATTCGCCGAGACGCAAATCGCGGATAATTTCCACCCGCTCTACGGTTTCGATGTCTGAATGCAGATAGCGCACCCGTTCGCCGTGTTCTTCGAGATATTCGGTCAAATCCTCGGCCATCCGCTTGGTCAGCGTGGTCACCAGCACCCGCTCGTTTACTTGTACCCGCCGGCGGATTTCCGACAAAAGATCGTCCACTTGGGTGGTGACCGGCCTCACCTCGATTTGCGGATCCAATAGGCCGGTCGGCCGCACCAGTTGGTCAATCACCTCGTTGCCGCACATTTCCAGCTCATAGGGCCCGGGCGTGGCGGACACATAAATGGTCTGCGGCGCCAGCGCGGCGAACTCTTCAAACTTCATCGGCCGGTTGTCCAGCGCCGAGAGCAGGCGGAAGCCGTATTCCACCAGGGTCTCTTTGCGCGCCCGGTCACCTCGATACATCCCGCCGATTTGCGGAATGGTGACATGGGATTCGTCCACCACCAGCAGGCCGTCGGCGGGCAGATAGTCGAACAGGGTCGGCGGCGGCTCGCCCGGCCCGCGGCCCGACAGGTAGCGGGAGTAGTTTTCGATCCCCGAGCAATAGCCCAGCTCGTTCATCATTTCCAGATCAAAGGCGGTACGCTGTGACAGACGCTGCTCTTCCAGCAGCTTGCCGTTGGCCAGCAGCATCTGGCGCCGTTCGGCCAGTTCCACTTTAATATCTTCCATCGCCTGCACCAGACGCTCGCGCGGGGTGACGTAATGGGTTTTCGGGTAGATGGTGTAACGGGGCACTTCCTGATCGACGTGGCCCGTGAGCGGGTCGAACAGCGACAGGCGCTCCACTTCATCGTCAAACAGCTCAACGCGCAGCGCCACTTCGTCGGACTCGGCGGGAAAAATATCGATGACTTCGCCGCGCACCCGGAAGGTGCCGCGCTGAAATGCCTGATCGTTGCGTGTATACTGCAGCTCCGAGAGCCGGTTAACAATGCTGCGCTGGGAGACAATCATGCCGCGCGTCAGGTGCAGCATCATTTTCAGATAAGCGTCGGGATCCCCCAGGCCATAGATAGCGGAAACCGAGGCCACCACGATGACATCGCGCCGCTCCAGCAGCGCTTTGGTGGCGGATAACCGCATCTGCTCGATATGCTCGTTAACCGACGCATCCTTCTCAATAAAGGTATCGGAGCTGGGCACATACGCTTCCGGCTGATAATAGTCGTAATAGGAAACGAAATACTCCACCGCGTTATCGGGGAAAAAGGCCTTCATTTCGCCGTACAGCTGCGCCGCCAGCGTTTTATTGGGCGCCAGCACCATGGTGGGACGGTTCAGATCGGCTATCACATTCGCCACGGTAAAGGTTTTCCCCGAGCCGGTCACGCCCAGCAGGGTCTGATGGGCCAAACCATCCTCCAGCCCTTCCTCCAGGCGCCGAATGGCCTCCGGCTGATCGCCGGACGGTTTAAACGATGAAATCAGTTTAAATGCTTTACTCATCTGCTATGGCTACCTGCTGGGAAAGTGGGTGGCGGGATACTCTATGAGTATGGGAACTGTCGCGCTATTTTACCAGTGGATAACCACTGCATACAATACCAGTAATCAGACATAATCGTGACCCGATAGTGCATTTCCAGTGAAGGGAAAAAGTGTTGACTTTAGGCGGAAAAAGGTGATTAACCTACAAGACCTGGGCGGCGCGGGGAAGCCTTGGCGGCGAAACGCGAGCGCCGCCGAACGCGCTTACAAATTTACTTGATTTTACATAAATAGTTGTAAATACGTAAATAATTAAAAGCGTGGAGAATACAGGCAAAATGCAGCCAAGCCGCGCCCGCTCTCGCCCCGGCGCGTTTTTCTAAACCTAATGCACACGGTTATCCACAGGAATAGTGGATAACTCCAACAGCCCCGCTTATAGCTTGCGTTCCACAAAATTGAATAACTTGAAAGAAAGATGACAAAAGATTTTTTTTAGCTATTTTTTGTCTTTATTAAGGGCTGTGTTATGCCAAAAATAACTAACCTCGCGGCAATGAGCCGTATTTACTTCGGCGGCACGAACGGTGCCGTCGCACTTTGATAGTGCTGTCAGGGCACCTTGCACCACAAAAAACACGCTCGGCACCGACAAAGTGCATTATTCCGCACTTTGTCCGGTAAAACCGCCGCGGTGAACCCTTTTTATCCTGTCAATGCCCCGCCCACTCAGTGCATCCTGTCGACCATGCCGTCTGCGGCCACGGTTGGCCTGATAGTTGCTTCGTAAGCGCCCCGTGGAGGACGTCTTGAATTATTGGTGGGTTTGTTGTATGGCCCGGTAAGAATATGTTCCACTACGATGCCTAGTGAACCCGCATCCTATAAGGGACGGCTGTCAGATCATGGATAATCCGGCGAT
>NZ_JBLKSS010000224.1:0-4970 GCF_047607725.1 Sodalis sp. (in: enterobacteria) | reverse complement strand
GGGTGAAAAAGATGTGGCGCTGCTGCGTGAGCACCTGGCCACCCGTCAGCCGATTGCCGCCCTGTCGGGGCTGCAGACCGGCGGCGTTGCGCCGCAGGGTATCGAGGCGCGTCCATCGCCCCTGGGCGCATTGGATGCGCCGGCGCTGGCCGCCTGTCATGCCTTTGGCCACAGCGCCGAGACCATTGCCAACATGATGAAAGATGAGGTGCAGCCATGACCGCCACCACGCAGGACCGTAATACCCCGTACCGGGACGGCGAGCTGACGCCCTATCCGGTGGCGGCGAAAGAAATAATCCCGGCCGGCGTTATCGTCTGTCTTAAGGACGGCTATGCCGTCAACGGCCAGAGGGGCGAGGGTCTGGTGTAATGCCGGGCGGGCTGATGAGGCTATCGACAACAGCAAGGGCGGCAACGGCGACCAGCACATATTGTTGGTGCGCCGCCACAAGGCGTTTTTGTGGGAGAACGACGGCTCGGTGAAGCAAGAGCATGTCTGCAAGCCGGCCTATGTGGTGGATAACCAGACAGTCGCAGCGACGGATGGCAGCGCACCGGCGCAAGGCGGCGGTCAGCCCACCGCCGCCAGCCGGTCAGCCGCAGGCACCATCATCATGCTTGACGCAGCGGGCGTCTGGGTCGAATAAGGAGAAACTGCATATGTTAGTGAATGCCGCAAATTTAAGGGTGATTTTCTGCAACATTAAACTCACTTTTAACCAGGCGTTTGACGCCGCGCCCACACAGTGGGACAAGGTGGCCACCCTGGTGCCGTCCACCGGCAAGGAGAACACCTACGCCTGGTTAAGCCGCTTCCCGCGGATGCGCAAATGGATAGGCGACAAGCAGGTCAAGGCGCTGGCAGCGTCAACCTATACCCTGGTCAATGATGACTATGAGGCCACGATGGAAGTGGACCGCAACGACATCCAGGATGACCAGCTGGGTGTTTACCAGCCCCAGGCGCAGGATGCGGGCTTTGCCGCCAAACAGTGGCCGGACGAGATGGGGACTATCGCCCGCGTGCTGCCCGCCTGCTGGGTGACCTTTCTTGGCGTGCAGCAGAGCCGCCCGGTCAGTACCCTTAAACACCGTTTTTACACCACCGGGCGTTTCTCGGTGCTGCTGGCGGCCTGTTCGGTGCATGAGGAAGCCGCCCGGCGCGTGACGAAGTGGGCTGCAACCGGCTGATTCGCGCCGTGCGGTGTTTAATGAGACGTCAGGATATGGGGTTGCCTATCGAGCCATTGCTGCCGGGCCGGATACGTTCGCTGTTTAGCACCCGCCTGAACAGTGATGCCCTGGCTGCCTATGCCTGCGAGTTCGACACGGTCTGGGTTGAAGAGGCGCTGGATAACGGCCGCTGGCCTGCACCGGAAAGCAACAATGACCCTGACCGGCTGTCAGGGGCGACTGGATAGGCCGTGGCCGATGCATGAGCGCAACCTGGCTGGCGTATCACCTTGAGGGTCAACCAACAGTTGCCGCGCAGGATATCGTGACCACAAGGGCAAAAGACCATGATTGACGTGATGGTCTGCATGTGCCGAATACCGTCTACTATCATCGTCGCCTGGCCGAAGGTGAACTACCGCTGGACAACGAGCGCGATAAACCATCCACCAAGGGGGACGCATGAGCATTGATGCCGTGATACCGACGCCAACCTATAAACCCGGCTATTACTTTGGGTTTAACACCACCCTGGCATCACGGGCGCTGGCCACCAACGACCAGAAGCTGGTCATTCTGGCCCAGCGCAGCACCACGCCGGACACCGACGGGCTGACGCCGGTAAATGTGTTCAGCGATGAGGACGCCGCTAGTCTGTTTGGTCGTGGCTCCCAGGCGCACCGCATGGCGCGGGCCGCCATCCGCGCCAACGATACCCTGCAGCTGGCGGTGGTGGGGATACCGGATAGCGAGTCCGGCGTGGCGGCCACCGGCACGCTGGTACTAAGGGCAGCGCCAGCGGCGATAGCGCCGCGGCGCTGATGGTGAGCCTGGTCGAGGCCATCAACACCCTGGACGCGCTACCGGTGACGGCGGTAAAAGTCCCGGCAAGCAGCTGGTGCTGACGGCGCGCAACAAAGGGGCCTGTGGTAACCAGATTGGCGTGGCCGTCACGGTCAGCGCGCCGGGTATCACCGCCGCGCTGACGCCGATGCGCGGCGGCGAGGGCGACCCCGCACTGGATGCGGCGCTGGCGGCGATTTTCAGCGCCGGGCATACCCTGGTGATTTCGCCGTACGCCAGCAAAACCGCGCTCACCACCCTTGCCGCCTGGCTGGACAAGGTCTCCGGGCCGCTGGAGCAGCGCGGCGCGCTGGGTGTGGGTCGGCTGGAATGGCTCACTGTCAGGTGGCACTACACTGACCACCACCGTTAACGCCGCGCGCATCACGATGGGCTGGTACAACGGCTCAATGCTGCCGAACGGCGAGCTGGCGGCGCTATATGCTGCCATCATCGCCAGCGAGTCCGACCCGGCACGCCCGCTCAATACCCTGGCGTTACCCGGCGCGGACATCACGCCGCAGGACAGATGGCCGGGGCGCAGCGAGCAGGAAAACGCGCTGGCCAACGGCCTGACGCCTTTTGAAGTGAACGGCAGTCAGGTGCAGATTGTGCGGGCGGTCAGCACCTATGTGAAAAACAGCATGGGGGTCACCGACCGTTCGCTGATGGATATCACGATATTGCGCTCGCTGGACTATGTGCGCCTGGCCTGCCGTACCAGTATCACTCAGCGCTTCCCGCGCGAAAGCTCAACGATATCCGCCTGCAGCGTATCCGCTCCGAGCTGCTCGATGTGCTGTATGCCCTGGAGCAGCTGGAAATCGTTGAAAACGTGGATGCGCACAAGGACCAGCTGACGGTGACGCGCAGTCGGCAGGATGACAGCCGCGCCGATGCCAGTATCCCGGCGGCGGTGGTGCGCGGTCTGCATGTGTTTGCCGCCACCATTTATCTTTTGTAAAGGGGGCATGTATGACACTGGAATACACCGGCGCGGTGGTGCTGAAGGTCAACAGCACCGAGGTGGAAGTCACCGAATTCAGCCCGCGCGAGACCACTGGCAAGCAGCTGGTCAAGACCATGAATTCCATCGGGCGCGCCAAGGGCTACACCCAGGGGATTGCCACCTGGGAGCTGTCCATCACCGCTGTGGTGCTGGTCAACAATACCCTGCACTGGGAAAAAATCTCGGGAGCGAAACTGACGCAATACCCCTCCACCGGCGGCAAGCGCATCACCTATCAGGATGTGTTTGTCACCGAGGTGGGCGAACAGTATACCGTTGACAATGAGGCCCGTATCACCATTAGCGCCTTTGCACTGAACAAGGTTGAGGAGTAATCGATGACATTTACCCATAGCACCACCCTGCCGGTGGGCATTTACCACGACGGCGTACTGCACCGTGAGGTGACTGTCCGCCTGGCCACCGTGGGCGATGAAATCGCCGTTATCGAGGCCGGTATTCCCGAATCCGGCACGGTGGTCGGTATTCTGGCCCGCTGCATGACCCAGCTGGGTACCCTGGCACCGGAAGAGATCACCTATCAGCTTTTGTGCGACACCCTGGTGCAGGAGGATTATGCGGCGCTGCATACCGCCCAGCTTGAGGCGAAAAAAAAAGCTCAGCGCGCTGAAGCCCGACTGCGCGCCTACCGTTTCGCCCTTGTCCGACTCGGACAATACGGCATCAGCGCTGCTCACGCCCGCTGCCTTGACGCTGTAGCCCTGGGCGGGCTGCTCGACGCTATCGGGCGTCTGGAAAACCCCAAGGGCTGGCGGAAAAGCAGGACCATCAAAAGCCTGCCCCGCCGGCCTCCCTCAGCCAAACGGACGTAATCCATGGCCCGTGAATTTGATACCCAGCTACGCTTTGGCGTCAAGGACAGCACGACGCCGGGCATTCGCCGTCTGTCGGAGGAGTTCCGCCGCCTGCGCCAGGCGCGGGAAACCCTGGGGCTACGAGGCGAGCGTCACCTGCAGCGGGAAATCCAGCGTACCCAGGCGGCCTATCAGCGCCTGGCGCGCAGCGGTACCCTGTCGGCCAGCGAGCAGGTGCTCGCCTATGACAAGATGCAGACCAGCATTGCCCGACTGCGTCAGGAGATGGCCGGGGCCGAACGTCAGCAACGCAGCTGGCTTAAGGAGACGCTGTCCCTCGGCTCCGGGCTGGTCGCCGGAGCCATGACACTGCGCCAGCCCATTACCCGCCAGATGGACTACGATGCGCACCTGCGCAAACTGGCCAATTTTGCCTACCGCAATGATAACGCGACCGTGCGCGAGGCGGGCCTCAAGGTTATTGACCAGAACATTCGCGCCGCCACGCGCGCCGGCGGCGGCACCCCAGGCCCGGCCATGGAAGCGCTGGAAATCATGCTGCGCTCCATGCCGAAGGAAAAAGCCTTTTCCTATTTGCCGGAGGTGATGAAAAACGCCACGGCCACCACAGCAGCGCAACACGGTCTGGTGGACGTGCCGCTGCTGGCCTCGGTTGTGCCACCCGCCCTGTTACCGGCTCAAACATCACCACTGCCACCGACAATATCGGGCAGCCGGCTTTTTTACCCAGCGTTTCGATATCGAGCATCACGTTATTTATGGGTCTGTTCATCACTTGTCCTCAATGCTGTTTTTTATAGTGCATTACCGCCTGTTTCATTTGCTGGCTGATAGCGTCTGAATAAATCATGCGTTGCCGTGCGTCATAGAAACGCAGGCTGAATGGCACCGGGACGAGGCGTGACTCCTGCACCAGACTGAGGTCATTAAGATAATAAATACAGCGATTGCCGTTATCCCAATATTCACATTTAATCACACGATATAACATGTTTATTTCTTCCCGGGTGGGTAAAGAAAAACAGGCATGACTTTTATTTGGCACAAGCCAGCATCGGCGGATTTACGCCATTCTAAAACAGGGCATTAATGCGTCGTTTCTTTAGT
>NZ_JBLKSS010000223.1:0-5109 GCF_047607725.1 Sodalis sp. (in: enterobacteria) | reverse complement strand
CTGTCGCGCCAGGCCGATACGGCAAAGGCGTTCAACTACCTGATGAACCACTGGCGGGCGTTGTGCTACTACGCCGGCGATGGCTGGGCGGAGATCGACAATAATATCGCTGAAAACGCGCTGCGGGTAATAAGCCTGGGCCGCAAGAACTATCTGTTCTTCGGTTCGGATAGCGGCGGCGACCGCGCCAGCGTCAATCAGTATAAAGGCTGGACCGTGAAATAGCGTTGCGCACCGGACGCGCCGGCCGGTGGAATTGCCCCGGTTTTCCTGTTGGCAGGATAGCGCCGGGCTCGCCGGCAGGGGTAAACGGTGGGCTGTGGCCATTGCGCTAAAGGCGCCCGGTATCGCGCTTGAGACCGTCGATATGGGCACGCAAAAGTCCGCCGGTCATGCGCACGCTACACACCTTGTAAGCTTAACGCGATTTTGCCTGATGGGCCGCCGTTTACGCCACGGCAAAACTGCCGTGGGCGTTGTATGGCGGTTCAGGTAACAGCGATCAAGATAGGCGTCGTGCCGCTGCGCTCTGCAGCCGTTGGGGAAGTGATGGGACCGGTCGGCAGCCGGCGGCGCAGGAGATAATCGCCACGCGCCTCTTCTCTTGCCGGCGGCGCACGAGAACACTGCCAGCAGGCTGCCTACGGGGTTACGGGCATAGAAGCGGGGCGCGGCGCAGGAATGATGAGGCAGGGCGGGCTAAGCCTGAGGAGCACCAACCATGGAACGGCAGGGAATTTTGGCGGCTGGCAATATGCTGGTGGACCATGTGCATAACATCAGCGACTGGCCGCGGTCGGGCTGGCTGAGTGAAATCACCCGCAGCGAGAAAAGCACCGGCGGCTCACCGCTTAACGTGCTGCTGACGCTAGCGAAGATGGAAGTGCCGTTACCGCTGGCGGCGATCGGCCTGGTCGGCGAGGACAGCGATGGCGATCTGATCTGTCGCATACTGAACGCGCACGGAATTGATAGTCAGCGGATGCGCCGCACCGCACTTGAACCTACCTCGATTAGTCAGGTGATGACAGAGCCGGGCGGGCAACGCACGTTTTTTTACGCGCCGGGCGCGAACCGCCGGCTTGATTTGGATGCGTTCGCCGGCCTGAATACCCGCCATCGCATTTTCCATCTGGGCTATCTTTTGCTGCTGGAACGTTTGGATAGCGCCGACGAACGCTATGGCATCCGCAGCGCTCGGCTGGTGGAGGCTATCGTTGCCGAGGCCGCCGACTAACTGCAACGGCTCGGCGTACGCCGCCGGGTGGTCATCCATGCTCCGGAAGGCGCGTGGGGACAAGAGCCCGGTCAACCCGGCCTATGGTTGCCCTCATGGCGTCTCAGCGCGCGGCGGATTGTCGGCAGTGTTGGGGCGGGCGATGCTTTCTGCGCCGGCGTACTCTATGCCAGCCACCAATGCTGGCCGCTGGCGGAGACGCTCCGCTTGGGCCATACCAGCGCCAATTTTTGCCTGCGGGCCGCCAATGCGATCGACGGCATTCGCCCGCTGGCGGCGATGCAGGCGGAGATGGCATGCTGCGAGTCAGGCGATGCTGCTGGCGAGGAGCGCCGGGCCGGGCCGGGTGACGTCGGCTGCGAAAACATAGCCTAGCCGGCGGATGGTGCGGATGAGTATCGGCTGGTGGGGATTGGCCTAGATTTTGCGGCGTAGGCGCATAATCAGCACGTCAATGGTGCGGTCAAAAACGTCCAGCGTTTCGCTATGGGTCAACTCCAGCAGCTGGTCGCGGGTCAGCACGGTGCGCGCGTGTCGCACCATCGCCAGCAGCAGCTGATACTCGCCCTGGGTAAGCAGCACCTCCTGCCGCTGGGGGTTAAACAAGGTGCAGCGCTGCTCATCCAGCCACCAGCCGTTAAACAACCAACCGACGCCTTCGGCGCCGGCGCGGTAATCCAGCCCCAGCGCGCAGCTGCGGCGGAGCACCGCTTTGGCGGGCGCCACCACGACCCGTGGCGTGAACGGTTTGGTGATGTAATCATCGGCGCCCATTTCCAGTCCGACCACGATATCCGACTTCGCGCACAGTCCGCTTAGCATGATGACCAGCAAATCGGGCCGCAGCCGCTGTAGCTGCTGGAGCACCAGCAGGCCGTTGGTATCCGGCAGCACCAGATCGAGCAGCACCAGCGCAATATCGGGGTGCTGTTGCAGCAAAGACAACCCCTCATAGCCTTGGTGGCAGGTATAGACGGTAAAAACGTGTTCACTCAACACATCGTTGAGAAGCTTGCAGATGGCCACATCGTTATCTATTACCAGCATGGCGGGTTTCATCTCGGTAACCTTAAATGTTGTGAACACGTTACAAAACAGTGTACCCGATGCGAATGCAGGCAGGGGGATCAGAAATGTGAGGACTGTCGCTGCCGGGGGCGGTTTTGTGAGCCGGGCCGGTCCGAGAGGCGGGCGCGGCGGCGTCCCCGTCCGCAGGCGCCGTACGGAGTGCGTCTGGCAATACTGACGCGCGCGCCGCCGGCGCAGGGGGGGACGCGGTCGCGCGGCGTCATGAAAAGTGCCGGGGAAGGGGAGCGCAGGCCGTGGCGGCGGAACAGATCGTGCCACTTTGGTACCGAAATTACGGAATACCCCGCATTTTTGGCACTTAACAGGCGAAAAACGCCGTGAAATGATTGACTTCACCCGCTCGGCATGCCAAAAAAGTGAGGCCATTATTCCCTGGCGAACAGACGGCCCGTCGCGGCGACCCCGCTCGTCAGGCCAGCAGGTGCAATCCTACTAACCAAGAGAGGAACGGTGAAACGACATTCTATTGGTCTCATTGTCGCTCTGCTGCTGACCGGCTGTGCTCGGCAAAGTCCAGAGCCGCCCAGGCAGGCGCTGACCACCCATCCTGGCTCAAAACTGCTGATGCCGGTGACGCCTCCCGCGGGGTTATACAGCGATTACATTCACGATTCCGCCAATATTTATGGCGTCGATGAAACATTGGTGAAAGCCATTATCCAGGTGGAGTCCGGTTACAATCCGTCGGTGGTCAGTAAATCCAACGCCATCGGGCTCATGCAGCTGAAGGCGTCCACCGCAGGACGCGATGCCTATCGGCTGAAAGGGCGCCACGGTCAGCCCAGCACCCATGAACTCAAGGACGCCGCCACCAATATCGACCTCGGTACCGCGTATTTATCCTTGTTGCAGAAACAACTAGCGGGCATTAGCAACCCGGAAACCCGGCGCTATGCGCTGACGGTGGCGTATGTCAATGGCGTCGGCGCCCTGCTGCGCACCTTTTCCGCCAACCGCGACGCCGCCGTTGCCCAGATTAATGCCATGACGCCGCAGCAATTCTACCAGCATGTGCAGCGCAAACATCCCGCGCCGCAGGCGCCGCGCTATTTATGGAAAGTGAATACCGCCTACCGGGCGATGCGTTGACACAAGGCGTTACACGTAACGACGCCTATACGGCGGCTCGTTAGCGCCTAGCGTCGCTATGCCCGCCGTGCGGGTGGAACAGCGGCGCTCTCGTCGGGCGTCGGCCGGATCCTGGAGTACTTCTTCAGCCAGCGGCCGCTGGTCAGTCGCCAATAGAACAGCAGGCCCCGAACCAGCTAGTCAAGGAACATGCCGAGCCAGATACCGGCCACGCCCATGCCCAACATGATGCCCAGCGCGTAGCCGGCGACAAGGCGACAATACGGCAGCCCCACATTCCCAGCAGCGAGACCCACATGGTGAAACGCGCATCACGCGCGCCCTTCAACCCGGCGGGCAGTACCCATGAAGCCGCCCAAAGCGGCATGAACGCTGCATTGAGCCACACCAGCATTTTCACGACCGAGATAACGTCCGCTTCATTGGTGTAGAACGCGGCGAGCAGGCCGGCGAACGGCGCCGACAGCAGCGCCAGCGCACACAATCCCAACGTGGAGAGCCAGAAGATATGTTTCAGCTGGCGCTCCGCCTGGCTGATTTGGCGTTTACCGAGCCGGGTGCCGACAATAATGGTCGATGCCGAACCGAGCGTGTTACCGGGCAGATTGATCAGCGAGACGATGGAAAAGGCAATAAAGTTGCCGGCGATGACGCTGGTTCCCATCCCCGCCACAAATACCTGGGTCAGCAGCTTGCCGCCGTTGAACAGGACCGACTCGATACTGGCGGGGACGCCAATGCCCAGCACTTCCATCAGGATATTGGTGTTCAGTCGGCTGAAATAGCTCTTCAAAGAAATTTTGAGCGCCGGATTGAAACCCGTCATGAGCACGTAGATAACCGCCGCCGCGCCGATATATCGCGAGATGGTCAGGCCCAGCCCGGCGCCGATAAAGCCCAAGCCATGCCAGGAAAACACGCCATAAATCAGCACCGAGGTAATCATGATATTGAGAATATTCATGCCGCCGTTGATAAGCATCGGTATCTTGGTATTGCCGGCGCCGCGCAACGCGCCGCTGCCGATAAGCGCAATGGCGGCAGGATAGCTCCAGACGCTGATGTGCAGATAGCTCAGGGCCAGCGCTTTGACTTCCGGCGTAGCGTTTCCGGCGATGACATTGATAATGTTGTGGTCGTAAAACTGGATGACCACCGCCATCAGCACCGACAGCACGGTCATGAGCGCGAGAGACTGGCGAGCGGTGGCGCGGGCGCGCTCCGGATTGCGCTTGCCCAGACTAAAAGCCACCACCACCGTGGTCCCAAGATCCACCGCGGCGAAAAAGGCGATGATCACCATATTGAAACTGTCCGCCAGACCGACGCCGGCCATCGCCTTTTTTCCAAGCCAACTGACCAGAAAGGTACTTAGTACCCCCATCAGCAGCACGCACAGGTTCTCGAAAAAAATCGGTACCGCCAGCGGGGTGATTTCACGCCAGAACAGCACCCGATAAGAACGCCGTTTGGCATACCAGGGCGTACGCTGGATGGCGTGCAGCACGTAAGCGTACGCCCAGCGCCGTATTGACAGTTATTCAGCAGGGATAGTGAGGTTCCACGGCAGGAGCTCTTTGATTTTGTTGATGGGATGATCCGCGATAATCGCCAGCACATGGCGCAGATACGCTTCCGGCGCCACGCCGTTCAGTTTGCAACTGCCGATCAGCGTATACATCAGCGCCGCCCGG
>NZ_JBLKSS010000222.1:0-5192 GCF_047607725.1 Sodalis sp. (in: enterobacteria) | reverse complement strand
TCACTCAAACTGGGATGAAAATAAAATTTATTAAAATCAATACAATGTGAAAATGCAATGAGCATAAGCGTGTAACGTAGGTTTACTGTCTCATACAACAAACCCACCAATAATTCAAGACGTCTTCCACGGGGCGCTTACCTTAAAGACGCGTTTAGCCAGTTTGCCGTCGCGATGTCGGCGAATTATGCGGCTCGGCTCGGGGTCGCACGCAACGCTGAAGAGGTGGGGGAGGCTATCGTGGATATCATCTACGGCGATGAGGCCACGTTGGAGAGGAATTTACTGTTGAGCTATGAATTGTACCTCTATTGCAGCCGATCACCCGGGCCGGCGATTGTCCGCCGTTATCCTTTGTCTGCCGCCAACCTCCAACGCCCACTGCCTGGCGCCTATTGTTTTCTTGTCTTACTTTCGTCATATACCGCTTATCGCCGGCATTGGCGGCGAAAATGCGGCGCCGGCGGGAATTTTGGGCATGTGGGAACGAATTTGTCCGAACTACATTGGTTGCAAGTGCTCACTTACTTCACAGGGTCCGCCGTTTATACTAGCCTATATATATATATATATATACATAACCAACAAGGCGGKCGCGATGAATGAACGTCCTTCTACCCTGGCGAATAACGGACATCGGGTTCTGCTGGAGACCCTCTACTATGGCGAAGCAAACGCCACCTATTTGATGCGCGCCTGCGAGGCGAGCGTCACCTGCGGCATCCGCGCCGGCGCGCTACTGGTGGTCGACCCGGCTGCGGAGTCGCGGGACGGCAGTATTGTGGTCATCCAAACCGGCGAAGATCTCTCCTTGCGGCGGCAGCGGCCGGAGAAATACCTGGAAAATCTTGACGCGCCGGACGACATCCTGCAGTGGCCGGATGACGATACCGTACAAAGCGGTATTATCTGCTGGGGAATTTTAATCTATACGGTGAACGGCGAGTCGGCACAATAGTAAAATAATCATAATCAATTCCTTCTGCCGGATGTGCGCTCGTCTCTCTTTTTTCCGGAGAGAGGGCGTGAAAAAGAATTTATCCGCGCTTCTTTTAACCCCGCTTTTTCTTGTCCTGTACCGCTGCGTTTACAATAATCGCCGTGAGTGATTATGCGCTGGATTAACAGCTATTCCGGCGCATTGCGCCTTTTATTGTCGTGACCGCTTGCGGCAATAAAATTATAATTTTCGCCGCTTCAAGCACCTACCGTTTGTCGCTCCGGCTTCGCTTCACAAGTCTAATACTCCATGTTTACACTGTATGAAAACACAGTAAAGAAACATTCGGAGTCATGAAGTATGCTCTTTTTTCGCGCAGATGATGCCGCCGGCATTATGCCGCTTTCCCTGTTTGTCGAACGAGTGCCGGCCGGCTTCCCCAGCCCGGCGCAGGATTATATTGAGAACCGTATTGATCTTAACCAACTCTGCGTTAGTCATCCGGCCGCCACCTATTTTGTGCGCGTCACCGGCGATTCGATGATAGAAGGGTTTATTAATGAAGAGGATATGCTGGTGGTGGATTGTTCTATTACCGCCCGCCACGGGCAAATTGTTATCGCATCGGTAGGGGGCGAGTTTACCGTCAAACAGCTGCAGCTTACCCCGGTGTCGCGTTTAATCCCGATGAACCCCGCTTATCGGCCAATACCGATTCGGGATGAGGACAATATCGAAATTTTCGGCGTTGTGACCTTTATTATTCATTCGGCACCCTGATCATGTTTGCGCTAGCGGATGTCAATTCCTTCTATGCATCCTGTGAAACGGTTTTCCGGCCTGATTTGCGCGGGACGCCGGTGGTGGTATTAAGCAATAATGACGGTTGCGTGATCGCCCGCTCCGCCGAGGCTAAACGGCTCTGCATCAAAATGGGCGTGCCGTACTTCCAGATGCGCGAATTATGCCGGCGTCACCGCATTGCCGTCTTCTCCAGTAACTACGCGCTGTATGCCGATATGTCCCACAGGGTGATGTCCATCTTGGAAGATATGGCGCCGGCGGTGGAGATTTACTCCATTGATGAAGCCTTCATGAAACTGGCCGGCGTTGATCGCTGCGTTGATCTCACGGCCTTCGGCCACAGCGTCAAGCGGCGGGTTCATCAATGGACTAACCTCCATGTCGGCATCGGCATCGCGCCGACGAAAACCCTGGCGAAGCTCGCCAACCATGCCGCCAAAACCTGGCATAAAACCGGCGGTGTGGTGGATCTTTCCTCCCGCGAGCGGCAGCGCAAACTGATGGCGCTGGTGCCGGTGGATGAGGTGTGGGGAGTGGGGCGGCGCATCGGCAAAGCGCTGAATGCGTTGGGCATCAATACTGCGCTCCAGCTGGCGGACAGCCATAGCGCCTTTATTCGCAAACATTTTAACGTGGTGCTGGAACGCACCGTGCGCGAACTGCGCGGCGAGTCTTGTCTGGCGCTGGAGGAGTTTGCGCCGGTCAAGCAGCAGATTGTCAATTCCCGCTCCTTC
Organism: Sodalis sp. (in: enterobacteria); assembly: GCF_047607725.1. Classification (GTDB taxonomy): domain Bacteria; phylum Pseudomonadota; class Gammaproteobacteria; order Enterobacterales; family Enterobacteriaceae; genus JBLKSS01. The sequence continues at coordinate 2,714 of NZ_JBLKSS010000222.1, read as the reverse complement.
GGCGAGCGGGTGAGCGACTATATCGCGCTGCGCGAAGCGGTTTGCGCCTACACCGAGCGCGCCGCGGAAAAGCTGCGCGCCGAGCGGCAATATTGCCGCATGGTGGCGGTATTCATTAAAACCAGCCCCCACACGCCGGGAGAGGTGTATTACGGCAATCAGGCCAGCGGCAAACTGCCCGTTCCTACCTTTGATACCCGCGATATCGTTAATCTGGCCACCGACTGTCTGGATCGTATTTTCGTACCGGGGCTGCGCTATCAGAAGGCCGGCGTGATGCTGGGTGACTTTTATAGCAAGAACGTGGCGCAATTACCCCTGTTCGATGACCACCAGCCCCGCGCCAATAGCGAGGTGCTGATGGCGGCGCTGGATGAGATCAATCACTCCGGCAGGGGCAAAGTGTGGTTTGCCGGACAGGGGATACAGCGCGGTTGGCAGATGAAGCGGCAGATGCTGTCGCCGGCCTATACCACGCGTGTCGCGGATCTGCCGGTGGTGAAAGCTAACTGAGCCGGCCGCCGCCCTGTGTCGGCGACGGGGAGGAGCGCGTTATTGCCGCCGTCTAAGGCGTCCGACGGCGGCCTTTGTGATGACGGCGAGGAGGAGCAGGGTATTGCCGTCACCGAAGGCGACGGCGCCGTTTCAGGGCGCATCCACCACCAGAATGCCAAGCTGGTGCGCCAAGGTCGGCCAACTGCCAGCTCTCCAGCTTGACCCCCTCCAGGTTCACCCGGCGGATATCGAGGCAGCCCAGGTCGGCATTGGTCAGATCGCAATGGGTGAAATCAGCCGTCTGCCAGTCTATCTGGTTCAGCTCGCCCCCCGAAAGATCAGAGCCGCGAAAATTAGCGCCGGTCAGCACCGCGCCAGCGGTTGCTCATCAATTCGCATTTTTCCAGCGTCTGCCGGCTGAAATTGCAGTAACTCAGATTGCTTTTAGTGATGTAAGCGCGGCAGAAGAACCGGCGCCGGCCAAGGCTGTTCATAAAATTGGCATCGCGAAAATCCGCGCCCTGGACTTTGCATTCGCGAATTTCCAGGCCGAGCGCGTCGGCATAGCGGAAATCCGCCAGTGATAAATCGCAGCCGACAAAGCTGGCGTCACGCAGCAGCGCGTGGCTGGAATTGCAGTCGCTGTGGATATCATCATCATAAAAACGGCAGTTCAGAAACTGGCTGTCGGTCAGATCGGCTCGGGAAAAATCACAGCCCGAAAAGTGCAGGTCGCGCACGATCTGGCCGGTGAACCGGTCGCGGGCAATGGCGATGGCAGACAACGTGGTTTCATTCATACTGTTTCTCTGTCGTTGAGCGATGACGGGCGGCCAGTCTAACATTTCCGGCGCGGCCCGCTGAAGGGGGCACGCGCCGTTGCCGCGCCGCCATCGGCCCTCACCATCGGCGCAGGGCAGGGTCGACGGCCGGTTACTCCGGGTCCCCGCCCGCATGCAGCGCCAGCCGTTTGTTGCCCAAGCGCAGCCACAGCAGGCGCAGCGCGCCCAGCGCCAGTCAGGCGGAACCGAGCATGATGGCGGTGCGATCCAAACTTATCAGCAGCCATAAAGAGGACAGGGCGCTGAGCGCCGGAGCCACCAGATAACGTAGCGCGTCCCAGCCGCCGCGGCGCTTTAACAGCAGATAATAGTGGCCAATGACCGATAAATTGACCAAGGTAAACGCCAGAAAGGCGCCGAAGTTGATAAACGAGGTGGAAGTGGTCACGTTCATCATCAGCGCCAGCAGCGCGACCGTCGCGCACAGCGCAATGGCGTTCACCGGCGTGGTAAAACGGCCTAGCCCGTCCGAGCAGGCGGGGCAGCACGCCGTCGCAGCCCAGGCTGTAAAGCATCCGGCTGGTGCTGGCCTGGGCGGAGATACCAGAGGAGAACTGGCCGAATACCAGTCCTATCATAAACAGCGTGACGAATACATCGCCACCGATATTACCGGCAATTTCAAACGCCGCGCAGGAATGGGCGTTCTGAAACGTCGCGCCGGGATGGGCCAACTGCACGCACCAGGCAACGACGATAAAGAGAATGCCGCCACTAAGGGTGATAAGCATTATCATCGCGTGCGGGATGCTGCACTGAGAATCGAGCGTTTCGCCGGCCAGGGTGGTAATGGCATCGAATCCCAGGAAGGAATAACAGGCCACGGCGGCGGCGGCGATCAAGATCGGCAAAAGCTGATCGCGCTTGTCGAGAAACGGCGCCAGACTCCAAAACGGCCGCGAGGCGTCACCCCAGATGTAATGTATCGCCAGCGTCGCGAAGGCCACCACAATCGTAAGCGTACGCCCAGCGCCGTCTGTTAATTCCCCATCAAGTTATTGAAGATGATGTCCATTATTTTTTTAATGGGCGMAATTCATGAAACAAACCCCACCAAAACCCTCAAGACGTCGTCCCAATTTCCCGCTGGACTTTAACATTAAGCTGGTTGAGCAGGCGCTCCAGCCCGACGTATCCATTGCCAAGTTGGCACGGGATAACGGTATCAATGACAATTTGCTGTTCAACTGGCGCCAGCTCTACCGTCAGGGCAAGTTCGGTGTCCAACCTAAAATCTCCACTACACAGCAGGCTGAGCTACTGGCGGTTACACTCACCGCCGAACCATCACCCTTACGTTCTCCTTTACCCTCTGCCGAACCCGTTACTTGCGACATTGAGTTCACCGGTGCCCGGTTACGGCTGGCCGGCAATCTG
>NZ_JBLKSS010000221.1:0-5206 GCF_047607725.1 Sodalis sp. (in: enterobacteria) | reverse complement strand
TATCATCGCCGGATTATCCATGATCTGACAGCCGTCCCTTATAGGATGCGGGTTCACTAGGCATCGTAGTTGAACATATTCTTACCGGGCCATACAACAAACCCACCAATAATTCAAGACGTCCTCCACGGGGCGCTTACCTTTATCTCAGGAAAAAATGAGCAATTTGATACATGTGCTGGGATCCGATATCCCCCATCATAATCTGACGGTGCTGCGTTTCTTCAATGATACGCTGGCGGCAATCTGCCCGCCGGCGCAGGCCCGGCGATTTATGGTGGTCGCCCCGGACGGCGCGCCATTTTCCGGCTGCGGTCAGCTGGATATCGAGCGTTTCGACAGTAAGCGGGCACTGACCAAAGCGCTGGTGCGCCGCGCCGCCGCGGCGCCGGACGAACGTTATTTTCTGCACGGCCAATTTAACCCCTCGCTCTGGCTGGCGATGCTGGCGGGCAAAATCCGCCCTGCGCGTATAAGCTGGCACGTGTGGGGGGCGGATCTGTATGAGGAATCGCGCCGCCAGCGCCACCGGCTGTTCTATCTGCTGCGCCGCCGCGCCCAGGGGCGGGTCGGCCATGTATTCGCGACCCGCGGCGATCTGGCCTGTTATCGCCAGCGGCATCCGTCGGTGCCGGCTTCGCTGCTCTATTTCCCTACCCGGCTGACGGCGGATATCGTGCGGGTGGCGTCAGCGGAGGCAGGCAATCGGCCGCTCACGCTGCTGGTGGGGGATTCAGGGGATCCCTCCAACCGCCATTACCAGGCGCTGCGCGCCATCCATCATCAATTCGGCAGCGCGGTCAAGATCATCGTGCCAATGGGCTATCCCGCCGGCAACGATGCCTATATCGCCACGGTGCGCACGGAAGGTGAGCGCTGCTTCCCCGAGGGACAGGGGCTGATCCTCACCGAACAGCTGGCCTTTAACGATTATCTCGCGCTGTTGCTGGAATGCGACGCCGGCTATTTCCTCTTCCAGCGCCAGCAGAGCATCGGCACGCTGAGCCTGCTGATCCAGCTGGGCCTGCCATTCGTACTTAGCCGGCACAACCCGTTTTGCCAGGATTTGGTCGCGCAGCAGGTGCCGGTGCTGTATGACGATGACTCGCTCGACCCCGCCCTTATCCACGAAACACAGCGGCGCATGCTGGCGCAGGATCCGGCACGTATCGCCTTTTTCTACCCGAATATCCTGCAGGGCTGGCGTCAGGCGTTGTCTATTGCCGCGGGGGTACCGCTATGACGCTGGCGCAGTTTGGCGGCTTGCTGGTGGTCTATTTGCTATCGTTGGCGTTGGCACTGTCGCTGACCTACCGGGAATTCCGGCGGGTCAGGTTTAATTTTAATGTTTTCTTCTCGGTGTTATACCTGTAGACGTTCTATCTCGGCTTTCCCTTTACTTGCCTGCTGGTGTTCCGCTATGGCGTCGAGGTGGTGCCGGTGGAAAACCTGCTGGAATCGCTGTTGGCGGCGACCGCCTTCTATGGCATCTACTATGTCAGCTACAAAACCCGGCTGTTCGCCCGCCCGCGGCCGCCCTGGTTCCGCATCAGCCATACCGAGATCCATTTGCTGTGGCTGCTGCTGGCGCTTATCGCCGTAGCAACGGTGATGGTGTTTTTCATCCATAACGGCTTTTTGCTGTTCCGGTTGCATGCCTATAGCCAGATCTTCTCCAGCGATGTCTCCGGCGTCGCGCTAAAGCGTTTCTTTTATTTCTTCATCCCCGCGATGCTGCTGATCTATTTCCTGAACCCTACCCGGCGCAGCTGGACAATCTTTCTTATCGCCACGGTCGCCTTCGGTATTTTTACCTATATCGTGGTGGGCGGCACGCGCGCCAATATTATTATTGCCTTCGCGCTGTTTTTGTTCATCGGTATCCAGCCCGGCTGGATCACCTTGTGGATGCTGGCGGGCGCCGGCGTAGTGGCGATCGCGGGCATGTTCTGGCTGGCGCTGAAACGCTACGGGCTGAATGTCAGCGGCGATGAAGCGTTCTATACTTTTCTCTATTTAACGCGCGATACCTTCTCGCCCTGGGAAAATCTGGCGCTGCTACTGCAAAACTATGGGCACATAGATTTTCAGGGACTAGCACCTATTGTACGTGATTTTTACGTCTTCATTCCCGGCTGGCTGTGGCCGGATCGGCCTTCGCTGGTGCTGAATACGGCGAATTATTTTACCTGGGAAGTGCTGAACAACTATTCTGGCCTGGCGATTTCACCCACGCTTATCGGTTCGCTCATCGTGATGGGCGGCGTCGGTTTCATCCCGCTGGGCGCTGTCGTAGTCGGGCTTATCATCAAGGGGTTCGACACGCTCTATGAGCGCGGAACGGCAGCGGGCGATCGCTACCGCGCCTCGCTCTTGCAATCCTTTTGCTTTGGCGCGGTATTCAACATGATAGTCCTGGCGCGTGAAGGATTGGATGCGTTTGTATCACGGGTGGTGTTTTTCTGCCTGGTGTTCGGGCTGTGTTTAATCTCAGCCAAACTGCTGTTCTTGCTGTTCCGGCATGCGGGGCTAATACGGCCGCGCAGCGCCAGATTGAACGACCACCGCGCCATGCCGTAACCGATTACCCCCATGGGAAGAATATAATGCCTAATAACGACGGGGTTCCCCATTATCAAATCCGCGGCCTGACCCTCTGGGGGGTTCGCGATCAGACGGAATTTATCGATTATCTTTTTGCCGGCGGACGGCTCAAAACCGGTACCCTGGTGGCGATTAACGCCGAGAAAGTCCTGAGCGCCGAGCGGGATGCGGCGCTGAAACAGCTGCTTGACGAGGCGGAATATAAGTATGCCGACGGCATCAGCATCGTACGCTCCATTCGCCGCAAATATCACCATGCCGAGGTAAGCCGTATCGCGGGCGCGGATTTATGGGAAGATCTCATGGCGCGCGCCGGCAGGGAAGGCGTGCCGGTATTTTTGCTGGGCGGCCGTCCGGTGGTGCTGATGCAGACCGAAGCGCAGCTGTGCGCGCGCTGGAATGTGAATATAGTCGGCCGGCAAGATGGCTATTTCACCGCCGACGCGCAACCGGCGCTGATAGAACGCATCCGCGCCAGCGGGGCCGCTATCGTCACCGTTGCCATGGGATCGCCGCGCCAGGAACAACTGATGCAGGCATGTCGGCGGGTACATCCTGCAGCGCTATATATGGGCGTAGGGGGCACTTATGACGTGTTTACCGGCCACGTCAAGCGCGCGCCCAAGGTGTGGCAGGATTTGGGGCTGGAGTGGCTTTACCGGCTGTTAAGCCAGCCGTCGCGCCTGCAGCGTCAGCTTAAACTTTTGCGTTACCTGGGCTATCATATCAGCGGACGCCTATAGCGGGCGAAGGGGGAAGGGCATGGCGGCGACTCAAGTGAGCAAAAGGTAACCAAACGCATCATTTCTTTGAAAAACCACTAGACAGCCGGCGTGTAAATCCGTACTATCCGCAACGGCGCTACGCGCCCGTAGCTCAGCTGGATAGAGCGCTGCCCTCCGGAGGCAGAGGTCTCAGGTTCGAATCCTGTCGGGCGCACCATCACGTTTGTGCGCAGAGCCGTGGTAAGTCCTATGCCGCGTTGCGATAGTAATCAGTAATGGTGATTGTAGCTCAGTTGGTAGAGCCCTGGATTGTGATTCCAGTTGTCGTGGGTTCGAGTCCCATCAGTCACCCCATTATCAGTGGGCATGCGAAGGTGGCGGAATTGGTAGACGCGCTAGCTTCAGGTGTTAGTGTCTTAACGGACGTGAGGGTTCAAGTCCCTCTCTTCGCACCACATCCTTGAACAGTCAGCATTACCTGCCCGTTGGCACCCCGTTTGAGTCTGTTCCGGGGGCATACGCGGCGTATCACCTCGGCGAGTAGCGCAGCTTGGTAGCGCAACTGGTTTGGGACCAGTGGGTCGGAGGTTCGAATCCTCTCTCGCCGACCATATTCTCAAAGGTCTTGTTGCGCGATAGCCAGGCAAGGTCGTAAAAGACAACAGCAAGTCATGATGACTTGCTGTTTTTTTTGCCAACATCCTCCCATGCTACCGCTGCAAATCCTTGTTTCGGTCTCGACTCGAATGGCGCCGCGTTCGCAGGCAAGTTTGCTAGGGCTATTGATGACGCTAGCCCTGAGGTGAAGACAGGACTAAACGTTCTCAAGAGGGGCTATGCGTCATGACATGGCCATCATCTTGCCCTGCCAAGAGCGAGTTATCACGATTTCTTTTAATCGATGAGGTGATGAATTTCCGCCAAAAAAACCCGTTGCCTTAAGCCAGCAAAAGCGCATCAGCTCACACTTATGAACAGAGAAATGAGACGCTGAAAACGCGATCCCCATTCTCCTTGCTGTATAAATAGAGGCGTTTTATGTTGTAGTGAAATCAATAATAATCCTAATAAATAAATTGCCATGAATTTACGTGTTTTAGTAATAAAGATAAAAATGTACAAAAAAGGTTATTGCTTAATTAAAAATAAGAAGCGCATCACATATCAACGTAAACATGACATGCTATAATGATATAAAATAATAAAAGGTTTATTATTTCTTACTTGACCGCAGAATTTAAAATTACCTAATTATATAAATTTTATTGATATCATATATGAATAAAGATTTTACGCATGTTAGCCGTATAGACAGTGGATATCGCTGCCAACGCAGGCAGGGTTGGTAAACCAATGTACAGGGAGAAAGGAATATGGAAAGGATTCTCGTTACAGGCGGAGCGGGCTATATTGGTACACACTTGGTTGAACTCCTTCTTTTTCAGAGACATAGGGTTCGTGTTATTGATAATGGTACCTTCGGTATGTCCGGGTTACGCCCCTTTTATGGGTTAAGCCATTTCGAGATGCAACAAGGGGACATACAAGTTACCGCGCATCTCCGAAAGGCGGTCGGCAATATTGACAAAATTGTTCATCTGGCCGGGATTGTCGGTAATCCGGCGTGCTCTTTTGACAAGGAAATTTGTAACGAAGTCAATGTGGTTGCGACACGTAAGCTATTTGACGTGGTGGCAAAAGAAAAGGTCAAAAATATACTTTTTGCCTCAAGCTATTGCTGGTTCCGGTCACGTCCGATCACTGATTCCGGTCACGCCCGATCACTGATTCTGATTTCATCCGATCACTGATTCCGGTCGCCCGATCAGCGATTCCGATTCTGTCCGATCGCTCATCTTCTGTTCCGCCATACTCTG
>NZ_JBLKSS010000220.1:0-5360 GCF_047607725.1 Sodalis sp. (in: enterobacteria) | reverse complement strand
TACAGCCGATGCCGAGCGCTGCTGCGATTCGAGCGATGCTGCTCAAATTTCATGCGTAATACATTAATATAGATGCATATTTATGTTMTCGCGTTCTTCTTTTTACGTGCCATGCCATACCCCCGGAAGCTAAAAGTCTCCAGAGTATGGCGGAACAGAAGATGAGCGATCGGACAGAATCGGAATCGCTGATCGGGCGACCGGAATCAGTGATCGGGCGTGACCGGAATCAGCAGCTGGTGGACTGCACCATGCTCTGGCTGGACGGCGCATACCTTGCCCGTCAGCTGGCGGCGATGCTCGCCCAGGGCCTGCATTTTGACCACGGCCTGATTGGTAACGATCGTCAGAGTCTGAGCACTGCCGCGCCGTTGCTCAGCCAGACCGTCCTGGCGCTGGTGCCGCTGTTCGCCGGTTTAATCCTGGTGGCCCTCGGCGCGCCGATGTTGCTGGGAGGGATCACCTTTAATCCGTCGTTAATCAAATTTGATATCAAAAAACTCAATCCGCTCAGTGGCCTGAAGCGGATGTTTTCGTCGCAGGTATTGGCGGAACTGTTCAAGGCGATACTGAAGGCGGTGGTATTCGGCTGCATCACCGACGGCTTTTTATGGCTCAACTGGCCGCATATGTTGCACTTGGTCATGGAACCCGCCGTGCCGGCGCTGGGCGATGCAATGCGAATTATCACCGCCTGTATGCTGTTTATCATCGTCGGCCTCAGTCCTATTGTCGGCTTCGACGTGTTCTGGCAACTCTGGAGCCATCTGAAAAAATTGCGCATGAGCCGTCAGGATATCCGCGATGAGTTTAAGAATCAGGAAGGCGACCCTCAGGTGAAAAGTCGCATCCGCCAGCAGCAGCGGGCCATGGCCCGGCGCCGTATGATGGCCGATGTGCCCAAGGCGGATGTGGTGATTACCAACCCCACCCATTTTGCGGTGGCGCGGCGCTATGAGGACGGTAAACGCAGCGCGTCGGAAGTGCTGGCCAAAGGCGTCGGCGAAATCGCTTTGCGTATCCGCGCGGTGGCGGCGGAGCACCGCATTCCGCCGCTGGAGGCGCCGCCGCTCGCTCGCGCATTGTACCGCCATAGCGAAATAGGCCAGACCATTCCCACCGCGCTGTACGCGGCGGTGGCCGAGGTGCTGGCCTGGGTTTACCAGCTGCGACGCTGGCAGCGTCAAGGGGGTGGGATGCCGAAGAAACCCGTCGATTTACCAGTGCCTGTCGCGCTGGATTTTGATCCTGAGAAAGAGTGATATGGCTAATCTGGCCGCGCTGCTGCGCTTACCTACCAATATGAACGCCTGTCAGTGGCAGATCCTGACGGGACCGGTGTTGATCTTGATGATCTTGTCGATGATGGTTCTGCCGCTGCCGATGTTTACCCGCCGCACGTTGGATTTTGCCGCTTTTCCCAGCCTGCTGCTGTTTTCCACCCTGTTGCGCCTGTCGCTGAACGTTGCCTCCACGCGCATCATCCTGCTGCAGGACCACACCGGCGCTGATGCGGCGGGAAGAGTCGTGGAGGCCTTCGGCCATTTCCTGGTCGGCGGCAATTTCGCCATCGGTATCGTGGTGTTCGTTATTTTGGTGGTGATCAATTTTACGGTCATCACCAAGGGGGCGGGGCGTCTCGCCGAAGTGGGCGTGCGCTTTGTGCTTGACGGTATGCCCGGCAAACAAATGGCCATCGACGCGGATCTTAACGCCGGTCTTATCGGCGAAGATGAGGCGAAAAGCCGTCGCAGCGAGGTGATCCAGGAAGCCGACTTCTATGGTTCCATGGACGGCGCCAGCAAATTCGTGCGCGGCGACGCCATTGCCGGCATTTTGATTATGGTCATCAACATCGTCGGCGGCTTGATGGTCGGACTGTTGCAGTATGATATGGCGCTGGGCCAGGCCGCGCAAAGCTATACCCTGTTGACCATCGGCGACGGCCTGCTGGCTCAAATCCCGGCGCTGGTGATCTCGACCGCCGCCGGCGTGATCGTCACCCGCGTCGGTACCCATCAGGATGTCGGCCAGCAAATGGTCGATCAGCTGTTCAATAAACCGCAGGTGATGCTGCTCGCCGCTGGTGTGCTCGGCCTGTTAGGGCTGGTGCCCGGGATGCCCAACCTGGTCTTTTTGTTGTTTACCGCGCTGTTGCTTGGCTTGGCCTGGTCGCTCAAGGGATGGCTAGATGCGCCGGTGGCCCGACGCGAGGACAGTCCACAGCTGACGGAAGCCAGCTGGCGCGACGTGCAATTGGAAGATCCGCTGGGCATTGAGGTGGGCTACCGGTTAATTCCGATGGTGGACGCGCTGCAAAACGGCGAATTGCTGGGCCGCATCCGCAGTATCCGCAAGAAATTCGCCCAGGAAATGGGTTTTCTGCCGCCGGTGGTGCATATTCGCGATAATCTGGATGCAGCCGGCGGCGTACCGCATTCTGCTCAAGGGCGTGGAAATCGGCCGCGGCGAAGCCTTTCCCGGCCGTTGGATGGCGATCAACCCCGGCAATGCGGAAGGCGCCTTGGTCGGCGATGTGACCCGCGACCCGGCCTTCGGCCTGCCGGCGGTGTGGATTGATAGCGCTCTGAAAGAGCGGGCGCAGATTCAGGGCTATACCGTGGTGGAAGCCCGCAGCGTGGTGGCGACCCATTTAAACCACCTGATTGGCAAATACGCCAGCGATTTGCTGGGTCGGCCGGAAACGCAGCAACTGCTGGAACGCGTCACGCAGGAGATGCCCAAGTTGACCGAGGACTTTATCCCGGCCACCCTGCCGCTCACGCAGTTCCAGAAAGTGCTGCGCAACCTGCTGGCTGAAAATATCCCCATTCGCGACATGCGCACCATTATCGAAGTGCTGATTGAACATGCGCCGGTGAAAAAAGACGCGCCGATCTGACCCAGATTGTGCGCGTTGCGCTGGGCCGCGCTATAACCCAGCACTATTTCCAAGACAGCGAAGAGATCCAGGTGATTGGTCTGGACGTCACGCTGGAACGCGTGTTGCTACAGGCGCTGCAAAATGGCGGCGGGATGGAGCCGGGTATGGCGGACAGGTTGCTGGCTCAGGCGCAGTCCGCGGTGCTTTCCACGCAGGAAATCAGCGATGAACGGCGTTTACGCATGACCGCCGTGATTGGCGGTCAGGAATAATGGGCCTGTGGCGTTGGGCGTGCGGGCCGGCGTGGTGGCTCATGGCGCTGCTGGCGATAGCGCCCGCGGCGGACGGCGCCTGGCAGGGTAGCGGCACGCAACTGATACTCAGCCAGCGCGGCGGCGCCGTCGCCAGTCCGCCCCTGCGCCCGCTGAATTTACCCCCGGCGGATGCGGTGGTGACCTCCATTAACTGGCATATTGAGAACGAGCGGCCGTTGCCGTCGGGCGTGCGGCTGGCGATATGCCTGGGGGAACGGTGTTTCTTTCCCGATGGATTGGCGGGCCGCAACCTGTCGCTGGCGGGGAAGCTCGCCGGTAATCCGGCGACGCTGTGGCTGCAATGGCCGGGACGCGGGGCGGTCGTGCCGCCGGTGCGCCTGCTTCGCTATCGGTAATTGATAAACTATCGGAGTACCAAGGCCAGTGCGCCGGCCGGCGTCGCGGCCCGCTGAATGTCGCAACCCGCCGCGTGCCGTTACACGCTGAATTTGGGACCGAGCAGCGCCTGAGCGCTGGCATGCCCCGTGGGGTCGTACATTCTGCTCAAGCTGCGCTGCTCGGTCATGGTGGACAAGCCGCGTTGATTCAGTTTGAGATGCACATCCAGCAGCAGCCCGTTGCGCTGCTGCAGCGCGCGGGTGTGGTTCACGATAGTTTCCCAGTCGGCCTGAAGCCCTGCATCGCTTTCATAGGGCGCCTGCAATCCTGTCTCCTGTCTCCTGCTCCAGCAATTGGCGCTGATGATTCATGTGCTGCAGCGTGCTGAGCTGCTCATCTTTGGTTTCAGTGGTGTGGTGCAGCAGCGGCGCATTGACCTGGCCGGCGCTTAATAACTGCTGCTCTTGGGCAAGGGTAGCCTCCAGTTTGTTCAGCAGTTCGGCCATGGCGGCCAGCAGTGTTTCCAACGTCTTCATTGCTTATTCATCCAACATCAATTGCGCCTGGCTAATCAGCGCATCGGCGATTTTACCGCTATCCATGGTGAGGGAGCCGTCACGGATGGCGTCTTTGATACGCTCGACCTTGGCGACATCGATATCCTGACCGTCTTGTTTTTGCAGCTGATCCAGCGTGTCGCTCAGGCTGACGGTGCTTTTATTCTCTTGATTGTCGGTGCTGGCGGCAGTCTTGTTTTTCTGTGCCTGAACGGTATTGCCGTCGATGTTCTGCAGCGGTGCCAGGGATTGAACAGGACGGCTACTCTCAATACTCATACAAGCCTCGCTTACGTTGAGTTCGGTGACTGAAACGGCACTATTATCCAGCTATCGGCCCCGGGCGCGAAAACTTTAATCATTTATAATACAACGCGTACCTGTCCGGCGGTGATGACCGTGCCGCTGACCTGTTGCCCGGAATCCATTTTTACCTTGATGGTGTCGTTGGCGGCGCCGTTGCCCAGCGCTTTGCCCGCACTGTGCAGCGCGAACCCGTCGTCGCCGGCGATGACGGTTACCCTTTGTCCCGAGCGGATGAGCCAGGCGCGCCGCAATGGGCCGCGCCGCCGCCAGATAGCGGTCGGTCACCTGCACCGCTACCTGCAGGTAACGCGTCTGGCCGCCACATACCATGCGCAGACTGAGTTGCCCATCACGCGGGTACGCGAAGGCAGGGAAAAAAGCGGCTCCGCGCAGGTTAGCCGCCGTTCGGCGGGCGTCACCACCTGCACCCGCAGCGACAGCGGCGCCGGACTAAACTGGCGCTGCATAAACACCGTTAGTCGCGCGGTCAACACATCTTCGGCGGCGGCCTGTGTGGCGCAGAGCAACAGCACGCCGGCCAGCGTGCGCCGCAGCACACGCCGTCGCGGCCTGTGACTCTGGGCATGAGACCGCGTTGCCGGCTGCGACGTCACGGCGCTGAGCGTGCTTGACGGCGCTATCGACTGCCGCAAGCTGTCGCTGCTGAGCGCGTAAGACAGCGTTGCCGCATGCGGCGTCGCGCCGCTTGGTGGATTAAACCGCGCCGCGATACCGCGACAGATCGGCAGAAGGCGGATTGACGCCGTGCCATAGAGCGAGCCGCCGCGTTGTCCTGCGTCGTTCTGACCTTGTGCGCCGGGTAAGCGCCCCGTGGAGGACGTCTTGAATTATTGGTGGGTTTGTTGTATGAGACAGTAAACCTACGTTACACGCTTATGCTCATTGCATTTTCACATTGTATTGATTTTAATAACTTTTATTTCCATCCCGGTTTGAGTG
>NZ_JBLKSS010000219.1:0-5383 GCF_047607725.1 Sodalis sp. (in: enterobacteria) | reverse complement strand
AAGTCCAGCGGGAAATTGGGACGACGTCTTGAGGGTTTTGGTGGGGTTTGTTTCATGAATTGCGCCCATTAAAAAAATAATGGACATCATCTTCAATAACTTGATGGGGAATTAACAGACGGCGCTGGGCGTACGCTTACTATCAAACAGTGGATTACTGAGCAGGACCGGCCAGGAAATGAGAATCGCCAAGGGTGAACACCTGCTTTATCCGGTAAATTCCTGTAAGCAATATAATTATAAGTATAAAAAATAGTATCTAAAACATCTATTTATAAAGCAAACGTTAGTCAGAGAAGGGGGCAAACGCGGCAACCTGGGCGATGGGCGCCCCAGTCCGCGCTCAGGCGGGGATTACGCGGTGGGGTAGCGCTTCGCAATATCTCATTAATCATTGCGAGCGGTATCGACAGGCTCTGGTGTAGGGGCCGATGCGCCACCACCGTTAGGCGGCAGCCAAAGGGCGCAGGCGACTTATCCGCCGTTAAACGGCAGCTATTAGGCCTCGGGAGGGCATCCGCCGGATGTAGCGGGGTAAAATGGCAAAGGATAAGCCTTCAATGCCGTAGGATAGGGACTATGGGGCAGATAATGAAGGAAGGACGCGGCCGCCGGAGGCGAGGCGTCGCGCTAACGGAGTAACAAAAAACCGGCGGCCTGTGGCGCCGGACGTTCGGCTATCGCTATACCGCCGGAGGGCGGTAATGGCGCACGGGTTACCGCCGGCGCCAAGCGTAGAGACGGCACAGCCACAGCAGCAGCTGGTACCACTGGCGGATGCCGCGCGCATTCTGGATCATGCGTTTATGGGTGCCGCTGCTGAAAATATCGCTGATGATCATCCGCCGCGCCGTATGGCAAACGGACAGCGCTTCATGGGTCACCTGCCGCGCAAACTCAGGGTAAAGATGGATTTTGCCGCGATAGCGCCGGTTGATGCCTTCAAGTAACTCGGCGATGCGCAAGTAATGCCGCTGATATTCGACGTTTTTAACGCCGGTTCGTTTGCGGTTGCTGATCGATTGATCGTGGATGTAATAGCGATACAGCACGTCCTGGGTATATCGCCCGCGGCGGGCGTTGAACATCAGCTCGGTGGTCCAGGGTATATCCTGATGATGCAGCCCCGGCTCAAAGCGCAAATCCAACTGCTTTATCAACGACAGGCGATAGATGCCGAGCCATACCACATGCAGGTAACGCCGGGTGGCCAGCGCCTGGCGCAGCCATTGGCTACCGCTCAACACGCCGGTCGAGCTCAGGCGATCAAGGGGAATAAGCGTCTTAATCCGCTGCGAGCCGGCAAAAAAACGCTCGCCGTTGCATTGCGCCACATCCAGGTCATCCTGCTCCGCCATCGTCAAGAGCCGCTGATACAGGGTGGGATAGAGCATATCGTCGGCGTCGGGAAAGGTGACATAGACGCCGCGCGCCGTCGCCAGGCCGGCGTTGCGCACGCGCGATACCCCGCCGTTGGCCTGGTCAATCACCCGGACATGGGCATAGCGCTCGGCGTATTCATGCACCAGCACTTCCGAACCATCCGTCGAACCGTCGTTGACCAAGATGATTTCCAGGTCAGTAAGCGTTTGCACCAACAGGGAAGACATAAACGTGTGAAACATGGTGCCGGCGTTATACAGAGGAACGATAACGCTAAGCTTAATCGCTGCGGATTCCGGTTGTGTCATTGTCGTCATGGGTCTTTTATCGGATGAAAAGCGCCTGGCGCCGCCGCCGGCGTCAGGAAGCACTTTGCGCCAAGGCGATATATTGCCGGCAAATCGTCGTTATCTCGTAGGCCTGCAGACGGGAAGAGGAAATCGCCGGCGGCCGGTCATAAACCGCCCGCATGGTTTTCGCCAGCGAAACGCTGCTCAACTCCGCCAGCCCCGCGGAAAGCTCGCCGTCCAGAATTTCCGCCGGACCGCCGGGACAGCGGGTGCTGACCACCGGCGTGTCACAGATAAGCGCCTCCACCAGCACATTACCAAAACCTTCGCTATCGGAGCTTAAGATCAGCATACGGGCGTGGCGAATATAGGGATAAGGATTAGTATTGAATGCTTTGAACAGCACCCGATCGGTAATTTGCAGATCTTGCGCCAGAGACTTAAGCCGCAGCAGCATAGCGTCGCTGCCTTTACCCAGAATCACCAGCGGCGCCTGAATATCGCTTTCGGAGTAGGCTTTTAGCAACCGATCCTGGCGTTTATTTTCATGCAAACGGCCAACGTGAATGAGGTAATCCTGACCGGCCAGTTCACAAGGCGCCTCGGCCAGCCGGCGGATAGCGGTGAAATCGAAGGGATTGTAAATCACCTCGGCCTGGCGTGGTATTACGTTGAAGACCTGGCGCATATCATCCAGGACGCCGCGCGAGACGGCGATAATATTGCGGTTTTGGTAGAGCACATGAATTTTCTGGCGCTTCAGCCAGCGCGAAAAGCCCTTGCGATGGCCCAAATAGCCCAACGAGAACATGGTATGCAGGCAAAACCAGATGCGATCCTGCGGCAATACGCAGCTGCGCGCCACGATGCGGTCGGTTTTGTGCAAATGGGAGACCACCAGATCGAACTCGCCGTTGCGCTGTTGCGATGCCAGCACCGCCTTATCCAACGCCCGCGCCCGGCGCGACAGCTCTGTCAGTTTGCGCCAGGGGGTGCTGGCATGGTCAGCGATAATCTGATACTCAATGCCGTCCGGTAGCGCGTAGTCGCACACTCCCCGCAGCGAAAATATCGACACCCGATGGCCCTGGGACACTAACCCCTGCGCGAGCGTCAGCAGCACTTTCTCTGCGCCCCCGCCGGGTAAACCATCAATGATCATCAATATACGCATGCTGATTTCCGCTGTATGCCGCTGTACACGGTCTGTTTTCCCGGTGATCCTACCCTAAGGCGAGATGAAAATCTCCTTAAGTTTCATCAAGGCAATGAAGGTATACATCACATTGGCTCACCTGTCGGGTAGATTATCGCGAACAATCCAGTTTGCGCTGTTAACGGCGGCTGCGTAACATGGATTTCTCTGATTTCAGACTGGATCCGGTATGGCTACCCCTGCTTTTATTATTACTATAGACACAGAAGGCGACAATCTCTGGCAAAACCATGGGCATATTACTACCGAGAACGCCCGTTTTCTGCCGCGTTTCCAGGCATTATGCGAAAAGTATCGCTTCAAGCCGGTGTATCTCACCAATTATGAAATGGCGATGGACGACGCCTTTGTGGACTTCGCCCGCGACGCCATAGCGCGCGGCAGCGCGGAAATCGGCATGCATCTGCACGCCTGGAATAGCCCGCCCGCCCATGATCTTACCGGCAATGACGGGCGTCATAAGCCTTACCTGATCGAATATCCCGAGCCGGTGATGCGGGAGAAAATTCTGTTCATGACGCAGCTGCTGGAAGATACTTTCCAGACAAAAATGCTAAGCCATCGCGCTGGCCGCTGGGCGTTTGACGAGCGCTACGCCGCGATGCTGCTTGAGCTGGGTTATCAGGTGGATTGCTCCGTCACCCCGCGGGTGGACTGGCGTCGCTCCCCCCGCGCGCCGTCAGGGGCGGGCGGCAGCAATTACCGCCATTTTCCCGATCGCGCCTATTTTATCGCTCCCGAGGATATTTCACGTCCTGGCGCCTCACGGCTGCTGGAAGTGCCGGTGACCACCGCCTACAAGCATGCCCCGTGGGTGAATGCGGTTAGTCAGGTTTACGATCGTCTGCGCGGCAAACGGCGCGGCCCCTCGGTGCAATGGCTGCGTCCCGCCGGCGGCAACGCCGCGCAAATGTGCCAGGTGGCGGCGCAGAGCCTGGCCGCCGGAAGTGATTATGTGGAGTTTATGCTGCATTCGTCCGAGTTTATGCCGGGCGGTAGCCCGACGTTCAAGGACGAGGCTGCCATAGAGCGGCTATATCACGATTTGGACGTGCTGTTCGACGGGTTGCAAAACCGGGTAACCGGTATGACCCTGGCGCAGTATTATCAGCACCGCGTGGGGCAGACGGGAACGTCGGCCTGAGGGGCGGGCGACGGCAGCGTCAGCACCACCGCCAGCGGGAACCAGAACATGTACCAGGCGACGTTGGGATTGCTGAGGATAAACATGCCCTGGGTAAGGTAAAACCCGGCGGCGAACAGGAACAGCGCACCCTCCAGCCCTGATGACGATCGCACTGCCGTTTGGCCATGATGCAGCCGTAGCTTATTACCAGCGCCAGCAGCAATGCGCCGGCTGCGCCGCCTTTCAGCAGCGCGGCCAGATACAGGCTATGGGTCGTGGTGATGCTATCGCCCAGCAGGTTGATAAACGACAGCTGTTTATCCAGTCCCCAGCCGAAAAAGGGTTTTTGCGCCGCCAGCTCCAACGTGTGGCGCCAGATGCCAAAGCGGATGAAACTTTGCTGATAGCCGCTCGCCATGCGCTGCAAAAAGATATCGCCAAAGCGGGTCATAAACAGCAGGGCCGGCACCCCAACCCCTATCAGCGCCACCGCCACGAGATGGCGCCTACGCACAGACGATCGTAAAGTCAACAGAACGGCCCGCGCGCAGAGCAACGACAGCAAAGGGCCGCAGCTTTGGGTAAGCAAGAGGGCCAGCAATAGCACGGTGACCGGCAAATAGAGCCAGCGCGCCCGTGTCGCGCATAATGATAAGGCACATTAAGATGCCCAACGCGAAATAGCCCGCCAGATCGATAACGTTAGTCGGCGCGCCGAAGAAACCGTCCGTCAGGCGATTGTTTAGGATCGTCTGGATATTGACGGTAAAAAACGTCAGCGCCACCAACACCATCATCCCGGCGGCCACGGCCCATAGCGCGATCGACCGAAGGCCCTGAAGGGCCATTGATCGGTACATAGCAATAAACAGCAGCAGATAGAGAGCGTGGGTGAGTTCGGAAATCAGGTCCTTTGGCTGGGCGGACCATAGCGTGGAGAGGCAAAAGTAGCCCAGCATCAAAGCGGTCAGCGACAGCCCGGTATTGAACCGCCGGTCGTTGAAGAGTTGACGGCGCAGGACGGGATTGCCCGCCAGCAATCCCCAACAGGCACAGAGCGGACAGGTGAAAGAGATTATTGACTCGCGTATAGTCGCAAAAAATAGCGCTGAAGAAAAGAAATAGCGGAAACAAAACCACGAATCCTTTCTCCGCATAAACGCTAATCCTGGAAAGCATCATCAAAACTGACCTTCTCGAAAATCTCGCCGCTTAACGCGCTGTTCAATGGTAAGCGCCCCGTGGAGGACGTCTTGAATTATTGGTGGGTTTGTTGTATGAGACAGTAAACCTACGTTACACGCTTATGCTCATTGCATTTTCACATTATATTGATTTTAATAACTTTTATTTCCATCCCGGTTTGAG
>NZ_JBLKSS010000218.1:0-5438 GCF_047607725.1 Sodalis sp. (in: enterobacteria) | reverse complement strand
CACAGGAAAAATAGACTAAAACTGAGTCAGAAGATGAGCGAACACGTGATCGAATATCACTGGAATGGGTGATCGGAAAATATCGGAATAACTGATCGGATGTCGCCGGAACAGATGATCGGATACGTCGGAATCTGCAATTTGCTCAAGCGCGGTCGGCATGTGTATGTGGATAAGCCGCTGGCGGCAACCCTTGAGCAGGCGGAAGCGCTGCTGACGCTGGCCGCCCGGCAGCAGCGGATACTGATGGTCGGTTTCAACCGCCGCTTCGCGCCGCTGTACCAGCGTCTCAAACAGGACATGCAGCACGTTGCTTCGCTGCGCATGGATAAGCATCGTAGCGACAGCGTCGGGCCGCAGGACGTGCGTTTTACGCTTTTAGATGATATCTGCACGTCGTGGACACCGCCTTATGGTTGGCGGGCGGGACGCCGGCATTGTCCGGCGGTCTGATGCGGGCCAATGGGGCGGGCCAGCTGTTGTACGCCGAGCATGCGTTTCGCTGCGGCGAGGGGCTGGTCACCACCGCCAGGCGGGCAGCCAGCGGGAAACCGTCACCGCCGTAACCCGCGGCGCGCTCTATCGGGTAGAGGAGATGCGCCATTTTCAGTGGGAACGCGCGGGAACACTAGGGGAATTGCCGGTCCCCGCCTGGCAGACGATTTTAACTCAGCGCGGGTTTACCGGCGCGGTAGAGCACTTTATCGACTGTGCGGCGAACCAGACCCCGACGTGTCTCGATGGCGAGGAGAGCATCAGCGTGCAGCGCTGGATTGAGCGACTGCTGGCGGAGCGTGAGGCTTGATGTCCTGACGCCACGACGCTATCAGCGTGTGGCAGGGCTTTTCCCCGACGGGCGGCGCAACCGGCCGTTACCGCGACGCCGCTAACGGGCAGTAGCGATTTTCTCCGGGCAGGGTAGACTAGGTGCACCTTAACGGCTCAGGATTTGCAGGGCGGCGCGCCAACCTCAGGTTGACGGCGTCCGGGCGGAACAGAAAAACACCACCATGAATTTATTGAAATCGCTGGCAGCGGTCAGCTCCATGACACTTTTTTCCCGCGTATTGGGGGTTATTCGCGATGCTATCGTGGCTCGGGTGTTCGGCGCGGGTATGGCGAGCGACGCCTTTTTCGTCGCCTTCAAAATTCCCAATCTGCTGCGTCGCATCTTCGCCGAAGGGGCTTTCTCCCAGGCGTTTGTGCCCATTTTGGCGGAATATAAGAGCCAGCAGGGCGAGGCGGCAACGCGCGTGTTTGTCGCCTATATCGCCGGCTTGCTTACGCTGGTGCTGGCGCTGGTCACCGTCGCCGGTATGCTGGCCGCGCCCTGGGTCATTATGATCACCGCGCCGGGGTTTACCGATACGCCGGAGAAATTCGCCCTGACGACCGCGCTGTTACGTATCACCTTTCCCTATATTTTGTTAATTTCCCTCACTTCGCTGGTGGGCGCGGTACTTAATACCTGGAACCGGTTCTCGGTGCCGGCGTTCGCGCCGACGTTGCTGAATGTCAGCATGATCGGTTTCGCGCTGCTGGCGGCGCCGCTGTTTCATCCGCCGGTGATGGCGCTAGCCTGGGCCGTGGTGGCCGGCGGCATTCTCCAATTAGGCTATCAACTGCCGCACTTGAAAAAAATCGGCATGCTGGTGCTGCCCAGAGTGCAATTTCGCGACGCGGGCGTATGGCGCGTGCTGCGGCAAATGGGGCCGGCCATCCTCGGCGTGTCCGTCAGCCAGATCTCACTGATTATCAATACCATATTTGCCTCCTTTCTGGTGTCCGGTTCCGTCTCCTGGATGTATTACGCCGACCGCCTGATGGAGTTCCCTTCCGGGGTGCTGGGCGTGGCGTTGGGGACCATTCTGCTGCCCTCGCTGTCGCGCAGCTTTACCCGCGGCAATCACGATGAATACTCCCGCCTGCTGGATTGGGGATTACGCTTATGCTTCATGCTGGCGCTGCCCAGCGCGGTGGCGCTCGGCATTCTGGCGCACCCGCTGACGGTGGCGCTGTTCCAGTACGGCAAGTTTTCCTCCTTTGACACCTTGATGACCCAGCGTGCGCTGATAGCCTACTCGGTGGGCCTGGTCGGCCTGATTCTGGTCAAAGTGCTGGCCCCGGGGTTTTACTCCCGTCAGGACATAAAAACGCCGGGGCACGTGGCGATGATTACGCTGGTCGTGACCCAACTGATGAACTTGACCTTTATCGGTCCGCTGAAACACGCCGGTCTGTCGCTGTCCATTGGCCTGGCCGCCTGTCTCAACGCCGGGCTATTGTACTGGCAGCTGCGCCGACAAAAATTGTTTCAGCCTCAGCCGGGCTGGCTCGGCTTTTTCTGCCGTCTGATGCTGGCGGTCATTATCATGGCGGCGGCGCTGGTTGGGCTGCTGTCGGTGATGCCGGACTGGGCGCAGGGCGCCATGCCCTGGCGGCTGTTGCGCATGATGGGCGTGGTGGCGGCAGGAATAGTTGTCTATTTCGCCACGCTGTGGTTGGTGGGATTCCGTCCGCGTCACTTCGTGCGCTCGGTGCAGGTTCACTAAACCCTTTCCCGCGATGAAAAAAAACCGGTCCGCGACAGGCGGGCCGGCTTCTCAACGATCGCGGCGGTCAAGGGGTGCGCAATTCAGGCGTTAAGCCCCGGCTACATCCGCTCGACCGTTTCGATACCCAACAGATCTAGTCCTTGCTTCAACGTGCGTGCGGTGAGCAGCGCCAGTTGCAGACGGCTTTGGCGCAACGCTTCGTTCTCGGCATTCAGGATTGGATAGTGTTCGTAGAAGGCGGAAAACAGCACGGCCAGATCATAAAGATAGGCGCATAACACGTGGGGCGTGCCGTCGCGCGCCACCGTCACAATGGCTTCCTCCAACTGCAGCAGACGAACCGCCAGCTGGGTTTCCTGCTCCGCCGCCAGCCGAATATCACCGGTAAGCTGCTGCTCATCCTGGCCGCTGCGCTTGAATATCGAGACGACTCGGGTATAAGCGTATTGCATGTAGGGTGCGGTATTGCCCTCGAAACTCAGCATATTGTCCCAGTCGAAAATGTAATCGGTGGTACGGCTTTTCGACAAATCCGCATACTTCACCGCCCCGATACCCACCACCTGTGCCAGCCTTTCCAGCTCCGCGTCGTCCATGGCGGGATTTTTAGCGGCAATCAGGCGGCGCGCGCGTTCCAGCGCTTCGTCCAGCAGGTCAATGAGTTTTATTGTCCCGCCTGCCCGGGTTTTAAACGGCTTGCCGTCCTTGCCCAACATCATGCCGAACATGTGATGTTCAAGCGGTAACGATTCAGGCACGTAGCCGGCCTTGCGCACGATGGTCCAGGCCTGCATCAAATGCTGATGCTGGCGTGAATCGATATAGTAGATGATGCGATCGGCTTTTAGCGTTTCGTAGCGGTATTTGGCGCAGGCGATATCGGTGGTGGCATAGAGGTAAGCGCCATCCTTTTTCTGGATGATCACCCCCATGGGCTCGCCTTCTTTATTTTTAAATTCCTCGAGGAACACCACGATGGCCCCTTCGCTCTCCACCGCCAGCCCCTTCGCCTTCAAATCCGCCACGATCCCGGGCAACATGGCGTTGTACAGGCTCTCGCCCATGACGTCTTCGCGTTTAAGCGTCACGTTGAGCCGGTCATAGGTTTTCTGATTCTGCGCCATGGTGACATCCACCAGTTTGCGCCACATCCGGCGGCAATATTCATCGCCGCACTGGAGCTTCACCACATAACCACGCGCGCGCTCGGCGAAAGCGGGATCCTCATCATAGTGCTGTTTGGCGGCGCGATAAAAGCTTTCCAGACTGGAGAGCTGCATTTCCGCTTCACCGCCGTCCTGCACTTTCTCCAGATAGGCGATCAGCATGCCGAACTGTGTTCCCCAATCCCCGACGTGGTTGGCCCTTATCACGTTATGGCCCAAAAACGTCAGCGTGCGCACCGAGGCATCGCCGATGATGGTCGAGCGCACATGGCCGACATGCATTTCTTTGGCAACATTGGGGGCGGAATAATCCACCACAATGGTTTGCGGCGCGACGCTTGCAACCCCTAGACGCGACGAAGAAAGGGCCTCGGCAAGGTGGTTCTCCAGCCAGCGCGGGTCGAGAAAGATATTGATAAAACCGGGACCGGCGATGTCGACTTTGCGGGCGATGCCGCTCAAATCAAGCAAGCCGACGACCTTTTCCGCCAGCGTGCGGGGCGGCAGACCGAGGCGCTTGGCGATCGCCATAACGCCATTGGCCTGATAATCAGCGAACTGGGCCTTCGCCGACTGCCGCACCTGCGCTTCGCAGTCAGCGCTCGCGCCTGCAGCCACCAGCGCCTGCTGGATTTTTTCAGAGAGAAGTGTGTGGATGTTCACCGGAATACCTTTATTGCATGGGCGGGAGGGAGGCAGAGCGCTGACATTCCCTGGCAACCTGATACGCCACCATAACCGGGCGGCCACGGTGGTCAGATCCGAAAAATAAACCATGCTTATACCATAATCGGCGGCGGGAGTCAGTAGAGCGGGTAAGATGGATTTAACGGGTGAGGGAAGTAAAGTAGAAAGGCTGCCCGCCGCGAAGCGGGATGAGGGGGCGTTAACGATAGCGGCGGCGTTCTTTGCGAGAAATGCCGAGCTGATTGCGATTTTTGCTGCGTAAATGCTGGATTATGGAATAGACAGCGACAATAACCAGCAACAGGCATAAAGTTAATAATAGCATTTTATATACCTTCGATTATTTAGGTGTCTAAAATAGCTGAAATATCCTGGACGCACAATCCGCCCGGCGCGCTTTAAGAATATCCCTACTTTTTACTCCTGTAATCGCTTTGAAATATGAGATAAAGCTGATGTTTGTAAATGTAATGTCAGGAAATAGGGCGAACATTACTCTTTCTATTAAGTATGATAAATATTTGCCATTTAATGCCCTCTTGCAAATTAACAGATTAATCTTAATACTCTATCGTGCGGTCGCGCGCTGCCCTCCGAGAAGGGCGAAGCGGCGAACGGCGCGGCGCGATGCAGGGGCAAAGAAGATAAATAAGGATAAAGAAAAATGAATTGGACCGACGTTCCACAATTATTGGATTTAAAAATCGATTTAGTGCGTTTTGACGCAGAGCTATACGCTTTAATGAATAGATTAGGTATTTTGCCAGAAGCTTTTCTTATCGATCATATTGCCGTGCGCTGTCATCAAGACGTTACGGCGCAACGCTGGTATCAGGGTTTCTCCCAATGCGGCCGTGTTTTGAATGAAACGACAATTAACGGCCGTAACATTGGTAAGCGCCCCGTGGAGGACGTCTTGAATTATTGGTGGGTTTGTTGTATGGCCCGGTAAGAATATGTTCCACTACGATGCCTAGTGAACCCGCATCCTATAAGGGACGGCTGTCAGATCATGGATAATCCGGCGATG
>NZ_JBLKSS010000217.1:0-5500 GCF_047607725.1 Sodalis sp. (in: enterobacteria) | reverse complement strand
TTCCATCCAGAGCAGCTGTTTGGTCACGCCCTTGCGGCTTAACTCGGTATCGATATCAAGCCAGCTGGGTAAGGTCTTGATAGCCTTGCCGGATTTGCCGGGATAGAGCAGGCGGTCGAGGTCGACGGGGGACAGTTCCGACGGCAATGGCCAGACCAGGTTAGCTACCGTGAATCGGCCGAGGATATCGTGCACTGTGGTACAGCCGATGCCGAGCGCTGCTGCGATTCGAGCGACGCTGCTCAAATTTCATGCGTAATACATTGATATAGATGTACATTTTTGTTATCGCGTTCTTCTTTTTACGTGCCATGCCATACCCCCGGAAGCTAAAAGTCTCCAGAGTATGGCGGAACAGAAGATGAGCGATCGGACAGAATCGGAATCGCTGATCGGACGACCGGAATCAGTGATCGGATGAAATCAGAATCAGTGATCGGGCGTGACCGGAATAAGTGATCGGGTGAAATCGGAATCAGTGATCGGACGTGACCGGAACCAGCAAACGCCGGTAAATCATCCGGAGTCCGGCTGGTGACTAGCGTATCGTTATCCACCACGACTTCTTTATCGAAAAAGTCGGCGCCCGCATTTTTCACATCCACCACGATCGGTTTCACCGCGGTCATTTTTTGCCGCGCACCACATCGGCGCTGATAAGCAACTGCGGGCCATGGCAAATCGCGAAGATCGGCTTACCGCTGTCGGCGAAAGCGCGGGTAAAATTGACGAACAGATCGTCACCGCACAGCGAGTCGGGGGAATGCCCGCCCGGGAGCAACAGCGCGTCGAAATCCGCGGCCTGAACGTCATCAATGCCTTTATCGATAGTGACGGTGGCTTCTCCCTTCTTACCGGTGACGGTGTTGCCCGCCGGCTTCTCGATAGTGACCACTTGGTGCCCGGCCTGCTTGTAGGTCTGTGCCGGCGAGGTGTATTCGGAATCCTCGAATTCATCGGTAATCAAAACGGCGCTTTTCTTGCTCATCATGTCCTCCTTCAGCTAAATGATGGCCTCACCTAAGCCTAGTGCCGGATCGGCCGCGCAGCAAATTGAAGGTAGGATGCAATTGTCAATTAATGGGTTATGATTTTTCTGCCGCTGCCGCCTATGTCGCCGTCAACGCCACCCGCGTCTCGCCGATGTTCGGTCTGCGGACCCCGAACGGCAGGCACGGCGGGACCTGAAGTGCGATAGGCGAGAAAGCCGGTGATGGTAGGCAAGAATATCCGCGCGGCAAAAGGATAAATAGTGCTTTGTCCACCTCGCGCAAAGGGAATTAGGTAGTCGTCTGATTCCGCAGCATAATTGAGCTGAGCGTCTTGAAAAGAGACCGCTATTTTTCTGCTCGTGCTAAATAGCGCCTCGGCGGGACATTTTAACGTCGGCCCTGTGGGTAAATACTGCCAAAATAAATAGTTTCGGGGCGGTAATAATACCGCAAATATCAGGGCGGCATGTTACCGACGACATTCGGATAATACTCAACTTTGTCGCAATTTTGATTAAGTCGGTGAAAGAGACAACAAATAAAGGTGGTGAGCGTGGGGTATTTTGCGATTAACGTTTTAACAACGTTAGCGTTCGGCGGAGGACGGCGATTTCTTCTCGTCGGACAGTCCGGCAAATTTTACCGCGTTGCGGCCCTGATGTTTAGCCTGATATAGGGCCTGGTCGGCTGCGGTTAATGACGCATCAATATTGGCGCCCGTCAGCGAGGCAATACCCACGCTCAGCGTAACGGTGGTGGAAGCTTCCTGGTTATATAAATGCGGTATTTTTAGATTCAGCATCGCCTGCCTGACGTTCTCGGCCAGGGTTAGCGCTTCGGTTTCATCAAAGTCAATCAGCAGCACCAGAAATTTCTCGCCGCCGTAGCGTACCACGACGTCGCGGGAACGGACGGCGTCGCGTATCGCCATCGCGGCCAGGGCCTTATCGCCCATGCTATGACCATAATTATCGTTATACGCCTTGAAATGGTCGATATCCAACAGCAGCAAATAGTGGCAGCCAAGCCCGCCGCCCGCACCGAGCAGCCCTTCGAGCCTGTTATGCAGCCCGCGGCGGTTGTATAGGCCGGTGAGCGGATCGATCATGCTAAGATCGCTGAATTTTTCTCACTCTTCGCTCAGGCGCCTCACCAAATCAATAGTGAAAGCCTCGCTACGGTTTTGCATCAGATGGTGCAAGGAGAAACTGATAAGCGGCAACACGATAGTAAACAGTAACATGACGATATGGCTAAACTCATCAAGCACCATCACCGTCACGGCCGAAGGCAGGCTATGCAGGCAAAACACCAGTAAATTATCGGCAAGCGTAATGGTGCTGATGAAAAAGACCGTCATCAGGCTATATAAGGAGAAATGTTTTATCGGGCGTCGCTAGCTGATTGAATCGGAACAGAATATGCCAGGCCCATGAGATGCCGATAATAATTGCAAGATAATTCAATGAAACTGCATAACTGCGCATCCGAAAGAGAGTTATTACCAAAACGGTCAGCGATAACGCCGCAACGATTATCGCCGCCGCTGACGGCTGTTATTTATCGCGCTCACCACGTAAAAAAGAGAAAAGGCGATATTTAGTAACAAAAATAACAGCAGCGATGTGCGAAGCTTACTTTGGCGGAGCTCATCATAGGTGTTATAAGTTTTAGACATAGACAAACGTATAAGCCCAGGCTGTGAAAACTAATAATAAATAATGTTGCGAGAAAATAACGGATCACTATAAATCCCCCAGAGTTTTTATACCTGAATTTAATTTTTCGCATTGTGCTCAATTTAGCAGCTTTAGCCGCCATTGTCATTAACTACGCTCGGTGACCCCTTAAAAAACCTTGCCAGATTTAAGGAAATCGCCGTGCGCAAGCGTCAGTAAACCGAGGGCGTCGAAACGGGTCGCGCCGCCGCAAACCGATCGCAAACCAACAAGCGCTGCGGTGGGCAAAATCGCCAACGTACTGATGATGAGATGAGGGATAGGTTGCGGCTTGGCAGCGGGGGGCAAAGGGTTATCGCGCAGGCGTAAGGGAGGCGAGCGGAGCAGCCTGATAGAGGTTAGCGCAAGAAAAAGGGGAACGCGAAGGCGAAGTGAGACATTAACAATGGTGCGAAGAGAGGGATTTGAACCCTCACGTCCGTTAAGACACTAACACCTGAAGCTAGCGCGTCTACCAATTTCGCCACCTTCGCCTGACACAGACAGCCGCTTAAGGCTGTTACCACGGAGGCGGATTTTAGAGGTTTTGACGTTAAGGTCAATGATTATTTGTAATTTCGTGGGCGTTTGCTGCAAAAAAATACCGTACCCCGCCGGGCCCAGCGGCGCGCGGCGGGGTACGGTGCGCCAACCCAGCGTTAGCGGCGTTTTCCCCGGTTATCGCGGGTACGCTTCACTTGATGAAAAGCCTGGTAGACCTTAAAGCGGCCGTTTTGCGCCAGCACCTGATGATTGCCGAATACCGCATCCAGTAGATCCGGATAGGGCAGGAAAGCGTTAGCGACAATGCGTAATTCGCCGCCGATACGTAGATGGTCAAGCGCGCCGCGAATTAGCGTCTCCGCCGCTTTCAGATTGGTTTGCATACCATCGTGGAACGGCGGGTTGGAGATAATCATATCGAAACGGCCGCTGATGGCGGAGTAGACATCGCACGCCAGCACCTCCCCCTGCAGGCCGTTGGCCGCCAGGGTAGCGCGACTGGCCGCCAGCGCTGGCGCATGCACATCACTGAGCGTCAACTGCACCCCCGACCCGCCTTTCGCCAGGACCGCCGACAGGACGCCGGCGCCGCAGCCGATATCGGCCACATGGCCTTGAATCGGCTGCTCGAAGGTTGACAGCAGCAGTTGGCTGCCGTTATCCAGCCCGTCGCGGCTGAAGACGCCCGGCAGGGTTTTTATCACAACATCGTCAAGTTGGTAAGATTGCCAGTAAGCCTCCGCATCGAAACGGGGTTGCTGGACGAGTTCGCCGTGATACAGCCCGCAGTGTCGGGCGCTATCAATCTTACCCAGCGGACACCACACGTCCAGCATCGCCTCGGCGCTGCGCACGCCGCTGCGGTTTTCCCCCACCACAAACACATCGCAGCCCAACAGCAACAGCGACAGGAGATTGGTCATCTGGAACAGCGCTTCCGGTTTGTTTTTCGGCCAGAAGTAAATCAGCGTATCGCACCCGCCGACCAGGGCGGCGTCCGCCACTAGGCCGAATTGCACCGCTTGCTCGCCCAGCGCGCGGGCCAGCGTCTGCCGGTGGTGAAACCAGGCGGTATGAACCCGTACACTTCGCGCGTCAAGCCGGGCCGGCAGCAAATCCTGCACATCGCCGGCAATCAATACCTGTTTATCTGAGAATGTATCCTGATGCCGAAGTATGACTTCACTGGCGGGGGTTAATGCAGACATGCAACAAACGCTCCTCAATAATTCGAGCAAGGAGTATAGTGCTTTATTGCCCTGGGTTCGATAGGTTTGGTAGCATAGCGGCGCGGAATCGAGACCGCCGACGGGATAAACAATGACGACAAGGCGCGATTGGCTGTTACAACAACTGGGCATTATGCAATGGACGCTCCGGCGCCCGGCGGTGCTGCAGGGGGAAGTTGCGGTCACCTTGCCGGGGCATATTCGTTTATTGCTGGTGGCCGAGGCGCCGCCGCCGCTCGATCATCCGCTGGTGGCCGATGTGGCGCGCAGCATGGCGCTGACGCCAGTACAGCTCTGCGGGGTGACGCCTCTACAGGTGATGATGCTACCGGATAACGTCCGTTGCCATTGCTGGTGGCTCGGCCTTGACACCCTGCGCGATTTTGAGGGAATGTCTTTCCATACGCCGCCGCTGGCGGCGCTTTCAGGGGATGCTGGCGCCAAGCGCGAGCTATGGCGCCGGATAAGTGATGATGAATACCATATTACCGCTGCTGCCGGCTGATCTCACCGCAGTCTGGCACATTGAACAGGCCAGCCACGCCTTTCCCTGGAGCGCTAAAACCTTTGCAGGCAATCAAGGCGAACGCTATTTGAATTTCAAACTGTGCGTGGGCGATCGCATCGCGGCTTTCGCCATCACCCAGACCGTGTTGGATGAAGCGTCACTGTTCAACATTGCGGTCCACCCCGAGTTTCAGCGGCAAGGCCACGGTCGGGCGCTGCTCGATCATCTGATAGCCGAGCTGGAGCAGCGGCAAGTATTGACGCTATGGCTGGAAGTGCGTCAATCCAATGCGCCGGCTATCACCCTGTATCGCGCGCTGGGGTTTAATGAAGTCTCGATCCGAGTAAGCGTACGCCCAGCGCCGTCTGTTAATTCCCCATCAAGTTATTAAAGATGGTGTCCATTATTTTTTTAATGGGCGCAATTCATGAAACAAACCCCACCAAAACCCTCAAGACGTCGTCCCAATTTCCCGCTGGACTTTAAAATTAAGCTGGTTGAGCAGGCGCTCCAGCCCGGCGTATCCATTGCCAAGCTGGCACGGGATAA
>NZ_JBLKSS010000216.1:0-5511 GCF_047607725.1 Sodalis sp. (in: enterobacteria) | reverse complement strand
CACGCTGTCGCGCCAGGCCGATACGGCAAAGGCGTTCAACTACCTGATGAACCACTGGCGGGCGTTGTGCTACTACGCCGGCGATGGCTGGGCGGAGATCGACAATAATATCGCTGAAAACGCGCTGCGGATAATAAGCCTGGGTCGCAAGAACTATCTGTTCTTCGGTTCGGATAGCGGCGGCGACCGGGCGGCGCTGATGTATACGCTGATCAGCAGTTGCAAACTGAACGGCGTGGAGCCGGAAGCGTATCTGCGCCATGTGCTGGCGATTATCGCGGATTATCCCATCAACAAAATCAAAGAGCTCCGGCCGTGGAACCTCACCATCCCTGCTGAATAACTGTCAATACGGCGCTGGGCGTACGCTTACCGAAAAAGTAAAGGTCTGACGCTGAGTATACGTATGCGTATGCGGGCGGGAGGCGCCAGCCCCCAATTCTGACTCCGACATTTTCCTCTGGGTATGTCACCGGCCGCGCTCGTGCGCTGCTTCGCCCCTATTTAACGTGCCAACGCCCAGATCTTGCCGTCCCGACACAGGCCTCCTTTCGTACCCGCGCGGGTGTGGTCCGTTGTTGCCGTTGACCTTCGTTGGTGGCTCCACCCCAAGGCCTGTGGGCAGGGAAGGACACGGCGCCGGGTCGGGATTATCCCCGGCCGCGACAGCGCTAGCCGCTTCGGCTCAGGTTACGGCGATGGGGGCAGGGGCGATACGCGCGCCGTGATTGCTTTTTGTCATAATTGTGACTCGCTTCAAACTTGATTGCGGCGCCGGAAACGCATATGGTCATATTGTTGGTGATTTAATTATGAGCAATAAGAACAGAGATTATCTTCACGCGCAGGCGGCGCAGGTGCGCCACCGCAGTTGAACGTGATGGCCAGGAGAAAGCAAGCGAGTGTTAACGCGAGACTTTTTGCAGAAAGCTGATTGTAAAACGGCCTTTGGTATTATCGACGAATCGCTGCTGTTAACGCCGGAACAGCGGTGGGCATCGCTGGCGTGTACGCTGAGTCGTCAGCCGGACAATAGCCCGGTGTGGATTTTCGGTTACGGATCGCTGATGTGGAATCCCATCTTTGAAGCGGAAGAGGTTCGTCCGGCCACGCTTACCGGCTGGCATCGCGCCTTCTGTCTGCGGCTTATCTCCGGACGAGGCACTTCGTCGCAGCCGGGGCGTATGCTGGCGTTAAAAGAGGGCGGCCAGACCACGGGCCTGGCGTTCCGCCTGCCTGAAGATCGCCTGCACGAGGAGCTGGAACTGCTGTGGAAGCGGGAGATGCTGACCGGATGCTACATCCCCATTTGGAGCGAGCTGACGTTAGATGGCGGTGACAGCGTCACGGAATTGGCCTTCGTTATGGATTCCTGCCACCCTTTTTTCGAGGCGGATACCCGTTCGCAAGTTATCACGCCGCTTATCGCCTGCGCCAGCGGCCCGCTCGGCACCAACGCCCAGTATCTCTTTGCTCTGGAGCAAGAGCTGAACAATTACGGCATGCAGGATGACTGTATGGTGTAATTGGTCAAACAAGTTCGCCAACTGATCCAGGGGCGGGCGACGGTGAACCAAACGCCGCGGGATGAGCCGCCGCTGGCGGTATAATCGCGCCGCGCCGATGACAACCGTGCCGACGAGGGGCGGGAAAGTGCTCCTCAGGCTAGGCCGGTGGCCGCAGGATAACCCGCTGTTGAGGGGGCACTGTTGCGGGAGGTCATGGCGCGCAACCCTCGATCATCGAGCGCCTTGGGCGCGCCGCCGAGCGTTTTTTGACCCAGCGCGCGACGGCCCTCGGCACGATGGCGCGCCGCTCTCCGGCGGCGGCGGCACACCAGAAGTCATCACGACCCGCTGGTTTTTACCGCCCTATCGCCGGCATGCACAGCAGGTTGACCGATAAAGCGGGCCACCAGCCATTTCCTGACCCGCACGACAAAACGCTCCTGAAACAGCACGCATACCGTCACGGTCAGCACCAGGAACAGGGCATAACCGGTTAATGACAGCTTGACGTTGGCCGCGGCCGCCACGCACTCGCTCCATTGGTCCAAACATTGCCCGGGCGCGCCCCGCACCAGCTGCTCCAGCGTCATGAACAAATTGAACAGCGGGACATGCAGGGCGAACATGGATAACGACGCCGCGCCCAGGCGGGGCGACCAGTGACGCAGCCAGGCGCTGTCAGGATTGCGCGCCAGCGCTCACAGATAGATCAGCATCAGTTGCGAAGGCAGCAGCAGGCCGTTATGCAACAAGAAGTACCAATATTTGGGGCCGTGGGTAAACAGCACGGTGGCTACCAAGAAAGTAAGCGCCCCGTGGAGGACGTCTTGAATTATTGGTGGGTTTGTTGTATGGCCCGGTAAGAATATGTTCCACTACGATGCCTAGTGAACCCGCAACCTATAAGGGACGGCTGTCAGATCATGGATAATCCGGCGATGATAGTGTCCACTTAAATTTTAATGGACACTATCACAAACTTCAGAACCACTAATTTTATATCACTCAAACCGGGATGGAAATAAAAGTTATTAAAATCAATACAATGTGAAAATGCAATGAGCATAAGCGTGTAACGTAAGTTTACTGTCTCGTACAACAAACCCACCAATAATTCAAGACGTCCTCCACGGGGCGCTTACACCCTGTCCGGCTCGCAGCGTATTGCCATCGAAAAAACAGTGAATAGCAAGGTCAGTGTGATCACGGGGGGGCCTGGCGTCGGTAAGACCACGGTGATTAACAGCATCTTGCATATCATTCGGGCAAAGGGGAGCCATACCACGCTGTGCGCGCCAACAGGTCGGGCAGCCAAGCGATTGAGTGAATCGACCGGCCAGCAGGCCACCACCATTCATCGTCTGCTGGAATTTGATCCCCGGCTGTTTGATTTCAAGCGTCATGCCGACAATCCCCTCGACACAGCGTTACTGGTGGTTGACGAGTCCTCGATGGTTGACATTGTGCTGATGAATAAATTACTCCGCGCAGTGCCGGATCATGCGGCGTTATTATTGGTCGGTGACGTTGATCAGTTACCCTCCGTAGGCCCCGGTTATGTGCTGGCCGATATTATCAACAGCCAGCAGATACCTGTGAGCCGGTTAACAGAAATATTCCGACAGGTGGCCTGCTCTAACATTATCACCAATGCTCACGCCATTAATGCCGGGCGTGTGCCTGACGTGACCCAAAAGGGGGAAACCAGTGATTTCTTTTTCATCGCTGCGGAGACGCCCGAAGAGATCAAGGCCAAACTGCTGAATATTGTTTTATGTCGCCTGCCGGCCCGATTTGGTTTTGATCCGGTCAGGGATATACAGATACTGACGCCGATGAACCGGGGAGGGACGGGCACGCACAGTCTGAATAATGTGCTGCAGTCGCAGCTCAATGGCGACGCCGAGCCGAAGGTGACGCGTTATGGCCGGACGTTTTCGCCGGGTGATAAAGTGATTCATATTATTAATAATTATGATAATGATGTTTTTAATGGTGATATTGGTATCATTCGGGCGATAGACACGGAGGACGCTGAGGTGTTTATCCAGTTTGACGACAGGGAAATTCATTACGATTTTAATGAGCTGGATGAGCTTTCACTGGCGTATGCGACGACTATCCATAAAAGTCAGGGGTCAGAATATCCGTGTGTGGTGATCCCCCTGTCGATGCAGAGCTACCTAATGCTGGAGCGGAATCTGATTTATACGGGGGTGACGCGGGGCAAAAAAATGGTCGTGATTATCGGGCAAAAAAAGGCGCTATCGATTGCTGTCAGAACGCAGCGCTCCGGGAGACGAAAAACCTGGTTACGGGAGCGTTTAAGGATGTCGTAATGGTTTGTTGTCGTGCTTTCACGATTAAATATTTATCTGATAAGGATCATGGCTTCAGCGTCGCGCGGACGCTGTACTGTGCCGCTGGCTGATAGCCAGGATGGCGATGACAACGGTTAGAAAGGGGGGCATGTATGCAATCTGAAGAGCAACGTCTGATAGACGGACTGTTTCAACGGCTGAAACAGGCGGAATACAGCGCAGGGCCGCGAGATGCTGAGGCGGAGCGGCAGATCCAGGGCTTTATTCAGCAGCAGCCCGCGGCGCCTTACTATATGGCGCAGTCGCTCCTGATCCAGGAGGCGGCACTGCACCGCCTCAACCAGCAGGTTCAGCAACTGCAAAATGACGTTGCCCGGTTGAGGGCGACTCAGCCACCGGCAAGTGGCGGTTTTCTCAGCGGGTTGTTTGGCGGTGGTCGTTCCCAGCCGTCGCCACAACCGGCAGTGCAAACGCCGTCACCGGGCTACACGGGCTCTGCGCCGTCTTCCAACACGTCACGAAGCGGCAGTTTCATGTCTGGCGCATTGCAGACGGCGGCGGGTGTCGCGGGCGGGGTGGTGCTGGGCAATATGTTAACCAATCTGTTTCATCACGCTGCCCCTGAAGAGATCGTTAATATTATTGATGAGCCCTCCACGTCGATGACTGGAGGCAGTGATCCGTTGCTGAGTCAGAATTTTAATGCCGGTGATATGGAGAAATTTAACCCTGTGTCTGACCGGCATTTTCTTGATCAGAATGGTGCGCTGTCCAATAACGAATGAGGTGCTGATGATTTCAGCCATGACGATGATGGCTTTCTTTGAATTATTTTCGCCGCTCAACACCGCTCCCTGGTTTTTCCCGGGATACGAGTGATTGGTGTGCCAGAGGCTTGAAAGGATATTAAGTGACAAAGCAAAAACGCCCTACGCTGAGTATTAAACGTAAAACAACAACGTTGGTGCCGTCCAGTAGCGTAAAAAAAAACGGATCCTGCTTCTGAAAAAACGGTGATAAAAACCTCTCCCAAGGAGGGAGAAACCGCTAAAGTGCCGCCGAAACCGGAGACAAAAGCGAAGCGGGCAGCGAAGAGAGGCGCTAAAAACCAGCGCCGCGGACAAGCGTCAATAGCGACGTTGATGGCGTTGTGGCCGGAGGCTTTCAACGCGGCATCGCCTAAACCGCTTAAAATAGGAATACTTTATGACATGATGCACGAAGCGACCCGACAGGGAGTCGATATTAGCAGAAAGCAGATACGAACCGGGCTCATGGTTTACAGTCGGGCAGAGGCTTATCAGGATGCGTTATGTCAAGGCGGTGCCCGATTTGATTTGCGTGGTCAGCCAAACGGTGAAGTGACCGAAGAACAGTGTAATCATGCACTAAAAAAACGTAAAAGACGGCCGGAGAAGGTTGAGCCGCAATCCGATATGAACGAGTAATGGTTGGCTTGTAGTGTAAATTTTTTGTTGCATAAATAATATACCAACAGGATAGGTTAATGGCTGAAGACAAAAAAGACGTTATGCTGAGTGATCGTAAGCGCCCCGTGGAGGACGTCTTGAATTATTGGTGGGTTTGTTGTATGAGACAGTAAACCTACGTTACACGCTTATGCTCATTGCATTTTCACATTGTATTGATTTTAATAACTTTTATTTCCATCCCGGTTTGAG
>NZ_JBLKSS010000215.1:0-5512 GCF_047607725.1 Sodalis sp. (in: enterobacteria) | reverse complement strand
ATCATCGCCGGATTATCCATGATCTGACAGCCGTCCCTTATAGGATGCGGGTTCACTAGGCATCGTAGTGGAACATATTCTTACCGGGCCATACAACAAACCCACCAATAATTCAAGACGTCCTCCACGGGGCGCTTACATCTACCACACGGTCAGGAAACACATGTTCTACGTCATACATTTGCCAGTCATTTTATGATAAATGGCGGCAATATTATTGTACTGCAACAAATTTTGGGACATGCCAATATCCAGCAAACAATGGCCTACGCTCATTTAGCACCAGACTATCTTCAAAATGCCGTGGCTTTAAATCCACCAAAAGGAGGATTGGGTGCTTAAAGGTGTCCACGGATTGCCCACACTCAGCAACTTTTGAAAACGTCCATAACCCTTACAGCTTTTTCAACTTATTGTTTTTTAAAGATTGATTGATGTAAGATGTTGAAAAAAAACCCCGCTGATGAGGTGGGGAAGACAGGGATGGTGTCTATAGCAAGGAAAAAAAGTGATTCTTTATTTGTTTACTGCTGGCTTCTGGTCAGAAGTCGAAATCCTGTCCGCCATCTGCAGCTTTAAATCATTGATCCGCTGCAGATGCTTTTGCTCTAGAATCTGTTGCTGTTCCGGCGTAAGCAAGTTATACATTTGGTTGCGCACCCGAGCCATTTCAACCTGACGAGCAACCTGCTCCTGGGCCATTTTTTCCGTTTGTTCCCTAACGGCGGCCTCGTCAAAAGTTTTAGCGGTCACCAGCGTATGCAGGCGTTCCATTTCGCTAATATTGATGCGGGGCGTATCGCGACTTGCAAGGCTCATAAGATCCCGCAATTGCTGCCGCTGCTGTTCCGTAAGCTTAACGCCATCGAACATGCTGTAATGGCTTTCCGGTATCCGGTATCCGGTATCCGGTATCCGGTGCGTAAGGGTATCCTGTTGCCAATTTTCCAAAGTATTCTTTTCAGCGGCTACAGTATTAACAGAGACCAGCGTGGCGGCGATGAACAAGAGGATGTGTTTGTGCATCCCGGCCTCCTTGGCATGTTTCTTTGTCGCTATATGATGGGAGTTAGTTTACCCAAGCCGCTGCAAACATGCGTCAGGCGGTGTAAAGCTACGTAAAGTCATAGATTGGAAGGGATTGATGACGTATTTTGCGTCAGGAGGTGAATAAAATGAATAAAATCCTTTTGGTTGATGATGACCTCGAATTAACGTCGTTGTTGAAGGAACTATTGGAAATGGAAGGCTTTAACGTCCAGGTGGCCCATGACGGCGAACAGGCGTTAAGCCAGTTGGACAGTTCCATTGACTTATTGCTTCTCGATGTGATGATGCCGCGCAAGAATGGTATTGATACCCTGAAAGAGCTGCGTCAGCAGCATCAGACGCCGGTGATTATGCTGACCGCCCGCGGCAGCGAGCTGGATCGCGTTTTGGGCCTGGAGTTGGGGGCAGATGATTATTTGCCCAAACCGTTTAACGATCGCGAACTGGTGGCGCGCATTCGGGCAATACTGCGCCGCTCGCACTGGACGGAGCAACAGCAGACCGGCGAGGCGGACACGCCGTCCCTTGAGGTGGATTTTCTGCGCCTGAACCCAGGCCGGCAGGAGGCGACCTTCGACGGTACGCCGCTGGAATTGACCGGTACCGAATTTACATTGCTGTATTTGCTGGCGCAGCATCTGGGCCAGGTGGTGTCGCGCGAGCATTTAAGCCAGGAAGTTTTGGGCAAGCGATTGACGCCATTTGACCGGGCCATTGATATGCACATTTCCAATTTGCGTCGCAAGCTGCCGGAACGCAAAGACGGGCATCCATGGTTCAAAACGCTGCGCGGCCGGGGCTATTTGATGGTATCCGCTGCATGATCAATAGCTTGACCGCACGCATATTCGCCATATTTTGGTTGACCCTCGCTTTGGTGCTTATGCTGGTGCTCATGGTGCCCAAACTGGACTCTCGCCAAATGACGCAATTGCTCGACAACGAGCAGCGTCAGGGCGTGATGTTGCAACAGCATGTGGAGGCGGAGCTGGCCGCCGACCCGGCTAACGATTTGATGTGGTGGCGCCGGCTGTTTCGCGCCATCGATAAATGGGCGCCGCCCGGCCAGCGTTTAATTCTGGTAACCAGCGAAGGGCGGGTCATCGGCGCCCAGCGCAACGAGATGCAAATCATCCGCAATTTCATCGGCCAATCGGACAATGCCGATCATCCGCAAAAGAAAAAATATGGCCGCGCGGAACTGGTGGGGCCTTTCGCCATTCGTGACGGCGAGGACAATTATCAGCTTTATCAGATTCGTCCGGCCGGCAGCGCCCAGTCGGACTTCATTAGCCTGCTGTTCGATCGCCCGCTGCTATTGCTGATTGTCACCATGCTTATCAGCATCCCGCTGCTGTTATGGCTGGCCTGGAGCCTGGCCAAACCGGCGCGTAAACTGAAGCATGCCGCCGATGAAGTGGCGCACGGGAATCTGCGGCAGCATCCTGAGCTTGAAGCGGGGCCGCAGGAATTCTTGGCGACCGGGGTCAGTTTCAATCAGATGGTCAGCGCGCTGGAGCGCATGGTGACCGCCCAGCAGCGTCTGCTGTCCGACATCTCTCATGAGCTGCGCACGCCGTTAACCCGACTACAGCTGGCCACCGCGCTCATGCGCCGGCGGCACGGAGAGGGACATGAACTTGCGCGCATTGAGACCGAGGCGCAGCGACTCGATTCAATGATTAACGATCTGCTGGTGCTGTCCCACAATCAGCATAAAAACGAGCTGTCGCGGGAAGTGTTGAAGGCTAACGATTTATGGTCGGATGTGCTTAACGACGCCCAGTTTGAAGCGGAGCAAATGGGCAAAAGCCTGGAGCTCACCTCGCCACCGGGCAACTGGACACTGATGGGGAATCCTTCCGCGCTGGACAGCGCGCTGGAGAATATCGTGCGCAACGCCCTGCGTTATTCGCACCAGCGGATCTCGGTCGGATTCAGCGCCGATCAGCAGGGCATCACCATTACCGTGGACGATGATGGCCCCGGCGTCAGCGAGGATGACCGCGATCAGATTTTCCGACCGTTCTACCGCACCGATGAAGCGCGAGACCGCGAGTCCGGCGGCACCGGCCTGGGGCTGGCGATAGTAGAAACCGCCGTTATGCAGCACCGGGGCTGGGTAAAGGCCGAGGACAGCCCGCTCGGCGGGCTGCGGTTGATTAT
This sequence comes from Sodalis sp. (in: enterobacteria), assembly GCF_047607725.1. GTDB lineage: Bacteria > Pseudomonadota > Gammaproteobacteria > Enterobacterales > Enterobacteriaceae > JBLKSS01. The sequence continues at coordinate 2,296 of NZ_JBLKSS010000215.1, read as the reverse complement.
CTGGCTCCCCCTTTTGCCCCAGCGCTGAGGGCGCCCAGGCGCGACAGGAAGAGGCGGCGGGAGCGAACTATTTTTGCTATTCTGCGCCCTGCTTAAGGGGGCATCATGCTGAACATTGTGTTATACGAACCGGAAATACCGCCCAACACCGGCAACATCATCCGCCTGTGCGCGAATACCGGTTTCCACCTTCACCTCATTGAACCACTGGGATTTACCTGAGACGATAAGCGCCTGCGCCGCGCGGGATTATCATGAATTCGCCGCGATTCGGCATCATTGGGATTACGCCGCCTTCCTGGCGCAAGAGCAGCCGGCGCGGCTGTTTGCGCTAACGACCAAGGGCCAGCCGGCGCACAGCGCGGTAAGCTATCAGGCCAGAGACTATTTGCTGTTTGGGCCGGAAACCCGCGAGCTGCCGCCGTCAATTCTTGACGCGCTGCCCATGGCGCAGAAAATCCGCATTCCGATGCAGCCGGACAGCCGCAGCATGAACCTGTCTAACGCGGTGTCGGTCGTGGTGTACGAGGCCTGGCGCCAGCTGGACTACGCCGGTGCACGGCAATAAACGCCGTCAGATGCCGTCACCGAATTCAAAACCGGGGCTGCTGAAAGACTGAATCCGTCTCCTCCGACGGCCGGTCGCTGTCCGGTCTGCCAACCACCCGCGCCGGTACGCCGGCGGCGGTGGTATGGGCCGGTACCGAGCGCAAGACCACCGAACCGGCGCCGATTTTCGCCCCCTGACCTACCTCAATATTGCCGAGGATGGTGGCGCCGGCACCGATCATCACCCCTTCGCGGATCTTGGGGTGGCGATCGCCGCTGGTCTTGCCGGTCCCGCCGAGCGTAACGGATTGCAGAATGGAAACATCATCTTCCACCACCGCGGTTTCGCCAATGACGATCCCCGTGGCGTGGTCGAGCATGATGCCGCAGCCGATGCGCGCCGCGGGATGTATATCCACGCCAAAGGAAACGGAAATCTGATTCTGGAAATAAATCGCCAGCGCCTGGCGGTTTTGATACCACAGCCAATGGCCGATACGGTAAGCCTGCAGGGCGTGGAATCCCTTAAGATACAGCAGCGGCGTGGAATATTTATCCACCGCCGGGTCGCGCAGTCGCACCGCGTGGATGTCGCGCGCGGCGGAGAATATCATGCCCGGATCGGCGCTGTAGGCCTCCACCACCACTTCACGGATGGCGATGGCCGGCATGATGGGATTGCTGAGTTTATTGGCCAGCATATAGCTCAATGCACTGCCCAGGTTTTCGTGCTTTAGCAGGGTTGCGTGGAAAAAACTGGCCAGCATGGGTTCACAATCGGCCAGCAATCGCGCTTCAGCTTTAATGTTATTCCATACAAGTTCCAATTCTTCTGTCGACATACCGCCCACCTTTTCTTTTGTTGCTGGGTAACCGGCCTTAGCCGCCGGCCCTTTCATCTTTCTGCGCGTGGCCGAGCAGCGTCAGCGCCGCCTGATGCGCGTTTTTGTTCTGATACAGCACCTGATAAATCTGCTCGGTCATGGGCATCTCCACCCCGTAACGGTTGGCCAGCGCCAATACCTCCTTGGTATTGCGGTAGCCCTCCACCACTTGCCCAATCTTTTCCTGCGCGTCCTCGACGCCGGCGCCCTGCCCCAGCAGCATGCCGAAACGGCGATTGCGCGACTGATTGTCGGTACAGGTAAGCACCAAATCCCCCAGCCCCGCCATGCCCATGAAGGTGCCGGGCTCCGCGCCCATCGCCGCGCCGAGGCGCGACATTTCCGCCAGACCGCGGGTGATCAATGCGGTGCGCGCGTTGGCGCCAAAACCGATGCCGTCGGAAATGCCGGCGCCGATGGCAATAACGTTCTTCACCGCGCCACCGAGCTGAACGCCAATAAGGTCGGGATTATTGTAAACCCGAAAACTTTTACCGCAGTGTAACAGCCGCTGTAAATCGGTGCTGAACGTAGCGTCGGTGGCGGCCAACGCGATAGCGGTGGGCAAACCGGCAGCCAATTCGCGCGCGAAGGTCGGCCCCGACACAACCGCCAGTGGTATCTTGTCACCCAGCACTTCCCGCGCCACCTCCTGCAGCCGCCGCCCGGTATCCGCCTCCAGTCCCTTGCTGGCCCAGACAATGCGCGCATCCTGCCGCAGATGCGGTTTGAGTGTAAGCGCCCCGYGGRGGRSGKSKKGRRKKRKKGGKGGGKKKGKKGKRKGRGRSGGGGGGGGGGGGGGGGGGGGGGGGGGGGGGGGGGGGGGGGGGGGGGGGGGGGGGGGGGGGGGGGGGGGGGGGGGG
>NZ_JBLKSS010000214.1:0-5552 GCF_047607725.1 Sodalis sp. (in: enterobacteria) | reverse complement strand
CCTGATGAACCACTGGCGGGCGTTGTGCTACTACGCCGGCGATGGCTGGGCGGAGATCGACAATAATATCGCTGAAAACACGCTGCGGGTAATAAGCCTGGGTCGCAAGAACTATCTGTTCTTCGGTTCGGATAGCGGCGGCGACCGGGCGGCGCTGATGTTATACGCTGATCGGCAGTTGCAAACTGAACGGCGTGGAGCCGGAAGCGTATCTGTGCCATGTGCTGGCGATTATCGCGGATCATCCCATCAACAAAATCAAAGAGCTCCTGCCGTGGAACCTCACCATCCCTGCTGAATAACTGTCAATACGGCGCTGGGCGTACGCTTACGGCACAGCGGCGTTGTGGCCCGTGGCCTCTATGCACGCTTTCATTGTCGCGGATGCGGTTGCCTCAGCTACGACACGTGCCAGTTGAATAAGGTTGTCGTTCATTACATTCTCCTTTTGGGGGGGGAAGTATTAGTTTCGAGGGCATTGAACGTTTGAGTCGCCGGTGCTGAGATGGCTACTTTTTTCTCAAGCTCTTGCCAGCGGTCAACCAGTAGTGCGGTTAACTCAGGGCAAAGCTGAGCTACAACAACAACGCTGTCTCGCTTACCTTGTTCTCCAGTGAAGACGTAGACCTCTCTCTTCATGGGGATACCTAATTTACTGATTTTCTCTAAAAACGCCGTTGGCGGTAGTTGGATTATTGCCGATTTTGCCAGTCTTTCTATGCTGCGCTTAACATCGCTGTGACGGCTTTTAACCAGTTCAGCGATCTCAAGACTGGACATGGTTATATTTTGTACATTAATTAAAATTTGCATAAGGAAATCTCTCACAAGTCAATGTGATTAACGGAACCCCGGCACGATACCGGGGCGGGATGAGTGATTAGTGGCGCTGTAGGAACTGGCTAACGTTCGCCTGTTGCCATTTTTCTAGCGCATGGATTATCCTTGCGTCAATGGGGTGGTGGATTTCGGTTGTTTTCCTTGGCAACCATACAACGCAAATAGAACTAAGCAAATATGAAACGCTGTTAGTAACCCTGTTAATGATTGCGTTTCAAATTTGGATTTTGCCTCTGCTATCGCTTGTTTAACGACTTTGTAAGCAACTGAGCACAATACAGAAATTTCTTTTTGTGAACAACCAATCGAAAAAAAAGAAGTTTCAAATTGGACGGGCGTCAGTTCAGGAAAAAGGTTGCGTAGCTCAGGATGCTGAGCTGGGTCGAACATCTTCATATCGCACCCCCCAGCCTTTAGGAGACGGATACGCTGACGCGAGGTCAGATGCTTCGAGGTGAACGCAAAATGAATAATCTCGCTACGGATGAACGGTTGCACTTTCAATGTGCGTGCGGGCGCGGTACTCTTTTACATAGCTCAAATCCTATTATGGTAGGTTTTGGGTTAGGTGTCTGTTGGGATTAGCGGTCCTTTCAGGCACCGACAGTGGTAATGCATTCTTAATCGGCTTGTCATGGGCTGGCAGCCCTGATACTCCTTCCGTTGATGTGGTGGATACGCTACACTTGGCCTAAACAGGAGGATTCCCCATGGGCCAAGTCGCATTTGATACATTGCAGGCGTCAGAAGAGCTTCAAACAGCCGGGCTTACCAGTGAGCAAGCCAAGGCGATTTCGCTCGTCGTGCGCAAGTCTCATGAGGTGGCGGATGTGGCTACCAAGCGTGACCTTGAGGACGTGCGTAAAGATTTAACGGTTCAGATAACCGATGTTCGTAAAGATATGGACGCTCGCTTCGGGAAGAACGAAACTCAGATGCAGGCTCGCTTCGAGAAGAACGAAGCTAAAACCGAGGCGCAAATAGCCTTGTTGCGCAAGGATATGGAGTTTTTAACTAGTAGATTGTTGATAAACATAACAAAAATAATTCTCGGTTGCGTTGGCCTTGCATCCGCTGTAGTGACTCTGGTCGTTAAATTTCTTTAATGATTGTTAATTATCCTATCCCTGCCAATTGGGTCGGTAGCTTAGTGAAAGAGCGTGCGTGTTCACCAACCGTAAGATGCAGGTTCGAGTCCTGCTCGACCCTCCACTTTACAGTAACACCCTTCCTGTGTCAGGCGGCGAACTTGCTTGCGTAGCCGCTTGTTTTCTTCGGCCATATAATCAATTACTGCCCTGAGCGTCTGGGTTTCCCAGTCTTCGTTAGGCCGCCTGCCTAGACTGACCAGATAGCGGGCATCGTCGATACTCTCACCGCCGTTGGTGATGGCGACGACTTCTCCCATATTGGGGTGCCTGAAAGTTAGCACCCGTGTGTTATCCAGTTTCATGATCCACGTTCTCTGCTCGTGTTAATATTCAAAATCGGATTTATAAGCATCCGGCGGAATTTTATATTCAGCGTCGGCGTCGAAAGGTGTTAGCGTTACGGTAGGGCGAGCGTGCGGCAGATATACCACCGTTGTAAAATACTTATCATTCAGGGCGCGCTTTGTTCCCTTACCCGTATAGCCATCCCAAACTAAGGGGGCTAATCCGCCTTTTGTATTTTCCCATGCAATAATAGGTTCAAAAAACCTAAAATTATGTGTATCGCCCCTTACGGTATCTAAATTGCTAAATACTGCCCACCATCCTGGTGGCGTTGCGATAATACTATTAGTATTCATAAAAGTTTCTCCAAATTTTTATCATTCAGCACGATTACCTCGCACCCCAGCGCCCTGAGCCTGTCGTGTTCGCGTCGCTGGGAGGGGCGGGCTTTCTGCCCCGGCACTTTGCATTCCACAAACAGCAGCCGGCCACCGGGAAGTACTACCAGACGGTCAGGTACGCCCAGCCTGCGCGGCGAAACAAACTTGTATGCGATGCCGCCGGTGGCTTTTACCGCGCGGATAAGCTGCTGCTCGATGGCTTTCTCACGCAAGTAATACATTTTCATCAGCTTTGATACCGTACGAGTAGTTGCAGCTTCTTAGCCAAAGAGTATTCGGCATGGGCGCCTTCGCTGCCCTGCCAGCCCTCCAGCAGGAAGATACCCTGTGCGCATTGCAGCATGGCTAGGCCAATCCGCATATATTCAGCCTGAGTCAGTCCATCCGGTAGCGTTGCGGGATTCAGCACCGTGTCGCCGCCTTGTTTCAGTTCATGGGCGGCTTGGTAGAACGCCAAGCGGTTGCAATCGGGTTTTCCGGACATCGGCCCGGCGATATAGGTTATCATTCTGTTATTCCTCCCCGTCATTAGTGGCTTTCGCTAAAGCGTCTGTGGCGATGCTGGACGAGGATTTTGCCCTGCGCTTTTGCCATACGATCAGCGGTCAAAAAGTCATAAACAACGTTGCAGTTGCCGAAGTCCCACGCGTTGCAGTTGGCGTTGGCGAACGGCACGATGGTCATGGGCTGTTTTTCAATTTTCATTGGTTTATTCCTTCCGGTAGTAAAGTGCTTCAAAACCGCCAGCGTTAAGTGGCAGGCCATCGGCCCAATGTGGGTTAGTTGCCAGTAGGGTGCTTAGCGCGTCATGCTTGTAGTCATCAGTATCCGGCGCTTCGCAGATCACTTCATCGTGTACCGTTAAGACAATTTCGTAGCCGTGCTCTTCAATAACGGGCATGGCTGCTGCCAGTACGTCGCGCGCCAAGCCCTGACTAAGATTCTCGACCAGTCGGCCGCCGTATGTTTTGAGTCGCGACCATTTATGCTTGTACGGGTCCATGCCCATGTAGGTCACGTCGCCTTTGACGATAGCCACGCCCGGATAGCAGACGACCCGGCCCGAGGGAAGGGCGATGCGTAGCCACGCACCATCGCGCCGGATTTTGACTCGGCGACAAGAGAGAGTGCACCCCGGGTGTTCAATAGCGTGCCGTACCCCGTCCTCCAGTGCCCGCCAGAACGAGACGGTCTTCGGATGCGTGTTGCGCCACAGGCGTTTTATCGAATCACAGGCAACAAACACGCGCTCTGTCAGACAGTAGGTTTTCTTCCGCTTCACGGATTCTGCGTACCAGTTTCTGGCTTCGCGGATAACTGTCGCCGGTACTGTTGGCAGTGCTGCATCGGCCAGCGCGTCGAGGTCAAGACCGTATGTGAGGGCGAAGGTCATGAAGGCCGCCACGCCGCCGCCATAGCCCAATCCGAGCTCCATCACCTTGCCGACTTGCCTTTGCGCTTTGGTCACTTCACTCGGGCTGATGTGGAACGCCTTGGCGTAGGCCAGCTTGTACAGGTCATCGCCGACACCGGCGTCATAATCGCGAAACGCCTGCAGCTTCCATTCCTCGCCCGCCAGCCACGCCAGCACCCGGCCTTCGATATTGCTCAGATCGGAAACGACCAGCTTCTTGTCTTCGGGGGCCCGGATACAGGCGCGTAGTACTGAGCTGGTGAGAGGCATCACGTCGAACACCAAATCCGCCACGCCCTTTTTCAGCGCCTTTATCCCCAGGTCGATATCTGCCTGTGACATAGATGATCTGGGGAGGTTGTCGGGCTGAAAAAGCCGCCCCGCCCAGCGCCCGGTACGTGAGGCACCACAAAACTGCTTGGTGCCGCGTAAACGGCCATCGCGGCTGACGGATTTGAGCAGTGTCTGGTATTTGCTGGTGCTGGTCGTGCAAGCGTCGAGGCGGACGGTTAGCAGTTCGCGCAGCCCTATCGGCAGATCGGGGTCGTTGATACGCCGCTCAAGTGTACTTTTCTGCATATCTGGCAGCTCAACATCGAAGGCTTTTGCAATGTGTTTGATCATGGCGTCGCGCTGGGTAGCGGACTGCACTTCACCATCGGTAATTTGCCGGGTGCGTTCGGACAAACATTGCTGCTCTTTATCCACCGCGGCCAGCGCACTTTCGGCAAGCGCCATATCCATACACATGCCTCGGTGGTTGATGCGCTGGTCAAGACGCCATAGCGCCGTTTCAAACGGAGTGAGATTCCAGCGCGGCATCCGTTTCCAAATCACCCGCATGTCCTCAATATCTGTCGCGGCGTACTCGACAAAACGTCGCCATTCTTCCGGGTGTGTTTCGCGAGTAGCGCAGCGGATTTTGCTGGTTTTCGGTCTGGGTTTGCAGAAGAGCTTAATAAGCTGGCTGCCGGTTTTGTCCTTGGTCTGGTCGGTTGGGACATTCAGCACCTCGCACAGTGCGTCCAGCGAACCGGGCAGACTGTGCGCATAGGCTTGCACCATCGTGTCGTGTATACGCTCGAGCGGAATATCTATACCCAGCGCATGTTGCAGCACCACGGCGTCGAACATGCCGCCGTTGTGCCAGACGGTCATTACCTGAGGATCGTCGAGCGCAGCGCTTAATGCATCGGGCACTGGGTCGCCGGTGGTGAGGTCCCACACATTGACCGGGCTATCGCCGATCGCCCAGGCAAACAGCAGTACCTCAGCGTCTTCAGCGTAGCGGTGCGTGCCACATTTAAGCGGCGTTTCGCAGGTAAGCGCCCCGTGGAGGACGTCTTGAATTATTGGTGGGTTTGTTGTATGAGACAGTAAACCTACGTTACACGCTTATGCTCATTGTATTTTCACATTGTATTGATTTTAATAACTTTTATTTCCATCCCGGTTTGAGTG
>NZ_JBLKSS010000213.1:0-5620 GCF_047607725.1 Sodalis sp. (in: enterobacteria) | reverse complement strand
CAACCAGCTTAATGTTAAAGTCCAGCGGGAAATTGGGACGATGTCTTGAGGGTTTTGGTGGGGTTTGTTTCATGAATTGCGCCCATTAAAAAAATAATGGACATCATCTTCAATAACTTGATGGGGAATTAACAGACGGCGCTGGGCGTACGCTTACGACAAATCGAAGCCATGAACGCGGGTGGCGTTAAAATGGATACTGCCCGGATGCACGCTGTTGAGGACAATAATGCTATCGCGGCCGAATTTCAGCTCGCCGGCGTCCACCGCTTGTTTCACCAATTTCTTGAACCCTGGCGCCACAAAATAGTGCTGCTTTAAGCGCTCGTCGTAGGGCCGCAGCGGGACACAGTCGGTTTTGAACTCGAAATAGTCCGGGTTGGCGCAGATGTAGTCATACACCTTATCCACGTCCACGTCCGCCATTTCAAACATCGCGGAACTGGGCTGCGCCTTGTGGGTTACCGCATCGCCGTAAACATAATCCGCGCCGGCTTTAACCGCCACATCGCCGTCGCCCGAACAGTCGATCACCACCTTACTGCGGAAAGTGTAGTCTTTGTCCTTAGCGGAAATGGTGACACCGGTGACTTTGTTGCCTTCTTTGAGAATATCGCTGATGAACACGTGGAAGAAGATATCGACCCCGGCTTTCACCAACATTTCCTGCGCCACGTATTTGTATTTCTCACGATCGTAAAAACCCAATGACGCACCGCGGCCGTAAGGATCCAGGGTTTTTAGATGTCCGGTGCTGCCGCCGGCCGCCATCAGCTCATCCATGAATTCCTGCGGAATGCCGTCAATCACCTGCTCATCGCCATAATGAAAAGGCGAAATCGGCCCGATCAGCGAATTTGTGGCGGTGCCGCCGAGAAAACCCAACCGTTCATCGACAAGCGTTTTCGCCCCCGTCCTGGCTGAAGCCAATGCGGCCATAACGCCGGCCGGTCCGCCGCCAACGACGATGACATCATATTCTGATTTGAAACTTTTCATTCTGTCTACTCCTTAATAAAAACTCTTCTCGAGTTTTTCGGTAAGATGGAAAAGATAAAATGTCTCTTTTTTAAACATATCGGTTAAGCCATTATCATTTTGCTGCCGGCTGGTGGTGCCCATCGGTAAATGCATGACGCTGGCAAGATAATATTTAGCGTTGACCGGATAATATTGCCTTTCAATTAAAGACATGATGGAAAGGTCTTCCGCCAATTCCTCCACCCTTTCGTCCCGAAAGTTTTCGCAAAGCCACACATACAGTTTCGGATGAAAATTGGCCATAACGCCGCTATAGCCCGCCACCCCTTTCCTGAGCGAATCAAGCAAGGTCGTGGTATTGGCGTTATAAATTTTTATGGTGCTGCCCTGGGTTAACGTAATTCGCCGCGCCAGAATGTCTGCGTCGCAACAGGTATCTTTGATGAAATAGAACCTGCCAGTTGATAGACAGAATTCAATGATTTTCTCAGACAGCAGGTGTTTATAAGGATAAGGACATTCATATAAGCCCAGCACCGTTTGCGGATCCAGCTTATCCAGCAATACCTGACAATTTTTTATCCAGCATTCATCGCTTTAATGTTCACGCGCCAGCCGGTTGGTAATTAAAATCAGCACCTCGGCGCCGGTTTTCTCCATCGCCTGCATTTCCGCGATTTGATCGTGAATATCATCCGCAACGTGGCCGGACGTGATGACCGGCACGCGTCCCGCGCTGATGCCCTTCACCGTTTGGGTAACGTTAATGCGTTCCTCAAGCGTCAGAAAGAATTGCTCGCTTGACTGGCAGACGGTAAAAAGCCCCGCCMCGCCCTGATCAATATACCAATTGACCAATGTTTCTAGTGCTTCGTAATCCACGTCGCCATTTTTTTAAAGGGCGTCAACATAACTGGCCACACCCCGCCCGGGAAAGACTTACTCATGCCCTACTCCTGTCATTGACTACCGTATGAATGTTGGCTGTTGCGCGCATCCCTGCGTCACCTCTGCGTGCTTTAGTCGGCGGCATCAACGGAGACGTTGCCCTGCCGTGTAAGGGGTTTGTCAGCATGGCGGCCGTGCCGTTCTTTCAGGAAGAATGCGGTTAATACGGTGACCATCGACGCGGCGGTGACATACAGGGCAACCAGCGTCCAGTGGCCGCCATCGTAGCGCGCCAGCGATGTTGCGATAGTAAGCGCCCTGTGGAGGACGTCTTGAATTATTGGTGGGTTTGTTGTATGAGACAGTAAACCTACGTTACACGCTTATGCTCATTGCATCTTCACATTGTATTGATTTTAATAACTTTTATTTACATCACGGTTTGAGTGATATGAAATTAGTGGTTCTGAAGTTTGTGATAGTGTCCATTAAAATTTAAGTGGACACTATCATCGCCGGATTATCCATGATCTGACAACCGTCCCTTATAGGATGCGGGTTCACTAGGCATCGTAGTGGAATATATTCTTACCGGGCCATACAACAAACCCACCAATAATTCAAGACGTCCTCCACGGGGCGCTTACGATTTTCCCACGGCGTCAGGGTGGGCTTAATGCCCACCTGATGGCCGAGATAAAGCAGCTCGCGATGATAGTCGCTCCGACACTGACGCAGCGGGCGCTGGCGCCAGCGTATCTCGCCGTCATCCGGCGGCGCCAAACCGGCCAGGATCCGCAACAGCGATGTTTTGCCGGCACCATTCGCGCCCTCTATTTGCACCCAATCACCGGGACCGATCTCATCGTTCAATCCGCTAAATAAGGGGCGATCATCGCGTACACAGGCCAGATTGTGGATTGCCAGCATCAGAAATTAAACTCTTTATTAACAATGGCCCGCATCATAACACGGGGCGCCAAAGGAAAAAGGCCGTCGCCGACGCTACCGCCGGCCTATTACCGAATAGCCTGTATTAGATCAATAAAACGCCTGAAAAACCAGTAACGTTAAAATTTTGTTATTCATTAACCACAAATTATAGCGGGACATATTTTTTTTGACGCCCTCGCCGCGCGCACGCGACTGATTGCGCCCTAGCCGCTACGCTTATGAGGTTTGCCATCCTCGCCGCTGCCAAAGAGACAAATCTATGCATCAAGAACGTGAAAAAACCCCCAGCCGCCCCCCAGCAGAATGAGAACAGCCCGCGTCGGGACGATGAACCTTCCCCCGCCGGTGGCAAAGACCATGAAGCCGAAAGCCAGGAGAATGAAGAAGGTACCGATATTGAGGTGGAGGAGAAGAACCTCCCTTCCCCCTCCGCCGCGGTGCATGAAGAGATCCGCCAGGAAGGAGAGAAAGAGCTGGAACGTGATAGTCTGGCATTAGGGTGGTCCGCCCTGGCGGCCGGCCTGTCGATGGGCGCCTCGTTAATGGCAAAAGGAATTTTTCACGCGCGGCTCCCTGAAGGCGCAATCGATTTTTTTGTCGAAAATCTGAGCTACACCATTGGTTTTGTTATTGTCATTATGGCGCTCCAGCAACTGTTCACGGAAAACACCTTGACCACCGTATTGCCCTTTATGCACAAACCTACCCGCCATAATTTTGCTATTCTGATGCGGCTTTGGAGCGTGGTGCTGGTAGGCAACCTGATTGGCACGGCGTTAATGGCTTTCGCCTTTATCCACCTGCCGGTGTTTGACAGCGCTACGCGCGCGGCTTTTGTCGCGCTTTCCCAGGAGGTGATGACCAACACCCCAGGCGAGATGTTTTGCAACGCCATCATCTCCGGCTGGATCATCGCATCGCTGGTCTGGATGATGCCCTCGGCAAAACACAATAAACTTCTTATCATTATCCTGATGACCTATTTAATGGGCATCGGCGATTTGACCCATATCGTGGTGGGATCGGTCGAAATCCTGTATCTGGTCTTTAATGGCGATATCCCGTGGTGGTAATTTTTCTATCCGTTCGTGCTGCCCACGCTGGCGGGCAATATCGTTGGCGGTACATTTATTTTCGCGTTAATAAGCCACGCCCAAATACGTAACGACTTGAACCATCACCGGCGAGCATCCGCCGCCAGCGACCATAAAACGTCCCCCGCTAAACAAGATTAGCCCCCGGGGACGATCGGCGACGCGACGGGCCCCTCGCGTGACGCCCAAGACTTAAGTCGCGGAACGCGCGCGATGCGTCCTCGGGCGGCATGAGGCACGCGCCGCGCGCCGGCGCCGACACCCTCTGGCGTGTGTCGCGACGACACACCGCTGCGTTCAGCGTCATGTCGTCGTGGTTTTTCCCCGCGCCAGCAGGCGCGGATGCCGTCGCACGCTCACGGTTCCGCCCCATGAAGCGAGCAATGCCGCGCTTTGACCAGGAATTGAGCAAACGCGCCGCCGGGTGCTTATTTCCGGGGCCAGATAGGCTATACTGGCCGCCGCTTGGCGTGTCTCCGTAGTTAAACGGATATAGCAAGCCCCTCCTAAGGGCTAGTTACAGGTTCGACTCCTGTCGGGGACACCATTCTGACCTTAACGTTCATAACTTCGCATTACCTAAACACCACGCCAATCCAGGATTCCTGCCAGTTAATAGATACACTCCATTACCCAAAATTCTTTGATATGACACAACTTTCGCGGACATCATTGCGGGCATAATTTTGATGCCCCCTTAGCAATACCCACTCTTGCTAACCGCAAAGCAAATAGAGCAAGCCAAACCCAGAGAGAAAGGCTACAGCATGTCGGACATGGGTGGTCTATTCCTATTCGTTACTCCCACAGGCGCCATGGTCTGGCGGATGCGGTATCGCTTCGACAGCAAAGAGCGGACGCTCAGCATATAGGCGATCATCCAAAAGTTTTTTGTCTGAAGCCAAGGCAGTGCAGTCAGCCACCAAATTAAAAATTAACACCGGCATCAATCCCGTCAGCGAAAAGAAGGCGCTAAAAACACCTACCCCGAATCTTGCAAACGCTGATACTTTTGCAGATTCCGACGTATCCGATCATCTGTTCCGGCGACATCCGATCAGTTATTCCGATATTTTCCGATCACCCATTCCAGTGATATTCGATCATGTGTTCGCTCATCTTCTGACTCGGTTTTAGTCTATTTTTCCTGTGCTTGCTACTCCTTGCTCTTTGCGTAGTGATTCGCCTATAAGTTCCAGTCGATAGCTGGGGTGTACTAGCCGATCGAGTAACGAGTCAGCTGCCGTGGGGTTTTCTATCAGTCCATACCATTTTTTTACCGGCAGTTGACTGATCAGGATGCTGCTGCTTTTGTCGTAACGATCTTCCATCACCTCCAACAGCATCGTTGCCTGTATCGGACTCATTGATTCCAGGCCCAAGTCGTCCAAGAGCAGTAACTCTATTTTTTCTAACTGCTTAAGCTGTTTTAGGGTAAGCGTACGCCCAGCGCCGTATTGACAGTTATTCAGCAGGGATGGTGAGGTTCCACGGCAGGAGCTCTTTGATTTTGTTGATGGGATGATCCGCGATAATCGCCAGCACATGGCGCAGATACGCTTTCGGCTCCACGCCGTTCAGTTTGCAACTGCCGATCAGCGTATACATCAGCGCCGCCCGGTCGCCGCCGCTATCCGAACCGAAGAACAGATAGTTCTTGCGACCCAGGCTTATTACCCGCAGCGCGTTTTCAGCGATATTAT
>NZ_JBLKSS010000212.1:0-5686 GCF_047607725.1 Sodalis sp. (in: enterobacteria) | reverse complement strand
CACAGGAAAAATAGACTAAAACTGAGTCAGAAGATGAGCGAACACGTGATCGAATATCACTGGAATGGGTGATCGGAAAATATCGGAATAACTGATCGGATGTCGCCGGAACAGATGATCGGATACGTCGGAATCTGCAGGCAGGGTATTTGCGGTCATGGAAATGGGTATAGACCGGCAGTTCGGTGTTCCGGCGGTCGACCACGGCGGGCCGTTAGCACTGATGCCAGCCGTCGGGCTCTTCGTAGAAGCCGCAGGAGGTCATAAATTTCCCCATCAGGGCGGCATCCTCAAGCGGTTGTTGATTGCTAAGCCACCAATAGATGATACCGGGCATCTGGCGGCGGGTTTCATCCAATAAATAAAGGCCCACGCCACGCCGGCGGGTTTCCGGCCGCACGCGTAGCCCCACCAGCCGGCCCTCACTGCAGGCGGCATCTATCTCCACCCGCGCACCGCCCCCCCCAACAGCCGATCGTTGAACCGCGCGACGAACAGCGCGTTGGAGCGGGTAAGCTGGTGTTGTAGCGCGTCGACATCCACGGCAGGCCAAATCTTTGCCAGATCAAGCTTATCCTGGGGGCTTAGTACCGTCAGCCGTTCAATCGTCAGTTTCATGGGTTCCTTACAGCCGTTACCGTTATCCCGATTCGCACGGAGAGGCGAAGATCGTCGGCGACAGTATAGCGCACTTACCGCCGTTTACCGCGCGATATCCGTAAGCGCCCCGTGGAGGACGTCTTGAATTATTGGTGGGTTTGTTGTATGGCCCGGTAAGAATATGTTCCACTAGGATGCCTAGTGAACCCGCATCCTATAAGGGACGGCTGTCAGATCATGGATAATCCGGTGATGATAGTGTCCACTTAAATTTTAATGGACACTATCACAAACTTCAGAATCATTAATTTCATATCACTCAAACCGGGATGGAAATAAAAGTTATTAAAATCAATACAATGTGAAAATGCAATGAGCATAAGCGTGTAACGTAGGTTTACTGTTTCGTACAGCAAACCCACCAATAATTCAAGACGTCCTCCACGGGGCGCTTACCTTTACATCAGGCAAAGAAATTGGGGCTGAGCGGCTATGTCCGTAACCAGGATGACGGCAGCGTGGAAGTCGTGGCCTGCGGCGAAAGTGAGCGGGTTGAAAATCTGCTGGCCTGGCTACGGCAGGGGGGCCGGCGCACGCCCGGGTGGATAAAGTTCTTACCGAACCGCGCAACGGAAGCAGCCTTGGTGATTTTAACGGCTTTGACATCCACTACTGACCGCCAGCGGGCATCAGCGTTTTACCCGTAAGGTAAGCTTCTTATGCACGATAGGCTTAACATGCAGGATGGACTTTATAGCCAGGGTAGGCTTCATATGCAGGAAAGGGGGCATAGGTAGGCTGGGCGTCATAAGCAGGGCGAGCTTTACCCGTTGGGAAAGTCGAGTTCAAGGGCGGACCTTGCGAACGTCATGTCTTGCCGCTTCGCTGACTGCATGAGCGGTCGGGTCACGCAGCGTTATCGGTTATCGCCAGCAGCACCGCAGGGACGTTAAAGGCATTTCACCGGTTTGGGCAAGCCAGCGATTTTCGTTGCCTGCTTGGCGGGGCCCTGTGGAAACAAACGGAAAAGGTAACGGCTGTTCCCTTTCTCCTCGCCGTAAGCCTGCGCCATGGCCTTTACCAGCATCCGGACGGCCGGCGACGTATTGTATTGTAAATAGAACGCACGTACGAAATGGATTACCTGCCAGTGGGCTTCGCTAAGGGTAAGCCCTTCGAGGCGGGCGATTTCTACCGCTAACTCCTCGCTCCAGTCCTGCGGGTGGGTCAAATACCCCTGCGTATCGGTTTTGATTTCTGCGCCGTTAAACTCCATCGATTCCTGTCCGGCTCAAATGATCTCATTGAGAAAGGATAGCAAATCCGCCGGTCAGAAAACACCCCGCCCCGCCTGTGGGCGCACCGGTGCGCCCACAGGCGGGGGATGAATAAGACGAGATATCAGTTGCTGCGCATGCCGCCGAAGATACTCTGCAGGCTGACGAAGATATTGTACAGCGATACATAGAGGCTAACGGTGGCGCGGATGTAGTTCGTCTCTCCGCCGTGGATGATATTGCTGGTTTCCCACAAGATCGCGCCAGAGGAAAACAGGATAAACATGACGCTTATTGCCAGCGACAGGGCGGGAATGTGCAGGAAAAGATTAGCGATGACCGCGACCAGCAGCAGCACGAAGCCGGCCATCATCATTTCCGAGAGGAAAGACATATCCTTGCGGGTGGTGAGAACGTACGCCGAGCAGCAAAAGAACACCAGCGCGGTGCCGCCCAGCGCCAGCATAATGACGTCCCCTGCACCGGACGCCAGCAGCATACTCAAGTAGCGGTCCCAGGGTATAGCCCATAAAACCGGTCAGGGCGAAAGTGGTGAGAATACCCGCCGGACTGTTGGCCAGACGGTACGTCAGGAACAGAAGTCCGTAAAAACCGACTAGCATCAGGATCAAACCGGGTGCCGGCAAACGTAGCAACGTACTTGCAGTGGCGGTAAGCGCCGAAAATACCAGCGTCAGCGACAACATGAAATAGGTATTGTGCAGCACCTTGTGGGTGCTTAATAGCGAATGCCTGCGCGATGACGTCGCAATCAAACGATCCATAATTTGCCTCTCATCATAAAGGTGTGCCAAGAATATTTGATGTAAGATTAATAGCTTGCCACCGTTGCGCCTATGGCTTTTACCCATCTTTACGCACTAGCGCCTACGGCGGCGGCGGCGGACAAAGCGCAGGCGGACAGCAGACTAATGGCGATTTTTCAGTCGATTAGCGCAAAACGCTCTTTACAACCGGAATGACTCTGTTTATAGTTCGCCTCGTTGCGGAGGAGTGGCCGAGTGGTTGAAGGCACCGGTCTTGAAAACCGGCGACGCGCAAGCGTTCTAGAGTTCGAATCTCTACTTCTCCGCCATCTCGACGCCCGAAAGGCTCCCATGCTTCTACGGCTTCCACTTGACGCCTTAATGCCGCCCTCCTGAATTCCTTAGCCGATGAATAACGGCGATGCATGAACACACGGCGCCAGCATTTATCGGGTCTGCACGCGTGATCCGCTTCGTTAGTGCCAGACATGCACGATTTGTCTCAGCCGGCGAACGCCGGGCTTGCCGCTTGTGCATGGTGCAGATCACCACGGCCCACCCCCCGCTTAATAAGTCAGGTTTGCGTAGCCGGCGGAATACATACCGCTACCGGCTTCTCCTTAGCCTGTTTAACGCCACAAGTGTGGTTGAATACGTTTTGCAGATCCTGGGACTGTCAGGCCTGTTATGACCAGGGCGGTAAGCTATGGGGGCGACCGGTCAAGGCCCGTCCCATGACCCACCCTCACCGAATAATGCGCGAGCGTCGTGTAAGCCAGACAAAATAACTGTTGCTGTTTCGCACGTTGAAGTTGTCATCTCCGCCGCGAACAATAACTGCATTTCGTTATTACGTTATTTAACCGATAGGTGAAGCATTCTCCATCGAGCTTGACCCTTCGTTTCTGTCCCTATGGCAAAATGTCGGCAGAACCTGTCATTTCCACCCACCTAAAAGAAATGAGGTAATAGGTTTCGAGACAAATGAATAAATTATCTTTAGCAAATTCTTTGCGAGATAAGTCATTTTTTATAAGGAGTCATGATGCCGATTTCAACGTGGTTACTAAAAGCTCGCAATGCGGGTAGTGTTCACGGCCGCAAACGGGAGGGAAAATTCAATAGGCGTTTGTTGCCGGTATTTGATGAGGCAGTGCCAAACGGCATAAAAGGTAAAGGGAAATGCAATACAGCCTGCGCGTCTCCAGTAAAGCACGTGCCTGATATCCTGGATGAGCACATTCTTGGCGACGGGCAACATCAGGTTGGGAACGGCAATAAACGACGCCCGCCGGCATTAACCGCCGCTTTCGGAACGATGGGTCGGTATCAATTGCCAGAATATAAAGAGAACTCCGCGACGGCGACGTCCCATCCGCCAAGACAGCAGCGCGACCCCGGGAAAAGGGTGAAAAGAGAAGACACCTGCGAGCCGAAATGTGAAACCGTCGCGACAAGAAGCCTCAAAGAGTTGTTACAGGTGGCAGCGGATACAGCGGCCAGCGCCGAATTAGCCGTACATTATGTTGATGAATCCTCAAAGCGTGCCGCCGGCGGCAACGGTATCGTTGCCGTCGTGCAAGCGGCGGCAGAAGCTTCAGTGTTAGCAAAACGGGCGGCGGAGCAGGCTTATGTGTCGCTGGAACAAACAGCAGACGGGGCGCAAAAAAACCACTATCAAAAGAGTCTTAGAAAAGCCTTCCACCAAACTTTAGTGAAATCCGCCATTGCTAACTATCTGGCGGGTAGAGCGAACCAAGCGGTACAAGCCGTGGAAGACGCTGCGACAACGGTGATGAACCCCGCAGAGGCCTTAGCCGACTTTATCGCGCGGGAAATTCACTTCATGATGGTGGAATATGAAAATTATCACCCGACGTCTGAAGAAGTGGCCAAGATAGACGCGCTGGCGGCAACGGCAAAGCTGGCCTTGGAACAGACGGAAAACACACTATTGGACCACCCGCTCCAAAGCGAGAGAGGGCTTTCCAAAACAGGCCACCTGACCAAAACAGAGGTGGTGCTTTCCCAAGACGGTATGGGGTGGAAAGATGCAATAACGGTGGGTATGACAATCGCCGCCGAAGGCGCCATCGGCCTCGCCGGCGCTTTCGCGGCGTTCGGAGAGGGTGCCGCTGAGGCGGCGGGTGAAACCGCGGTAACGGCTAGCGAGGGCGCTCTCAACGCCGCCGTCGAGGCGACATCGGCAATAGGCGAGGCGTTGGGCGATATGGAAGCTTTAAGCGGCCTTGAGGGGGGGCGGCCATTGATGGTGCCGTACGCATCAGCCGGTATGACGATGGCGGCGTGGTAGAGGAAATCTCGGCGGGCGAGTTACGGCACGTTGCGGGTATTAACGAGACGGCAGCGGATATTAATGCCGAAACGGGCGGGAATGCGGCGCTTGGCAAAAATGCGAAAGATATCGCTATGCGCGGCAAAACAACGGGTGATGCCGCGCAAGCCAAGCATGCCGCGAAGGTGGCCAAAAGCCATGTTACCAAGGCGAAAGCGAATTTAGAGACCGCCATACGCAGATCGCACGAGGCCAGATTTGCGGCGACGGATATTGCCATACAGGCCGCTAATGCCAAGCGTATATTGAAAGAGTATGTTGGTGAGGCCAGGGTAAGCGGAGATATGGCGCAGCGATTGACGCGTACAAAGTCGCTGCATAACGAGGCGATGCGCAAATTGGCTGAGCTTAGAAGCGCCCTGGGCAGCGTTGATGAAGCAGAGGCCGCCGAAGTTGAATTAAGGGAAATCGTGGAGAAATTAAATCATAAGGCGCTAACAGGCACGAAAGAAGCGGCAGCGGTGGTGAGAGATGAAATACTCGATATCGCAATACAAAGCGGTGAGCAGTGACGCCGCGGCCGCAATTTAGGGAAAGGTGAGTGATGGGTAAGCGTACGCCCAGCGCCGTATTGACAGTTATTCAGCAGGGATGGTGAGGTTCCACGGCAGGAGCTCTTTGATTTTGTTGATGGGATGATCCGCGATAATCGCCAGCACATGGCGCAGATACGCTTCCGGCTCCAC
>NZ_JBLKSS010000211.1:0-5709 GCF_047607725.1 Sodalis sp. (in: enterobacteria) | reverse complement strand
ACAGGCACAGGCCGTCATCGGTTGACCACAGGACCTTTATCAGGTTGCCGCGTTTTCCCCGGAAGACGAAGACATGGCCGGATAACGGATTTTCCTGGAGGGCGGACACGACTTTGGCGGCGAGGCCCTGGAAGCCGTTTTGCATATCGGTGTGGCCGACGACGAGCCAGATACGGGTGCCCGCCGGTAAGCCCATCATGATTGCGGGCCTTTGAGTTCATGGATAAGTGCGCATAACAGCGCCGGTGTCAGATTGCCGGCCAGCCGTAACCGAGCACCGGTGAACTCAATGTCGCAAGTAACGGGTTCGGCAGAGGGTAAAGGAGAACGTAAGGGTGATGGTTCGGCGGTGAGTGTAACCGTCAGTAGCTCAGCCTGCTGTGTAGTGGGGATTTTAGGTTGGACACCGAACTTGCCCTGACAGTAGAGCTGGCACCAGTTGAACAGCAAATTGTCATTGATACCGTTATCCCGTGCCAGCTTGGCAATGGATACGCCGGACTGGAGCGCCTGCTCAACCAGCTTAATTTTAAAGTCCAGCGGGAAATTGGGACGAGGTCTTGAGGGTTTTGGTGGGGTTTGTTTCATGAATTGCGCCCATTAAAAAAATAATGGACATCATCTTCAATAACTTGATGGAGAATTAACAGACGGCGCTGGGCGTACGCTTACTTCTGAACAAAGCGGCCAGCGGTGCCAGATCGCCAAACGCGCAGGCCTCATTGGCGCGCAGCCAGTCCTGCCGGTCCAGAGGATATCATAGCCGGCGTGAATAATCAGCTGTTCAAAGAAAATCCGCGGCGCGCCACCGTTTCCCTCCCGGAAGGGATGCAACATATTGATATCGGCATAAAAGGCCGCCAATTTGTCACAGAACGGCTCAAACGGCAGATCGCGCAGATAATCCTCTTCTTCCAGCCGCTGCATCACCGCGTTTCCCTCTGTTTCCAGATAGGCGAAGTGACAAAAACGGATATCGTTTTGATAAATATCGACGCTGCGCAATTGGCCCGCCCAAGGATAGATATCCTGGAAAAGCGTGTGATGAATGGCGCACAGCCAAGGCAACCCCATGCTGGCGGGCCCCAGCTCCAACGAGGTGGCGCGCAGCGCGGTTAGCGCCAATTCCGCTTCCTGTAGCCCCGCGGCTTCATGAATGTTCAGGGCGTTGCGCAGCACCTTCAGGCCCGGATAAAAATAGGGATCGCGGTCGTCGCCGATTTTATCGTTCATAGTGCCTCCTCAGCGCGTCCAGGCGTGTGGACAGCGCTTCGCCTTCCAGCGTGACCGGCGCAATGTCATAGCCTTCGAGCCGGGTACTGGCGCAAAATTTTTCATTCCGTCACTTTGCAAATAACCGCGCTTTTTGCTTTTCGGTCATTTTTTTCATCAGCCGCTCCTGTCAGACGCTGCCGGTTTCCTGGAAAGAATAAGTATAATGTGCATTAGCGGCTTCGCCGTGACAGGCGCAGAGGGCTGGCGTGATCCACCAGACGGGGGAATGGCGGATCCTGGCGGTTTTCCGTGGCGGGAGAAATCGAAAAAACGGCTGGCGGTTATGCGTTTTAAGGTGAAATAAGCACTCTACGCCCCTCGGTCAGAAGAGGCGTAAGACAAACTCCCGTGGACCGAACAGCGCCGGCACGATGCCGCGGGCCAACGGGCCACGCGCGGCAGCGCGTTGGGCCGCCTGCCGCCGCAACATCGCGCGCCATCATGCACCAGAAGCCGTGCGTCATGGAGGGCCGAACGCAGCGCACGCCTTAAGACACCGGGAACCGTAAAGGATACACTATCGCACGCTGTGCGCGACGGGCTGCCGGGCGCCATGAACAGGGTGTTATCAGGCGCTTGAAGCCGTAGACCCCAGGTCCTAATCCCGAAGGGGCGGATATCGCGTAACGCCATGGGACGTTACACGTCGATGCCGTCAGGCAACGGGTTTAGGGCAAGACTTTGGCGGAAAGAATGACAATCGGCTTAACCGGCACGTTCTGGTACGGCCCCTCATTCTTGGTGGGCACTTGAGCGATTTTATCCACCACCTCGATACCTTTTACCACCTTGCCGAATACGGCATAACCGAAATCGCGCTGGCCGTGATCGAGGAAGGCGTTGTCGGCCACGTTGATGAAAAATTGGCTGGTGGCGCTGTCTTTATCGGCGGTACGCGCCATGGCGATCGTGCCGCGGGTATTGCGCCGGCCATTGTCGGCTTCGTTTTTAATCGGCGCCTGGGTCGGCTTTTGCGACATGTCCTGGTTGAATCCGCCGCCCTGGATCATGAAACCGGGGATCACGCGGTGGAAAATAGTGTTGCTATAAAAACCGCTATTGACGTATTGCACGAAATTTTTCACCGAAACCGGCGCTTTGGCGCTGTCCAATTCCAGCTCGATGTTGCCCGCTGAAGTGGTCAGCAGCACATGGGAGTCCTGTGCCGCGGCATAAACACCCGAAGAACAAAATGTCAGGGTAAGCAAGGTAGCAGCGGGCGCCAGAGAGCGTTTGAGCATAAGAATTCCTTTTAAGAGATAAGGCCACAGGAAGCGATTAGATTTTAAAGAGCCGCTTCCAGCAGTGCCAGCCATTTACCTTTTTTTACGTAACGGAGTATTTACACCGGCACCGGCCAAACTGTGATGAGGCGCCCATCCTTTCCACCTGCCGCCGGTAAGAATATTATCTGCTAGACATTTAACAGAAAATAATAAATAAGCCATGATAGTATCACGCCTCCCGTGAACAAGCAGGGTGATATCCGTTTCCAGACCCGTTTTTCACCGATCGTCATCAGACTAGAACTAGGTTTACAATGAATCAAAACAACAAATTAAGACTAACATGGATTAGTTTTTTTTCTTATGGGCTAACCGGCGCGCTGGTGATTGTCACCGGCGTGGTACTGGGCAACATCGCCGACTATTTCCAGTTACCCGTTTCCAGTATGAGCAATACCTTTACTTTCCTAAACTCAGGCATTTTAGCGGCGATATTTCTCAATGCCTGGCTGATGGAGATAATCCCCCTGAAACGGCAGTTGATGTTCGGCTTTCTGCTGATGGTGCTGGCACTCTTGGGGTTGATGAGCGGCCATAATCTGACGGTATTCTCCCTGTCGATGTTTGTGTTGGGCGTGGTCAGCGGCATTACCATGTCCATCGGCACTTACCTCATTACCCATCTGTATGCGGGACGGCAGCGCGGCTCGCGGCTGTTGTTTACCGACTCGTTCTTCAGTATGGCCGGTACCCTGTTCCCCATGCTGGCCGGCGTGCTGCTGGCGCGCCATATCACCTGGTACTGGGTTTATGCCTGTATCGGCGTGGTCTACGTGGTGATCTTTGTCCTTACCCTGCTGTCCGATTTCCCCGTGCTGAAATCCCGTGGCACCACCACCGCCGGTCAGACGCTGCAGATCCGGGAAACCTGGGGACCGGGCGTGGCGCTGCTGGCGCTGGCCGCGCTCTGTTATATCTTGGGCCAGCTCGGTTTTATCTCTTGGGTGCCGGAATACGCCACGACGCGTTTCCAAATGGATATCCAGCAGGCCGGCGGATTGGTTAGTCATTTCTGGACCGCTTACATGGTCGGAATGTGGGTCTTTAGCGCTCTGCTGCGTTTCTTCGATTTGCAGCGCATCGTGACCGTGCTTGCGGCGCTTTCGGCGGCCTTCATGTATCTGTTCATCCACGCCGGCGATCCCGCCTGGTTGCCCTGGTGTTTGCTGGTGCTGGGTTTTGTTTCCAGCGCGATTTACACCACCATCATCACGCTGGGATCGCAACAAACCCGGGTGACATCCCCCAGACTGGTCAATTTCATCCTGACCTGCGGCACCATCGGCACCATGCTAACGTTTGTCGTGACCGGCCCTATCGTGGCCCGCTATGGCGTGGGCGCGGCGCTGCAAACCTCTAATGTGCTGTATGTCACGGTATTCATTCTGTGCCTGCTGCTGGGATTCGTTAGCCGCCACCGCACCCATAGTCAAGCGATTGTCTGATACTGCGCGCCGGCTTGCCAGCCAAGCCGGCGCCGGATGACGTCGCCGCGGGATGCCTTGGTCGTTCATTGGTCACAACTCAACATCATCTGTTTGTTCACTTATCTCTGTCATGTCATAGTAGTCCCGCGCACCGGCTGGGGTATGATCGGCCTTGCTAGCAAACGTTTGCGTAGTGAGAGGCCGGCAGCCGCGCCAAACCTCCGTCGGCATGGCGGCCGGATGCCCTATGCGCCCTCGCGCCGGGCGCGCGAACGTTAACTTATCCCTATCTATAAGGACCTTGTGACCATGACCGGATCTTCCCCCGCCGTTTCCCGCGCCCCGCTGTTGTTGGCGGCGCTGATTGGGGCCAATCTGTTCAGCTGGACCTGGGCGCTGTTCGCTTTCGGACACAATAGCGCCCTTATCGCCGCCTGCCTACTCGCCTGGAGCTACGGCCTGCGCCATGCGGTCGACGCCGACCATATCGCCGCCATCGACACCGTAACCCGTCAAATGATGCAGCAGGGCCAGCGCCCGACGGGGGTGGGGGCTTTTTTTCCCTGGGACATTCAACGATTGTCATTCTGGCCACCTTGGCTATCGCGCTGACGGCTTCCGCCTTCCAGGACCACATGGGCTGGCTGCATACCTACGGCGGACTGATAGGCTCGGCCGTTTCCAGCGGTTTTCTGCGGCTAATGGCGCTGAGCAATCTCCTTATTCTGCAAGGCATCTGGCGCCGTTTCCGTCGGCTCAAGCAGGGTAACGGCGCGGCGCCCGAGGAGCCGATGGGGGGGTGGGCTTATGTACCGCCTGCTTGGCAAGCTGTTCCGGCTGACGCGTAAAAGCTGGCATATGTACCTGGTGGGGGTTTTATTCGGGCTGGGATTCGATACCGCCACCGAAGTCGGGCTGCTTGGCTTGTCCGCCGCCGGCGCGTCGGCGGGCATCGCCATCTGGTCGATAATGGTCTTCCCGGCGCTGTTCACCAGCGGCATGGCGCTAGTGGATACCCTGAATAATATGATGATGATTAACGCCTACGGCTGGGCGCTGAATAAGCCGCAGCGCAGGCTTTATTACAATATGACGGTAACCGCCACCTCGGTACTGGTGGCGCTGGTTATCGGCGGGCTTGAGGCCGCGGGACTGCTGGCGGAAAAGTTCGATCTGCAGGGCGCCCCCTGGAGACTGGTGGCGTCCCTTAATGATAATTTGGGCAATGCCGGTTTTGTGGTGATTGGACTGTTCGCCGTCTGCTGGGGTATTTCGGTGCTCAACTACCGCTGGCGGCGCTACGATCAGCTGCCCATCTGATTCTCTAGCCCCGMCGTTTGACACATCGTCGGGCACGCCAGACCGCTCGTCGACGATAACTTCTGTTCGCCACAGGCTCGCGCAAGGTGACCGAGAGCATCTTTTCTTCAAACGACCGGGGGGCGTTACCAATAGCGTCTATAGTTCGAACGCCCGACGCTCGCGCGGCCAACATCGCCTATTCATCAAACGGCCGGAGGTGTTATCGATAACGCCAGTGGGTCAAACGCCCAATGCTAGCGCCGCCAATATCGCTTTTTCACCGTAAGCGTACGCCCAGCGCCGTCTGTTAATTCTCCATCAAGTTATTGAAGATGATGTCCATTATTTTTTTAATGGGCGCAATTCATGAAACAAACCCCACCAAAACCCTCAAGACGTCGTCCCAATTTCCCGCTGGA
>NZ_JBLKSS010000210.1:0-5718 GCF_047607725.1 Sodalis sp. (in: enterobacteria) | reverse complement strand
CATCGCCGGATTATCCATGATCTGACAGCCGTCCCTTATAGGATGCGGGTTCACTAGGCATCGTAGTGGAACATATTCTTACCGGGCCATACAACAAACCCACCAATAATTCAAGACGTCCTCCACGGGGCGCTTACGAATTCTCCGGGTTGACGACCATCAGGCGAGTCGGGTGGCCCTGATAGCGAATATAACGTCCAAGCGGCGCGGAGGTGCCGTCAGTGCCGGCGCTCATCACAATCCAGGACGGCTGCGGAAATGGCTCGCGTGCCAGCTGGCGCCAGATGCTTTCGGCGATATTGTTATTTCCGCGCCAGTCGGTAGCCCGTTCGGCGTAGGTAAACTGATCCATATAGTGGCCGTTTTGTTCGCGCGCCAGCCGTTTCGCCTCATCGTAGATCAATCCGCCGTGGCTGACGAAATGACAGCGGCCGCCGTGATGCTCGATTTGCTCGATTTTTCGCCGCGCGGTACATTCCGGCACCACGGCAATAAAAGGCAGGCCCAGCAGGCGGGCGAAATAGGCCTCGGACACGGCGGTGCTGCCGGATGACGCTTCGACAATAGGCATGCCCTGACGGATCCAGCCATTACAGAGTCCGTAGAGAAACAGCGAACGAGCGAGCCGATGCTTTAGGCTGCCGGAAGGGTGGGTGCTCTCATCCTTTAGGTAGAAGATAATATTGGGAAAGGCCGGCAACGTAAGCCGGATTAAATGGGTATCCGCCGAGCGCTGGAAGTCGTTCGCTATCTCGTTTACCGCCTGTGCTGCCCATGACGACATGACTCATGTCCTTATTAGGAATTTGAACATAGCCTAACCGCAATAGCGGAAAAAGGGTTTGCTATTTCTTGCATTATTATCATTAATGGGAGAAATAATTTCTATTTAATTGCCATAAAAGGAGAATATATTATCTAGTGAGCGCGGTATAAATTACATTTATAGACTATCACGCCGGTTCAACCGCCATTCGGCCATTGATCCATGCGGTGGCGTGGGCGATGACAGCGCCGCGCCCGCCGTGGCTTTCGGTCTCCGCCGGGACTGAAACCAGCATAAATTTCTTAATCACGGTATAATACGGCCACAATAGTGCCTGGCGCTCGGCGCGGCTGTCCGGCTTTTTTATTTTTGGAATAACGCCTCGTGAGATTATTTACACAATTAGGATGGTTTTTTCGCCGCGAGTGGCGGCAATACCTGGGTGCTGTGACATTACTGATCATTATCACGCTATTGCAATTAGTGCCGCCGCGGCTGGTGGGGATGATTATCGATAGCGTGGTGGCCGGCAACGCCACCGGGCGGCGTCTCGCGCTGTGGCTAGGGGTGATGGTCTTCACCGCGGTGCTGGTCTATGGGCTGCGCTATGTCTGGCGAGTGTTATTGTTTGGCGCCGCATACTGGCTGGCGGTAGAACTGCGCGACCGGCTTTACCAGTTGCTCAGCCGGCAATTGCCGGGCTTTTATCTGCACCATCGCACCGGCGATTTGATGGCGCGCGCCACCAATGATGTGGACCGCGTGGTTTTCGCCGCCGGCGAAGGGGTGCTGACGCTAGTGGATTCACTGGTGATGGGCTGCTCGGTACTGTTGGTGATGAGTTTGCAAATCAGCTGGCAACTGACCCTGTTGGCGCTGTTGCCGATGCCGATAATGGCCGTACTCATCAAGCGGGACGGCCAGCGCCTGCATCAGCGCTTTCGCGTGGCGCAGGCGGCATTCTCCTCGCTCAACAACCAGGCGCAGGAAAATTTGACCAGCATCCGGATGATCAAGGCGTTCGGTCTGGAACAGCTTCAGTCGGCGCGTTTCGCCGCCGTCGCCACGGAGGCTGGTGATAAAAACATGCGAGTGGCCCGGGTGGACGCCCGCTTCGACCCGACTATTTATCTGGCGGTAGGGCTATCGAATTTGCTGGCGGTCGGCGGCGGCAGCTGGCTGGTGCTACGCGGCGCCATGACGCTCGGTCAACTGACCAGCTTTATCATGTATCTCGGGCTGATGATCTGGCCCATGCTCGCTCTTGCCTGGATGTTCAATATTGTCGAGCGCGGCAGCGCGGCCTACAGTCGCATCCGCCAGACGCTGGAAGAGGGGCCGGAGGTCGAGGATGGCGCGTTATCCCTTCCCGCGAGGCGGGGAACGCTGAGCGTGGCGATTAATGCATTTCGTTACCCCCACGCTAAAGAGCGTGCGCTACAGGATATTCATCTGACGCTGGTTTCCGGGCAGATGCTGGGCGTGTGCGGCCCTACCGGCGCCGGCAAAAGCACGCTGCTGGCGCTAATCCTGCGGCAGTTTGACGTCAGCGAAGGGGAGATACGCTTTCACGATCTGCCCTTGACCGCGCTGGCGCTTGATCAGTGGCGCAGTCGGCTGGCGGTGGTGAGCCAGACGCCTTTTTTGTTTTCCGACAGCGTAGCCAGCAATATCGCCCTTGGCCGACCGGACGCCACGGCGGAGCAGATTGAGGAGGCGGCACGGTTGGCCTGCATACATGACGACATACTGCGTCTTCCTAATGGGTACCAGACAGAGGTCGGGGAACGCGGCGTTATGCTGTCCGGCGGGCAGAAACAGCGTCTGGCGATTGCCCGAGCGTTATTGCTGGATGCGGAAATTCTCGTCCTGGATGACGCTTTATCGGCGGTTGACGGGCGTACCGAACATAGCATATTGCATAACCTGCGTCGCTGGGGCGTCCACCGAACGGTGATCATTACCGCGCACCGGCTGTCGGCGCTGCAGGGCGCGAGCAAGATCCTGGTGCTAAAACAAGGCCGGATCGGCCAGCGGGGCGATCACGCCTCGCTGCTGCAACAGCCGGGCTGGTACCGGGATATGTACCGTTACCAGCAGTTGGAAGCCGCCCTCGAACAGGAACCCAAGGAGGCGTGCGATGCGCAACTGGACTAGCCTTTGGCCCACCCTCAAGCGGCTACTCGCCTATGGCCGGCCCTATCGCAGGCCGCTGACGCTGGCGGCTCTGATGTTATGGCTCGCGGCAGCGGCGGAAGTCGCCGGACCGATAGTGATTAGCTATTTCATCGACCATATTCTGCCCGAGAAAATCCTGCCGCCCTGGACGGTAGCCGGTCTGGTGGCGGTTTTCCTCGCGCTGCAGTTGCTGTCGGCGGCGCTGCGCTACTATCAGGCGCTGTTGTTTAACCGCACCGCGTTAAGCGTCGTGCAGCAGCTGAGAACGGAAGTCATGGACGCCGCGCTGCGTCAGCCGTTAGGCGTATTCGATACTCAGCCGGTAGGGCAGCTCATTTCCAAGGTGACCAACGATACCGAAGTGGTGAAAGATCTGTATGTCACGGTGGTGGCCTCCGTGCTGCGCAGCATGGCGTTAATCAGCGCCATGCTGGTGGCGATGTTTTTGCTGGACTGGCGGCTGGCGTGTATCTCGCTGGTGCTGTTTCCGGTGGTCATTGTGGTGATGTGGCTGTATCAGCATTACAGCACGCCGATCGTGCGGCGGATGCGGGCCTATGTCGCTGATATCAATGATGGCTTCAACGAAGCCATCAACGGTATGGGGGTAATTCAGCAATTCCGCCAGCAGCGGCGTTTCGGCGACAAGCTGCAGCGGGCAAGCCACGCCCACTTCCAAACCCGTATGGCGACGCTACGGCTGGAGGGCTATCTGCTGCGCCCGCTGCTCAGCCTGCTGTTTGCGCTGATATTGTGCGGCATGCTGCTGCTGTTTGGGCTAAGTCCGCGCGGGGCGATTGGTGTGGGGGTGCTTTACGCCTTCATCAATTACCTCGGCCGGCTCAATGAGCCGCTTATTGAGCTGACATCCCAGCAGTCCATCATGCAGCAGGCGGCGGTAGCGGGTGAACGTATCTTTGAACTGATGGATGGTCCCGCGCAACGGTACGGTACGGATGATGTTCCCCTGAGCAGTGGCGCCATCGAATTGCGCAACCTGCACTTTGCCTATCGCCAGGGATCGCCGGTGTTGCGGAATATTTCGCTAACGGCGCCGGCGAAAAGTTTTATCGCCCTGGTGGGGCATACCGGCAGCGGCAAGAGTACCCTGGCCAGCCTGATGATGGGCTACTATCCGGTAAGCGCGGGGACGCTGTTGCTGGACGGCCGGCCCATCGAAACGCTTAGCCATCGCGTCTTGCGCCAGGGGGTTGCGATGGTGCAGCAAGATCCGGTCGTAATGGCTGACACGGTCTATGGCAACGTCACCCTCGGACGGGAGATAAGCGAGCAACAGGTCTGGCGCGCGCTTGAGCAGGTGCAACTGGCGGCGCTGGTACGCTCGCTACCGAGGGGAGTGTTTGCCGAACTGGGTGAACAGGGCAACACCTTGTCGGTCGGGCAAAAGCAATTGCTGGCTTTGGCGCGGGTGCTGGTGTCCACGCCTGCGGTATTGATTCTCGATGAGGCCACCGCCAATATCGATTCCGGTACTGAACAGGCTATTACCCGCGCGCTGGGAGCGGTGCGGCGGCATACGACGCTGGTGGTCATAGCCCACCGGCTGTCAACGGTGGTCGAGGCGGATCAAATCCTAGTGCTGCATCGGGGCGAGGCGGTGGAGCGGGGCACCCATGCCGCCTTGCTGCAGGTGCGAGGCCGTTATTATCAAATGTATCAGCTGCAGCAGGCGGGACAGGCGCTGCGCGCCGACGCGCCCCAGGCATTGCCCGGTTAAGGCCGGGCCATACCCTTTACCCTCTCGCCGCCGGCGCCACTATCGCCGGCCAGCGCCGGATTGGCGCAGCGATGGCATTTTCCCTCGCGCCGTCGACACCGCCGTTACGTCAATTTCCGCGCTGCCGGCACGCTAAAAGTTCCTGTTTTTTCCCCGCCGCCGTAGCCACTGCACTCCCTTGCCTTGCCGCCGAGCGGCAATAACGTTTGCCTTCATCACTCAGGCGCCACGATTTCCCCACGCCGTGTCGTTATCGTTGGCGCCAATCGGATGCCCGTTCGCCGCGACACGCACTGCGAATGGGCATTTGTGTTCCATTTTTGTGACAGACGCACCGTTTTTTAGCATCAGGCACCTCTTTGGTGCATTTCCGTTTAGATGACCCTTCTTTTTTGATCCGTCGCCCTTTCCCAGGACAGGCAGCTGCCATAGGAATAGCCTGCTAACGGTAAATTTATATGTCAAAACATTTGTGGCACATGCTTTGCTTGTAAGCGTACGCCCAGCGCCGTATTGACAGTTATTCAGCAGGGATGGTGAGGTTCCACGGCAGGAGTTCTTTGATTTTGTTGATGGGATGATCTGCGATAATCGCCAGCACATGGCGCAGATACGCTTCCGGCTCCACGCCGTTCAGTTTGCAACTGCCGATCAGCGTATACATCAGCGTCGCCCGATCGCCGCCGCTATCCGAACCGAAGAACAGATAGTTCTTGCGACCCAGGCTTATTACCCGCAGCACGTTTTCAGCGATATTATTGTCGATCTCCGCCCAGGCTGCAGATTCCGACGTATCCGATCATCTGTTCCGGCGACATCCGATCAGTTATTCCGATATTTTCCGATCACCCATTCCAGTGATATTTGATCACATGTTCGCTCATCTTCTGACTCGGTTTTAGTCTATTTTTCCTGTGCTGGCTACTCCTTGCTCTTTGCGTAGTGATTCGCCTTTAAGTTCCAGTCGATAGCTGGGGTGTACTAGCCGATCGAGTAACGCGTCAGCTGTCGTGGGGTTATCTATCAGTCCATACCA
>NZ_JBLKSS010000209.1:0-5767 GCF_047607725.1 Sodalis sp. (in: enterobacteria) | reverse complement strand
ATGGCATCGTGGCTCAACGCCAATAGCCGCTGCCTGCACTTCATGGGTGGGGTTCCGGAGCTGCTGATACCTGATAATCTGCGCAGCGCTGTCAGCACCCCTGACCGCTATGAGCCGGTCATAAACCAGAGCTACCAGGCGCTTACCCGCTGAGTGGGTGAGCGAAATCATCCTTGGTATTGTTTGCGCCATCCTGGCCGATATCCTTTTTTCGCCGCGCTCCATCAAGCGCGATATCGATCGCGCGCTGGATAAGCTTTTAATCGATCACTATCGGCTACTGCAATTGTGCGTAAATAATGCGCCGAAAGAAGAGGTGGATAGCGCCTGGAGCGAGCTGGTGAAAGCCACTAACGCGCTGTCGGGAATGCACAGCAATCTCATGATGGAGTCGGCCCACTGGCAGCGCAGTAATCAGCGGCTGGTGGCGATAAATACCTTGTCGCTTACGCTGATTACCCAGGCGTGCGAAACCTTTTTGATCTTACAAAATCATCCTGATTACCTTAAATCCCATTTGCAACTGCTGCTGAGCGAGCCGGCCGACACGGTGAGCGCGATTCATCGCCGGATGAAGCTGATGCGCCAGGTGATCGCCGCCACGCCAAGCCGAGATACGCCGCTGACCCTGTATACCTGGGTGGGCAACGCGACGCGCTATCTGCTGCTGATGAAAGGGGTGAAAAACAACAGCCGGATAAGCGGCGTCGAGGCGTCGGTGCTTACCACCCAGCAGGACGTCACCGCGCCGTCTGCCGAAGGGCGGCACGCGATGATCAACGGTTTGCGCACCGGTATCGCCACCACGCTCGGCTGCTTGTTCTGGCTGTGGACCGGCTGAAGCGCCGGCAGCGCCTGTATGGTGATGGTGGCGGTGGTGACGTCGCCGGCGATACCCAGGCTATCAGCGATGCCATTATGACCAGTGGCACGGTGCGCAAAGTGACGTTCACCGGATCGACCGAGGTGGGCAAAACCTTGATGCGCAACGCGGCCGGCACGATGAAAAAAAKYTCCATGGAGCTGGGTGGCAATGCCCCGTATATTGTATTTGACGACACTGATATCTCAGCCGCAGTGGCGGGCGCGATGGCCAATAAATTTCGCAATGCGGGCCAGGTGTGCGTCAGCGTTAACCGCTTCTTTATCCAGGATGGCGTGTACGATCGGTTCGTCACGCAGCTGGCGCAGGAAGTGGCGAAATTGAAAGTGGGCAACGGCGCCGATGAAGGCGTGGTGGTCGGGCCGCTGATTAACCGCGCCGGCGTGGAAAAGGCCGAGGAGCATGTTAACGATGCGCTGGAAAAGGGCGCGCGCGTGGTCATGGGCGGTAAGCGTCACCCGCTGGGCGGCAATTTCTTCCAGCCCACGGTGCTGGCCGATGTGACTGATGAGATGCAACTGGCGCGCGAGGAAACCTTTGGTCCGGTTGCCGCCTGTTTTCGCTTTGCCGACGAGGAAGAGGCTATTCGGCGCGCCAACGATACGCCCTATGGTCTGGCCGCGTACTTTTATACCCGGGATCTGGCGCGGGTGTTTCGCGTCGCGGCGTCGCTTGAGAGCGGTATGATCGGCATCAACGAATGTGCGGTGTCCACCGAGCTGGGGCCGTTTGGCGGCGTAAAAGAGTCCGTATTGGGGCGTGAGGGGTCAGTGCTGGGCATGGAAGATTATCTGGAAGTAAAAACGCTGCACATCAGCGGACTTTAAGGACGCCGGTGGCCGCCCATGCTGGCGGGCGGCGCCTAGGTGTCCTGACGGGGGGAATTTAACCGGCTTAGCGGAGAGCGCCTTATGGAGAAAATATCATTATATTTCAATTATATAGCCGATATTCCGGCTTTTTATCGCGCTTTTGATCACCAATTTGCCATTAGCGAGCCTTATGACGCCAACCTCGACGGCCTGTGGCGCACGGTCATGCTGCATTTACCGTTGCCGGTGGAAATTGAATTTTTACACTTAACAGCGTCGAAAAGACGACGTTTTGGCGCGCTGATACTGCTGTTTGATGAAGCGGAAGAGGAACTTCAGGGCAAGCTGCATTTCAACGTGCTTACCGACGGCAGCGGCGTTTGATGGCATTGCGCGCCGATGGGGGGCACGGCGGCAGAGCGACGTTCGGGGCGCTTATGCGCCAGAAGGCGGCCGCCGGGCGGGCTAGCGCCTCGATCGTGATGCGGCGGGTGTGATTGCCACCGCCGTAGGCGCAGGGGTGGGCGATAAGTACGCATGAGACGCGACGGGCATCGTGCCGCCGGCAACGAAGGCGAAGCGCCCGGTGGTGTGGCGTTAATCCGCCTCGGCCAGCGTGCGCAGGTATTGATAAAGTTGCCGCGCGGTTTTAGGGGGTTTATTGGCCGCCAGTTCTTTCTGGGCGTTGCGCACCAGCGCCCGCAGCTGTTGACGGTCGGCCTGCGGATAGTTTTCCAGCACTTCCGCAATGGCGTCGTCGCCCTGTGCCAGCAGTTTGTCACGCAGCACCTCCAGCTTATGAAACAAGGTGACCTGCTGGTTATGGCGGTTCTTAAGTTTATCCAGCGCCTGCTGGATAGGCTCCGGATCCCGGGCGCGCAGCATTTTGCCGATAAGCTGTATCTGACGGCGCTGGCCTTCGCGCTTGATACGCTGCGCCAGCGCGATCGCGGCGCGGAGATCGGCGTCTAGCGGGATTTTATCCAGCGCGTTTTTGCCGAGGGACACCAGCTCGACGCCTAATT
This sequence comes from Sodalis sp. (in: enterobacteria), assembly GCF_047607725.1. Lineage (GTDB taxonomy): Bacteria > Pseudomonadota > Gammaproteobacteria > Enterobacterales > Enterobacteriaceae > JBLKSS01. The sequence continues at coordinate 3,047 of NZ_JBLKSS010000209.1, read as the reverse complement.
GTTTCAGCGCCTCGGCGTCGCGCTTGATTTCACTCTTGCTGACCCAAATTATCTCGTCCTGCTCATCGTCTTGCTGTTGCGCGGACTGCGGGTCCTGCCACTCTTCAGGCTGTTTATTCATAGGGGTTCCTTAAAAAGAGGCTCATCCTAGCAGGTTGCTTCGGATGATCAATGGCATTATTTCACTGCGCCACGCCAAAACCCCGTTTATCCCGACGCGCCTCCGGCGGGATGGGCGGGGACGGGGTACAGCGTGCGTGTCACGCCGGCTAGTGCGGGCACCATCCGCACCACGAGGAAGGCGCCCCTGCGCGCTATCCCCGTGGGTCTTCGTGCATACAGTGCCAAATGCATTACGGACTGTTAGACTGAAGACATGATGCAACAGCGGTTTCAGATTGGCTGACCGTATAATCCGATTTTGCCGGGCGTGTGCGGCGAGATCCCTTCTAGCGGATAATGCTCTATGAATAATAGCGGAACCATGAATTTAGTCACTCAGGTCGCCCAGCAACGCACACTTTTGGAAAACGCGGTCGCACAGGCGCTGGAACAGGCGCGCGCCGGGTCGAACGCGGCGGAAGTGGCGGTGACCAAAACCACTGGTATCGGCATCAGCACCCGCTATGGCGAGGTGGAAAATGTCGAATTCAACAGCGATGGCGCCCTGGGGATAACCGTTTATTATCAGCAGCGCAAAGGCCGCGCCTCCTCAACCGATCTTAGCCAGGACGCCATTGCCCGCACCGTCGCCACCGCGCTGGATATTGCGCGTTACACTTCGCCCGATCCCGCCTCGGGACCGGCGGAGAAAACGCTGTTGGCGTTTGAGGCGCCCGATCTTGATTTGTTCCACCCCGCCGAGCTTGACGCCGAACGCGGGATAGCCCTGGCCGCGGCGGCGGAACGGACGGCCCTCGACAGCGACAAGCGCATCACCCATACCGAAGGGGGCAGTTTCAACAGCCATTTCAGCACCCGCGTCTTTGGTAATAGCCACGGCATGCTGCAAAGCTACAGCAGCAGCCGTCACTCTCTCTCCTGCAGCGTCATAGCGGAAAGCGGCGGCGATATGGAACGCAATTACGCCTATACCCTCGGCCGCGCCTTCGACGATCTGCGCTCGCCGCAATGGGTGGGGGAGGAGTGCGCGCGCCGCACGCTGGCGCACCTTAATCCGCGTAAGCTGCCGACCATGGAGGCGCTGGTATTGTTTGCCGCCGAGGTGGCAACCGGTCTGTTTGGGCATCTGGTGGGGGCCATCAGCGGCGGTAATGTGTATCGCAAGTCCACTTTCCTGCTCGATTCACTAGGTAAGGCTATCTTGCCCGATTGGCTGTCCATCCAAGAATGTCCCCACCTGCTAAAGGGGCTGGCGTCGTCTCCGTTTGACAGTGAAGGCGTGAAGACCAGCGATCGGGCCATCGTCCAGGATGGCGTGCTCAATACCTGGCTGCTTGGCAGTTATGCGGCGCGCAAGCTTGGCCTTGAAAGCACGGGCCACGCCGGCGGGATACACAATTGGCGCATCTCCCATCAGGCGGTGGATTTCGCCGGGCTACTGAAACAGATGGGTCGCGGGTTGGTGGTGACGGAACTGATGGGGCAAGGGGTCAGCGCGATCACCGGCGACTATTCCCGCGGCGCGGCCGGCTTTTGGGTGGAAAACGGCGAGATACAATATCCAGTCAGCGAGATAACCATCGCCGGCAACCTGCGCGAGATGCTGCGCAATATCGTCAGCATCGGCAGCGATACCGAAACGCGAAGTAATATCCAATGCGGCTCGGTGCTGCTGTCGGCGATGAAAATCGCCGGTCAGTGACGATTAATTCTCATCCCTGATGAGGCGTGTCGGCGACTGATGAACGTCATGCGCCGATGACGATGATCGCCGGCCAATGCCCCTATCATTGGCCATTGACAACTTCACCTGTTAACAACGGATGCTTACCATGAACTTTGCCGCCGGTATGAGAAGGTTGTCCCCCGCGCTATTACCGCTCCTGGCCGTTCTGTTTACCACACCGGCGACGGCGCGCGATCTGAGCGAGGATATGGATATGATCGCAGCGAAGTACAGCGCGGTTCTCCATGCCGATAATCCTGACACCTTAAAGCAGGCGCTGGCGGATATGCACGCCGCGGCAAAGGATGCCCGCGAAGCGACGCCGCCGAAATTACGCGTGCAGGCGCCGGATAGCCCGCAAATGCAGGACTATCACCGGGGGATCGATACGCTGTTGAGTCAAATCGAGCAGGCGCAAACGCAGGTGGACAACGGCGATATTCAGGGGGCGAAGCAGATCGCGGGCCAGTTCAAGCAGACCCGCGATGAGAATCACGCCAAATTTCGCTAACGCCGGTGCGGCGCGTTAACCGCGGTTTCGCTGATATACCGACAGGTGCGTCCATACCGCGCTAATCAGCGGAACGGGCAGGCCGGCGCGGGCTTTTAGATCGCCGATGATCTGATCCGCCTCCACGGCGTTGCCGGCTATCAGATCCCGATACAGGGACGAGGTCATGGGCGATCCCTGCTGGGTCAGCAGTGGCATTAAAATTTCAGCCTTTATATTCAATACATTATAATCAATCGATCGAAATTACTCGAAATTCGATCGAAATAATTACACCTCCGTCCACTCTGAGCCCCTTACATCGTGGTACTTGTTGGTCATGGTTGCTGATTTATGCCCTAACAGTTTTTGTGCGTAATCTTTCCCTTTTTCCTCAGTATACAAGCGTGCTGCTAAACTTATGATTTCGTGAAATGAAGGGGCAGTATCATCCCATGTTAATCCAGAGGCACGGCGAGCCTCCATAAAGCTACAGATATTGTTTTCTTAGCAAACATACTATGTTTTTTCATCAGCTACAATATGAGAAGCTCCATTATTTAATGCTTTAAATTGCCCCAACACATCAGAAAGAGAAATGTCCAGGCATTCAAGCTTGGTAGTTTCGGAGATAGCTAACATCACTCCCGTTTTTTCTTGCTTGATGTAAAGGTGTCCGTCTTTAAAATTGTCCCAGCGTAGCGCCTG
>NZ_JBLKSS010000208.1:0-5793 GCF_047607725.1 Sodalis sp. (in: enterobacteria) | reverse complement strand
ATCATCGCCGGATTATCCATGATCTGACAGCCGTCCCTTATAGGATGCGGGTTCACTAGGCATCGTAGTGGAACATATTCTTACCGGGCCATACAACAAACCCACCAATAATTCAAGACGTCCTCCACGGGGCGCTTACCGATAAAACGACCCAGGAAGAACTGAGTGACCTGCAGGCGAAAGCCCGGCGGGCATTACACGACACCCGCGCCAAACTGAACGGCAACAGCCGCATCGGTCAATACGCCCGCGATGGCGCCCAGTATGCCCGCGACGCCGCGGTGCAAACCAAAAACTTTGTCGTGGAAAAACCCTGGCACAGCTTGGGCATCACGACCGCGGTGGGGATCGTGCTAGGGGTTCTGTTAACGCGCCGCAAGTCCGACAGCGCCGCTGGTTAAATCGGTCCTGGAAAATTTTTTTCCTCTTTTTCCTCTTTGTTAGCCCTACAATACCTGCAATGAACCCGCTCCACGCCTGGAGCGGGTTTTTTATTTGCTTTTTTTACTCAGAAGCTAGCGTCCGCCGCAGGGTATTACTATATATTGTATGGTTGATCTGATTTATATCTAGATATAGTATGCATTACATGTTCAGCACCACAACGCGGCGGCAACGCTCTCGCAAGCCCGCGACGCCTACACTGTGAGAGGTAAATACGAATCATGACTATTACTATTTACACTAAACCGGATTGTGTCCAATGTCACGCTACCTGCCGCGCGCTTGACCGTAAAGGCATCGATTACCGGCTGGTGGATCTGCTGGACGATGAGCAAGCACTGCATCATGTCAGGTCGCTCGGTTATCAGCAAGTTCCCGTGGTACAGACCGCCAGTGAACACTGGAGCGGCTTTCGTCCGGACAAAATTAACCTGTTGTCCGCCAGCGCAATACCGGCCTAAGGCGCGGTAATGACCGCGTTGGTCTATTTTTCCAGCAGTTCGGAGAGTACGCACCGCTTCGTCAGAAAATTGGGGCTGCCGGCGCTGCGTATCCCTCTTGAGATGCGCGAGAGCGTGAAAGCGGATGCCCCCTATATTCTCATTTTACCGAGCTACGGCGGCGGCTCGACCCGCGGCGCCGTACCACGCCAGGTCATCCGTTTTCTCAACGATCCGTTAAACCGTTCCTTGTTGCGCGGCGTCATTGGCGCCGGCAACCGGAACTTCGGTGCAGCCTTCTGTTTGGCGGGCGATATCGTCGCCCAGAAATGTCAGGTTCCTCTGCTCTATCGCTTTGAGCTATTGGGAACGGCGGAAGATGTCGCACAGGTACGAAAGGGAGTGACCGAATTTTGGCAGCGACAGAACTTAGCATAATTGAACCCGCGTTGCAGGCGCTGGATTATCATGCCCTCAATGCCATGCTCAACCTCTACGACGAGGCGGGCCATATCCAGTTCGACAAGGATCATCTGGCGGTAGAGTGCTACCGGCAACAGCATGTGATCCCGAACAGCCGTCGCTTTGCCTCCCTTGAGGAAAAGCTGCGCTGCCTGGTCGACGAGGGCTATTATGAAGCTAAGGTGCTGGCGCCTTACAGCCAGGCGTTTATCGCTTCGCTGTTCGCCGAAGCCCGAGCCCGCGCGCAACGCTTCCAGTTCCAGACCTTTATGGGCGCGCTGAAGTTTTACACCAGTTATGCGTTGAAAAGCTTCGACGGCAAGCAATATCTGGAAGATTTCGAGGATCGGGTGTGCATGGTGGCGCTGACGTTGGCCGCCGGCGACGAAACCCTCGCCAGGGCGATGATGGCGGAGATGCTCTCCGGCCGTTTCCAACCCGCGACCCCCACCTTTCTCAACTGCGGTAAACAGCAGCGCGGGGAATACGTCTCCTGCTTTTTGCTGCGTATCGAAGATAATATGGAATCGATAGGCCGGGCGGTCAACGCCGCGCTTCAGCTGTCAAAACGCTGCGGCGGCGTGGCCTTTATGTTGACCAATCTGCGCGAAGCGGGCGCCCCCATCAAGCGTATCGAAAATCAATCGTCCGGGGTGATACCGGTGATGAAAATGCTTGAGGACGCGTTTTCCTACGCCAATCAGCTCGGCGCACGCCAGGGTGCCGGCGCCGTCTATCTGCACGCCCACCATCCCGATATTTTGCGTTTTCTGGACACCAAGCGCGAAAACGCCGACGAGAAAATCCGCATCAAAACCCTGTCGCTGGGCGTGGTGATACCGGATATCACCTTTCAGCTGGCGCGGGACAATCAGCCGATGTATCTCTTCTCGCCGTATGACGTGGAGCGTATTTACGGTCAGCCGTTCTCACAACTGGCTATCGGCGAGCGCTATCACGAGATGGTGGCGGACAGCCGTATTCGTAAAACCGCCATCAACGCGCGCGCTTTTTTCCAGACGCTGGCCGAAATCCAGTTTGAGTCCGGTTATCCTTATATGATGTTCGAGGATACGGTGAATCGCGCCAACCCCATCGCCGGGCGCATCAATATGAGTAATTTGTGTTCGGAAATTCTGCAGGTCAATAGCGCCACCGAGTACAACGAAGACCTGAGCTATCAACACGTGGGGCGCGATATCTCCTGTAATCTGGGCTCGCTGAATATCGCGCACACGATGGATTCGCCCGATTTTGGCCACACGGTTGAGACGGCGGTGCGCGCCCTGACCGCGGTGTCAGACATGAGCCATATCGGCTCGGTGCCTTCGATCGCCGAGGGTAATCAGCATTCCCACGCCATCGGCCTCGGTCAAATGAACCTGCACGGTTATCTGGCGCGCGAGCATATTTATTACGGCAGCCCGGAGGCTGTGGAATTTACCGATCTCTATTTTTACGCCGTGGCCTATCATGCGGTGCGCGCCTCCAACCGGTTAGCGATAGAGCGCGGACGCGCCTTCGGCGGATTTGCGCAGTCACGCTACGCAAGCGGTGAGTATTTCACGCCTTACATCAGCCAGCTTTGGGAAGCGAAAAGCGAATGCGTGCGCCGTTTGTTCGCCAAAAGCCATATTCAGTTACCGACTCAAGAAGACTGGCGGTCGCTGGCGGACAGCGTCAAGCGGCACGGGCTGTATAATCAAAACCTGCAGGCGGTGCCGCCTACCGGCTCTATCTCGTATATCAACCATTCGACCTCCAGCATTCACCCGATCGTTTCGCGTATCGAGATCCGTAAAGAGGGTAAAACCGGCCGGGTTTATTATCCCGCGCCGTACATGACCAATGAGAACCTGGCCTATTACCAGGATGCCTACGAGATTGGGCCGGAAAAAATTATCGATACCTACGCCGCCGCCACTCGCCATGTGGATCAAGGGCTGTCGCTAACGCTCTTCTTTCACGATACCGCGACCACGCGCGATATTAACCGGGCGCAAATTTACGCTTGGAAAAAAGGTATTAAAACGCTGTATTACATCCGCATCCGGCAGTTGGCGCTAGAAGGTACCGAAGTGGCCGGCTGCGTGTCGTGCGCCCTGTAAGGTCAAGGAAGAATGCTATGACCCTCGAATCCGCGCGTACGCGCGTCCAGGCGGTAAACTGGAACCGTATCCAGGATGACAAAGATCTGGAAGTCTGGAACCGTTTGACCGCCAATTTTTGGCTGCCCGAAAAACTACCACTGTCTAATGACGTCCCGTCATGGAACGCCTTATCCGCCCAGGAGCAACAGCTGACAATTCGGGTATTTACCGGCCTAACGCTGCTGGATACGGTGCAAAATACCTTCGGCGCGCCGGCGTTGATGGTCGACGCCCTGACCCCTCATGAAGAGGCGGTATTTTCCAATATCTGCTTTATGGAGGCGGTACATGCCCGTTCCTACAGCTCGATATTCTCCACCCTCTGTTCCATGGCGGATGTGGACGCTGCTTATCGCTGGAGCGAAGAGAATGCGGCACTGCAAAATAAAGCGGCTATTATTCTACGCCATTATCAGGATAATGACCCGCTAAAGAAAAAAGTGGCCAGCGTTTTTCTCGAATCATTCTTATTTTATTCCGGCTTCTATTTGCCAATGTATTATTCCAGCCGCGGCAAGCTGACCAATACCGCAGATTTAATTCGCCTTATTATTCGCGATGAAGCGGTGCACGGCTATTATATCGGTTATAAATTCCAGCGCGGTCTGGCGGCGGCCACCCCGGAGCGCCGCGAGGCAGTTAAGCTGTTCGCCTATGATCTGTTGCAGGATCTCTACGAAAATGAGCTGGCTTACAGCGCCGTGCTGTATGATGACGTCGGTTGGACCGAGGACGTCACCGCTTTTCTGCACTATAACGCCAATAAGGCCTTGATGAATCTCGGTTATGAGGCACTGTTCCCGGCCTCGATGACCGCCGTGAATCCTGCCATTCTTTCGGCCCTGTCGCCGAACGCGGATGAAAATCACGACTTCTTCTCCGGCTCCGGCTCCTCCTATGTGATGGGAGGCGCGGTCAATACGGAAGACGAGGATTGGGCCTTCTAACACCGATGGCCGTCCACGCCGACGGGTGTTTGTGACCGTCGGCGTGGACGGTTCGGCGAGGACGAAATCACGACGCCGGCCGGGTTTTCCCCGCGGACAGGTTATAAGCGGCTGGGGTTTAAACCTGGCAATTTCATCTCTGTGACATAACCCGCGCTCCCGCATTGCTTATCTCTCTTCTCGCCGCATCGGCAACGCAACATTTATTTCCTCTCGCTAAAAGCGATAATTCCGGGGTTGATTTCTGACCCGATATTAAACGCAATGCGCGAATATTCCATCATGGCGATTGACAGGGTAAAACGCTTCGTCTTATAGACTTGGCACTATTATCCACTTGCGCCAAATATGAGAAAAAAAGAGTCAATCTCGAAACGAGAATATATCCCAAACGAACGTCCCTCGCCGCTTTTTGCTGCTGATATCGCCCTCTTCATTGCCTAAAAATAGCGTTTTTTTTCACAAGGTGATATTTGCCACAAACCCTTGTCTGCCGTAGTGGATCCGGCCGTAATAGGCCATCCTCGCGTCATGAATATCCTGTCTTTAGGGCGATTAGGGGTTGTCTCAGAATATCTGTATGTTAAGGAATAGGGCGTTTTAATTTTGGTCAGGATTATTTTATATAGTAGATGTCACACGGGAAAACTATAATTTCATGGCAGTAAAACTTGAAGTAAAGAACCTTTATAAAATATTTGGTGAACACCCCGAGCGGGCGTTCAAATTGATTAACGCAGGGCAAGACAAAGATACCATATTTGCAAAAACCGGTCTGACGGTTGGCGTTAAAAATGCCAGTCTGGCCATTGAAGAAGGCGAGATATTCGTCATCATGGAATTATCCGGCTCGGGTAAATTCACTATGGTACGCCTTCTCAATCGTCTGATAGAGCCGACACGGGGTGAGGTGCTGATTGACGGCGAAAATATCGCCAACATCGCCGATGTCGCCCTGCGCGAGGTGCGACGTAAAAAAATCAGTATGGTGTTTCAGTCTTTTGCACTGATGCCGCATTTGAACGTGCTGGATAATACCGCTTTCGGCATGATGCTGGATGGTATGGCGCCACAGCAACGCCATGACAAAGCGCTGGAAGCCCTGGCGCAGGTGGGACTGGAAGTAAGCGTACGCACAGCGCCGTATTGACAGTTATTCAGCAGGGATGGTGAGGTTCCACGGCAGGAGCTCTTTGATTTTGTTGATGGGATGATCCGCGATAATCGCCAGCACATGGCGTAGATACGCTTCCGGCTCCACGCCGTTCAGTTTGCAACTGCCGATCAGCGTATACATCAGCGCCGCCCGGTCGCCGCCGCTATCCGAACCGAAGAACAGATAGTTCTTGC
>NZ_JBLKSS010000207.1:0-5803 GCF_047607725.1 Sodalis sp. (in: enterobacteria) | reverse complement strand
TACGGTGGGGCCACAGAAGTCGATGAAGAGCTTTTCGCCGGCCTTGTGCTCCATGCGCATGGAACGCCGCTGCTTCTTTTTCCAGTCACGGAACAGTGCACAGAACTGTGAGTAGCCGAGGGCATCACCGCCCACGGCGGCATGATATTCCATCCAGAGCAGCTGTTTGGTCACGCCCTTGCGGCTTAACTCGGTATCGATATCAAGCCAGTTGGGTAAGGTCTTGATAGCCTTGCCGGATTTGCCGGGATAGAGCAGGCGGTTGAGGTCGACGGGGGACAGTTCCGCCGGCAATGGCCAGACCAGGTTAGCTACCGTGAATCGGCCGAGGATATCGTGCACTTGTGGTACAGCCGATGCCGAGCGCTGCTGCGATGGTGCGATTCGAGCGACTCTGCTCAAGTTTTATGCATAATACATTGATATAGATTAATATTTTCTGTTCTCGCGTTCTTCTTTTTACGTGCCATGCCATACCCCCGGAAGCTAAAAGTCTCCAGAGTATGGCGGAGCAGAAGATGAGCGATCGGACAGAATCGGAATCGCTGATCGGGCGTGACCGGAATCAGTGATCGGGTGAAATCGGAATCAGTGATCGGACGTGACCGGAACCAGCACGGGGCCCTGTCGCCAGACTAAGCGCATCCAGCGGCCGGCTATAGTGATCCAATAATGGCCGCTGACCGTGAAATTTGCCATTTCAGATGCGCAATTGGCGGTCAAAGTCACGAAAACTGCTGGCCGGGCGCAGGGAAAACCCCGCTTGCTGCAACTGCGCAAAGGCCGTCGCCGCGCCCGTCTGTAGCCGGTGACCCGTTTCCAGCGGGATCAAATGCCCGTCGGTGCGGCCGGTAACCGCCAGAGCATCCATCATAAAATCAATTGTTCCATGATGCGTTGGTACATCCGGCTCAGCAGTTGCAGATCGGCGGCGCTTACGCACTCGTTGACTTTATGGATGGTGGCGTTGACCGGGCCGAGCTCCACCACCTGCGCGCCCATACGGGCGATGAACCGTCCATCGGAGGTGCCGCCGGTAGTTTCCAGACGCGGCGTTAACTCCTGATAGTGCTCCACCGCGCGCACCGCCGTGTCCACCAGCTCGCCGCGCGCGGTCAGAAAAGGTTGGCCGGATAGCGACCAGTCAATGTGATAGCGCAGCCCATGTCGCTGCATCAGCGCTTCTACCCGCTGGCGGAGGGTGGCGTCAGAAAGCTCGGTACTGAAACGAAAATTGAATTGCACCTGCAGCTCGCCAGGAATGACATTGTTGCTGCCGGTACCGGCATGAATATTGGCTATTTGCATCGTCGTGGGCGGGAAAAAATCATTGCCCTCGTCCCACTGGGTTTCCACCAGTTCCTTTAGCGCGTTCATCGCGCGATGCACGGGGTTCTCCGCCAGATGCGGATAGGCGACATGACCCTGTACGCCCTGCACCACCAAATTGGCGGTTAGCGAGCCGCGCCGGCCGTTTTTGATAATATCACCGACCTGGCTGCTGCTGGACGGCTCGCCCACCAGGCAATAGTCCAGCCGCTCCTGACGGGCCATCAATGCTTCCACCACTTTGACCGTGCCGTCCCGCGCGTCGGCTTCCTCATCGGAGGTAATCAGAAACACCAGCCGGCCCTGATGATGCGGATGTTGAGCGACAAAGCGTTCGGCGGCGACCACCATGGCGGCCAGCGACCCTTTCATATCCGCCGCGCCACGGCCGTAAAGCAGGCCGTCACGTAACGTCGGCTCGAACGGCGGGTTATCCCAATGTTGTGTATCGCCGGTCGGCACCACATCAGTATGGCCAGCGAAAGCCAAGGTACGGCCCTGGCCGCGCCAGGCCCAAATATTGAGGGTGTCGCCGAACGGCATCGGTTCAAGGGTGAAACCCAGCGCCCGCAGGCGGGCCGATATGATCGCCTGGCAGCCGGCGTCATCAGGGCTTAAGGAGGGGCATTTAATCAGTTGCTGCGCGAGTTCCAATACGGGACAAGACATGTCAGACCTCGCTGGCGGTAAACTGCTGATAATCTTGCGAAGAGAACCCCAGCAGCAGTCGGCCATCCGCCATCTGCAACAGGGGACGCTTGATGATGGCCGGTTGGCTGAGCATCAGCGCCGCCGCGCCGTGGGCGTTGCCGGCCTCCGCGCGCTGTTGATCGCTGAGTTTGCGCCAGGTGGTGCCGCGGGTGTTAAGCAGCGGTTGCCAACCCAGGCGATCGATGAAGCGCTGCAAAAGATCGGCGTCAATGCCATCGCTGCGGTATTCATGAAAGCGGTAGGGCACCTGCCGCTCGTCGAGCCAGCGGCGGGCCTTTTTTACCGTATCGCAGTTTTTGATGCCATACAGTGTGGCGATGGGGTGCTGTAAATCGTTGGACATACCTAAAGCTACCTTAAGCGGGAAAGGAGGCGCCTGACGGCTCTCTTTATCGGCCGGCCAGGGCAACACAAGGCTCCATGATGAGGGAAAAAGACCACGGAATCCAGCGTCGTGGCAAGCTTGTGCGGTGGGCGGCAGCGCGAAGGTTGCCCGTCAGGTGCCGCGGCCGGCTAACGGGATGATGGCGGCACAGGGCGGGCCTCAGCGAACGACGGCTGGGGCTGCCGGTTGCCCATAACGCCGGTGATGGTTGGCGCGTTAGTTAAATGTCTTTACCCGGGTGATGGCTGGCTAAGGTCGCTGAAATCCAAAAACGGATATGATTGTGGCCGGGGCGCCCCGCTGAGGTCTGACGATCAATTACTATTCAATGAAATAATGTAAATGAATAATGGATTTATAAAGTTATTATATTGCACCGCACGCGCAAGGCGGACATTACGCCAAGCGGGGCAGCAATTAATTGAGCGAAATTATGAGCGCGGCTTATGAATAATCGCCGACGACGCTGGTCTGAATAAACGCCGGGCTGAAGCGTTGGCGTGGCGGCTCAGACCCTGGCAGATTCATGCCGCATCCGAACTGCCGCGCAGGTGCCAATTTACGCCCGTCCGACGCATGAACGGTGGCGGACCCGAGGCGTAAATATCTTGGTTTAACCAGCGTTAATACAATTAACAGATATCTTATCAAATATATGTCATCTATTTTACTTTCACTGAATATATGACCGTTGCGCCCGGTTTTGGTGCATATTCATTTCTATTTTCGCATCACGGATGATATTTTTTGTGCGTCTGAGGGTGTTATTAACGATCGTCAATCGGTATAATGCTAACAGAATTAAGATGAGGTGGTTATGTTAGATAAAGAATTAGGCAATTGGAAAGATTTTATAGAAGCGATGCTCCGCAACCAGCAGCAGCCTGTGCCGGTAAGCGCTTAAGAATAACGGAGATGTTGAAGAGACAGTGGCCGATTGACTTTAGTCATCGCTTATCAGCCAGCAGGCATTGACGTCCCCCGGTCGTCCTGTACCGGTTCAGCTGCCCATATAATAGGGTAGGTAGCCGTTTTTCCGCGTTATATTCGCCACGTCTGCCACATTGGCCCAGGGCCTATCTGCTTTTCCTCCGCCAGGGATATTCGTTCGCGCGACGTGAGGGCCAGGCGATTCACGACGTGATAGCGCCTCACACCAAATAGCCGATTGAGCGTCATGAGCAGGGTGATGACCTCGGTTGTATTAAGCGACGCTCGGCCATACTCCCGCGTTTTTACCCGAGGTGCCGGCGGTAATTCTGGCTCCCGCCACCGTCATTCACCGCCGCGTCGATAATGACCCCGTCACGTAAAGCCAGTCTCTGGCCCGGCGTTTAGCGCGCCGCGCCGGCAATCAAGCCTGCCGCGGGCGTCATGGGTGTGGCCCGGTATTCGTGTCATCAACGGCGGTCGTCGATACTGCCAGCGGGGTCCCGGGCGTCAGCGGGAAACGCCGCCTGATCAACACGTAAAACAGCGGGATAAAAAAGATCGCCAGGAAAGTGGCGCTAAGCATACCGCCAATGACGCCGGTACCCACCGCATGCTGGCTGGCGGAGCCGGCTCCCTGATTGTTGGCCATCGGCAACACGCCGAAAACGAACGCCAGCGACGTCATTACTATCGGCCGTAAACGCATGCGCGCCGCCTCAAGGGTCGCTTCCATCAGCGCCATGCCGCGCGTATGCAGCTCATTGGCGAATTCAACAATGAGAATAGCGTTCTTGGCCGACAGGCCGATTACCGTTAATAGCCCCACTTGGAAATAAACGTCATTGTCCAGGCCGCGGAACCAGGTCGCCACCAGAGCCCCCAGCACGCCAAGCGGAACCACCAGCATGACCGAGAAAGGGATTGACCAGCTTTCGTACAGCGCCGCCAGACAAAGGAACACCACCAGCAGCGAGATGGCATAGAGCGCCGGCGCCTGGACGCCCGATAACCGCTCTTGATAAGACATGGTGGTCCATTCCAGCCCCAGTACGCCAGGCAATTGGCGCACCAGTTTCTCCATCTCGTCCATCGCAGCGCCGCTGCTGACGCCCGGGGCCGCCTCGCCGACGATCTCAAGCGACGCATAACCGTTGTAACGTTCCAAACGCGCCGCGCCGTATTCCCAGCGCGAACTGGCAAAGGCCGAGAAGGGAACCATACTGCCGCTGCTGTTACGGACATACCAGCGATAGATATCCTGCGGCAGCATGCGATATTTTGCCGCCGCCTGAACATACACTCGCTTGACCCGCCCGCGATCGAGGAAGTCATTGACGTAGCTGGAGCCCCAGGCGGTTTGCAGCGTATTGTTGATATCATCCACCGACACCCCGAGCGCCTGCGCCTTGCGCTGATCAATATCGATCTGCAACTGCGGGCTATCATCCAGGCCGTTATGTCGGACGCGGGTTAGCAGCGGTGAATTCGTTGCGGCGGATAACAGTTGGTCCCGGGCCGCCATGAGCGCTTCATGGCCGATGCCGCTATGATCCTCCAGCATCAAATCAAAGCCGGCGGCATTGCCCAGCCCCGAAATGGCCGCCGGGTTGTTGGCAAGCACCTTCGCCTCGGGGATCTTGTTAAAGGCTTTGATCGCGCGTTCGATAATGGCAAAGGATGAGCGGTCGGCGCTCGCGCGGTCTTCCCAGTTTTTCAGCCGAATGAACAGACGTGCCACGTTCTGTCCGTTACCGCCGGGACCGGCGCCCACCGTGGAAAATACCGACAGCACATTATCCTTTTCCTGGGTCATGAAATAGTTCTCGACCTTCTCGACCACTTTTAATGTCTGTTGTTGGGTGGAGCCGACCGGCAATTGCACCTGCGCCATAAACACGCCGCGATCTTCGTCGGGCAAAAACGACGTGGGCAAATGAATAAACATCCATGCCATCACGCCAATCAGCAGCGCGTAAAGCAACAGCCAGCGGGTAGCGCGCTGTATCACGCCGGCAACGCCGCGCTTATAGCGCAGGGCGCTTTGGTTGAAACAGCGGTTGAACCAGCCGAAAAAGCCGCGTCGGCCGTGGTGCTGACCGGCGGGCAGGGGTTTAAGCAGCGTGGCGCACAAGGCGGGCGTCAGCCCCATCGCCACCAATACCGACAGCACCATCGCCGCCACAATAGTCACGGAAAACTGGCGATAAATGGCGCCGGTGGTGCCGCCGAAAAACGCCATCGGCACAAACACCGCCGATGTAAGCGTACGCCCAGCGCCGTATTGACAGTTATTCAGCAGGGATGGTGAGGTTCCACGGCAGGAGCTCTTTGATTTTGTTGATGGGATGATCCGCGATAATCGCCAGCACATGGCGCAGATACGCTTCCGGCGCCACGCCGTTCAGTTTGCAACTGCCGATCAGCGTATACATCAGCGCCGCCCGG
>NZ_JBLKSS010000206.1:0-5882 GCF_047607725.1 Sodalis sp. (in: enterobacteria) | reverse complement strand
TCATCGCCGGATTATCCATGATCTGACAGCCGTCCCTTATAGGATGCGGGTTCACTAGGCATCGTAGTGGAACATATTCTTACCGGGCCATACAACAAACCCACCAATAATTCAAGACGTCCTCCACGGGGCGCTTACCGTTAAACCGCCCGCTGACAACCGAAGCAATGTCCATAAACTATCCCGGCGCTCAGGAGCGTGCAGGGGGTCAGATGACCGTCGATGCCGGAGGGGCTAGCATTATTCCCGTGCGCCTGCCGCCGCGCTGAACGAAAAGTAGAATGGCGATAGGATCATATTAGCAGACATACAAGGGAAGCGGGGGCGCAAGGCACCGGCGTGAGCCGGCTTAGTCTCCCCCGGGCGTGGTCGCGCGCTCATGCTGGTGGCTGTGCAACATGCGTGAACGGGGAGACTCCTCATCGATATTGCTATCGCGACGGAAGTAGTCATAGGGTAACAACACCGAGTCCAATACCGCGGAGAAGGGTAAGTCAATGGCCGCCAGTGGGCGGATGCACCAGTTACTGTCTTTGTCGCGTAAAACCTGCATACTGGCGCGGGTGCCGGGATAATAGCCCTGATAGGGGCCGGTATGCGTCATGACGCTGGAGCAGCCGGTAGTGCCCAGCACGGTGCATCTTGCTGTTACGACAAACAAGACCTTTCACAAGACCTTTCTTAACATAACCTGTTCCGCATCCGTTGGGTTTACACTCGCAAAGCAACCTGCTCTCAGGATCGAATGAAATTGTGCTTGAACCACCCTGATGACGTAAGCTGTAACAGTTAGTGTAATAGAGATTGAATAAACCCAACGTAAATTTTACGGCAATTCCGATATTTTTTTCTTATTGCCTCTTGAAAAACCCGGCGGCGATCCCATTTAATTTACGTGACCAGAAATGGATACGCCGTATGGGTATTCCGGTTACTGACCTGTCCAATGGGAAGGTTATTGCACCCTCGCTAAATTTTGGAGGCTTTAAGCTATGCGTAATTTCGATTTTTCACCGCTGTACCGTTCCGCCATCGGTTTCGACCGCCTGGTTAATCTGCTGGAAGCAGGCCAGGGTCAGGGCAACGGCGGTTATCCCCCTTATAACGTTGAATTGGTCAGCGAAAATCAGTACCGCATCGCCATTGCGGTCGCCGGCTTTGCCGAAAGCGAGCTGGAGATTACCGCCCATGACAACCTCCTGACGGTTAAAGGCGCTCACGCCAGCGATCAAAGCGAACGCAACTATTTATACCAGGGCATCGCCGAGCGCAATTTCGAGCGTAAATTTCAATTAGCTGAACATATACAAATAAAAGGCGCCCAGTTGGCGAATGGCCTGCTGTTTATTGATTTGGAACGTGTGGTGCCGGAAACCTTAAAGCCACGCCGTATTGAAATAAAATAACGCCTCTCGGCCACAAACTTATACGCCCGCCCGTACAGGGGGGCTATCTCAACCCGATTGGCGGGTTGAGTGAATTATCTCGCTTCATAGAAGGAGTTAATAACATGCGTAACTATGATCTCTCTCCATTATTTCGTCAGTGGATCGGCTTTGATAAATTGGCCAGCAATATACAAGACAATTTTCAGGGGATGAGTTATCCCCCCTACAATATTGAGAAAGGCGATGATAACCATTATCGCATTACCTTGGCGCTAGCCGGTTTTACCCAGCAGGAATTGTCGATTGAGCTGGAAGGCCCGCGCCTGACCATCAAAGGTAAACCCGCGCTGGCGGAGAAAGAGGTGCATTATTTGCATCAGGGGCTGGTCTGCAAAGAATTCTCCCTCAGCTTCACGCTGGCGGAGCATAATGACGGTTACCCAAGCTGATTTCACCCACGGTCTGCTTAACATCGATTTGGAGCAGCATATTCCCGAATCCCTGCAGCCGCGGTGTGTTGCCATTGGGACCTCGGCGCAGCGACCGGCGCTTCAGGATCGCACCCTGGATGCTGAATAAGCCCGAACGGCCCGCGCTATTGCGCTAATGGCGCTCCGTTTACGCGGTCCCCGCCGCGATTGCCATTGCGGCGCAATCAACAGCGGCCGGCCGCAATGAAAAGCGGCGTCCGGCCGGGCCTTGCGCCGGTCGCGTCGCCACAAGCCCGTCATTTGCCTGACGGGCTTTTTTAATGGCGCTTTTACCCCACCGTCTCGCAATGGGCTCGCGCCACCTCTTCCGCCAGAATGGCAATGCTGCGCTCGATTTTTTCCGCTTCCGGCACATAATTCATGCGCAGGCACTGACGGCTGTGATGCCACTCTTGATCAAGCCCGGGGAAAAAGTAGTGGCCAGGCACCATCAACACGCCGCGCTGCTTCAGACGCTGGTAGAGCGCGTCGGTGGAGATAGGTAGATCGGGAAACCACACCAGAGAAATATCGCGCCTTCCGGCTTGTGGATCAGGCAGCGCGCCGGCGGCAGCCAGCGACGGATACAGGCCGATGGCCTCATCAACGCGGCGGCGATAAAACGGCCGGATAACGTCTTCGCACAGGCGTAGCAGATCGCCCCGACGAATCATGCTATTGAGCATTGCCGGCCCGATGCCGCCCGGCACCAGGCTGATAATGCCGTTGATATTTCCCAATGCCTTGATAACGGCTTCACCGGCGATGACGATGCCGCCGTGCACGCCCGGTAGTCCCAGCTTGGACAGGCTCATACACAGGATAATATTGGGATTCCACAGCAGTCGGGCGTCGGTGAAAATCAGTCCCGGGAACGGCAGTCCGTAAGCGTTATCAATTAGCAACGGTATCTGATGCTGCCGCGCCAGCGCGTCCAGCTTCAGCAGTTCCTCGTCGGTAATGACGTTGCCGGTCGGATTGGTCGGCCGGGAGACGCAGATAAGGCCAATATCTTCGCCCACCTTCAGATGCTCGAAATCCACATAGTATTTAAACTGGCCTTCAGGGAGCAGAGAGAGGGTCGGTTTCGTCACGACGAACATGTTTTCCTCAAGCCCCACATCGCTATAACCGAGATACTCCGGCGCCAGTGGAAACAAGACCCGGCGCAGCGTGCCGTCTTCACCACGGCCGGCAAAGATATTGAACAAATAGAAAAAGGTGCTCTGGCTGCCGTTGGTTAGCGCGATATTGGCCGCCGTGATGGGCCAGTCGAATTCCTTGCGCAACAGGGCGGCCAGTGAGGTCAGGAGGGTATCTTTGCCCTACGGACCGTCATAATTGCACCGCGCCTCGCTCATTGAGCCGTCGTCGAGCATCTCGCGCCACAAGGCGTTAAAGTACTGTTCCATCGCGGGGATCGACGCCGGATTGCCGCCGCCGAGCATAATGGCGCCGGGGCTGCGCAGGCCCTCGTTCATGTCGTCCATGAGTTGGGCGATACCGGAATGTTGGGTAAATTTATTGCCGAATCGGGAAAAGTCATAGCGTTTAACTGCGGATCCTAGTGGGCCAAACTGACACCTTACCTGTTGGCGCGCCACAGGCAACCCCCTTTTTGCTCTAACGGCAGCACGCTACCGCGCAAGCATGAGCGTGAAGGGGCGGCGCGCGGCCAGGCATCACCCGGGCCGTCAGCGCTCAGATAAGTTCCCGCGCCCGTAATTCGGTTTTCAGATAGGCGTAATAAATCGGTGCCGCCACCAACCCTTCCAGACCAAACGCCGCCTCGAAGATAAGCATGGCCAGCAGCAGCTCCCAGGATTTGGCATTAATACGGCTACCGACGATCTCGGCATTGAGGAAATATTCCAGCTTGTGAATCAAAATGAGGTACAGCACCATCACGCCGCCCACGCTCAAGGAGATGGAGAGCGCCGAGATGATAATCATGAAATTGGAAATAAGATTACCGATAATCGGCAACAGGCCGAAGATAAAAGTTGCCACAATCAGCGTCTTACCCAGCGGCAGGTGTACGCCGAACAGGGGGAACAGTACCAGAATCATCATCGATGTCAGCAGGGTATTAACCAGCGATACTTTGATTTGGGCGAAAACGATATTGCGAAACGCCTGAGAAAGATAATGCAGGCGCTCCAGCAGCAGCTGCGTAAAGTAGGTATTACGGCCGGACGGTTTATTGAGCGAAATCACCGCGCCAATGATGAGGCCGATAAAAATAGTAATCAGTCCATGCAAGAAAGAGCGGCCCATATTGCGGATAATGATCAAATTGGATTCGACCAGGGCGAAGAGCTGATCTTTCAGTTCTTCCGCGCTTTCGGGCAGAAATGAGGGGAAATAATCGGGGATGCGGTTCTTCACATCGGAAAAGATGCGGTTGGTTTCGGCGGTAATGTCGATACCGCGCTGAATGTCCGAGGTCAGGAAGCTTACCAGGCTCACGATACCCAGCGTCATGGCAATGACCACAAACGCGGCAATCAGCGTCACCACTATCCAGCGGGCGCGGCCGCTGCCGACCAGGCGTTCAAACCACGGCGTCAGCGAAATGATCACCTCATACGCCAGAAAGCCGGCGATAAAGCAGGGAAACAAATGCAGCGGGATGATCAGGGTGATAAAAAGAAACATCAACAGGTAAGAGGTCGCTTTCAGTCGTGTCTCACTTACGCTCATTCTTCTTTCCTTTCATTACTGGCCGGTTCCTTTATTGCGCGAATAGCAAATAGCATAGGCGGTAATCATAGCACCGACAGCTTAAACCGCAGCGTCATCGGTTTACGCTGGGCGGTAGAAAAAATGCCGCGGTCGTCGTGGGCGGTAACCGACCCGGCGATTTCTTAACCTGCCCGCGTCGCCCGGCCTGGCTGTGGCCGGCAACGGTGATCGCGGCGGTCTTAATGGCCGGGGATAATCTCCGAATTAACGCAATTTTTTTCCACCCGGCCGGTAAGGGCGGAGATGAGATTATTCACCGCGTCGGCGGCCATATTGTAGCGGGTCTCATGGGTGGCGGAACCAATGTGCGGCAGCGCCACGACATTGGGCAGGCGCAGCAGCGGTGATGTGGCCGGCAGCGGCTCTTGCTCGAACACATCGAGGGCGGCGGCGAGGAGACTGCGGTTTTCCAGTGCCGCAATCAGCGCCGCTTCATCAACCACCGGGCAGCGGGCCGCATTGATAAGGATGGCGCCGGGCTTCATTTTCGCCAGTTTATCGGTGTCGATTAAATGGTGCGTCTGTTCCGTCAACGGTAGGATCAGGCAGACGAAATCCGATTGTGCCAGGAGGGTATCGAGATCGCAGTAGCGGGCGTCGTAGCGCTTTTCCGCCTCGGGGTGCTGATTGCGCGCATAGTAAAGCACATCCATATCGAAACCGGCGTGCGTGCGCTGCGCCAGCGCCATGCCGATACGGCCCATGCCCACCACGCCAAGGGTCTTATGGTGGACATTGACGCCGTACCAATTTTCGTCAATGCTGCGCCGCCACTCGCCGGCTTTGACCCGCTCGGCCGATTCGACGACCCGGCGCGCGGGGGCGAGAGCACCAGCGAGCGCCATCAGCGTATCCGCCACGGTATCGGTCAGTACGGTCGGGGTATACATCAGGAGTACGCCGCGCGCGCTGAGCGCCTGCACATCGAAATTGTCGTAACCCACGGAAATTGTCGAGGCGGCTTTCAGCGCCGGCATACGATCAAGCCAGTGTGCTATCCACCTTACCGCCGGCGCCGATGAGGCCCACCGCGTTCGCCAGGGTCTGCGCGTGTTGCTGCATATTGTCGTCGGTAAGCCCGTCGAACGCCGTGACGCTGAAATGCTCATCGAGACGTCGGCGTAAATCTTCCTGGATGGATTGTAAGCGCCCCGTGGAGGACGTCTTGAATTATTGGTGGGTTTGTTGTATGGCCCGGTAAGAATATGTTCCACTACGATGCCTAGTGAACCCGCATCCTATAAGGGACGGCTGTCAGATCATGGATAATCCGGCGATG
>NZ_JBLKSS010000205.1:0-5885 GCF_047607725.1 Sodalis sp. (in: enterobacteria) | reverse complement strand
GCGCTGCGGGTAATAAGCCTGGGTCGCAAGAACTATCTGTTCTTCGGTTCGGATAGCGGCGGCGCCCGGGCGGCGCTGATGTATACGCTGATCGGCAGTTGCAAACTGAACGGCGTGGAGCCGGAAGCGTATCTGCGCCATGTGCTGGCGATTATCACGAATCATCCCATCAACAAAATCAAAGAGCTCCTGCCGTGGAACCTCACCATCCCTGCTGAATAACTGTCAATACGGCGCTGGGCGTACGCTTACTAAAATCCGGATTCAAGATAGAAAGCTCTCCACTTATCACCTTCCTGATGCTGCTGGCAGGACTTGGTCTGCTTACCTGGTTCGTTCGTCAGCAACTTTCCTGCGCGGACCCCATGCTGGATCTTTCCTTATTCAGCAAGCCTAGTATCTGCGTTGGCATATTTTGGCATATTAATGGCACTGGTTGCCTGTGCCGCGCTTACGGGTGTGGAATTGACGTTGGCTCAGGAACTGCAGTCCGTGGTAGGTTATTCTCCGCTACAGACAGGTCTCTTTATGGTACCGCTGGCCATCGGCTCAGCACTGGGTGGGCCTCTGGCTGGTTATGCTACAGGTCTGTAAGGACTCCGAAATGTTGCCGCCGCCTCACTGCTGGCAGCGGCTGCGTGTCTCGCCGGACTAAGCGTAAGCGATTTCCATCACCCCAACATTATGGTTATCACTTTGCTGCTGGTATTGGGCATATCACTCAGTATCGGTTTGACAGCGTCGTCAATTGCCATTATGAACAGTGCGCCATCGGACAAGGCCGGTGCGGCCGGTTCGCTGGAAGTGACAGGCTATGAACTTGGCGCCGGACTGGGTATCACTTTTTTTGGTGTGCTACTTTCGACAGCCTACTCGAAGACCATCAATTTGCCCGCTGATCTGCCGGCCAGCCTTCATTCTAGAGCTGCCAGTTCCATTAGTGACACGATGGTTGTGGCAGAACACCTAGGGGCAACCGGCATTGCTTTAACGGAGGCTGGACGTGCCGCATTTTCCAGTTCACATGCCGTTGTGCTGCTGACAGCCACATGCATGATAGCCCTGTTAGCTGTTGCCGTGTTCGTCGCATTGCGAAACTATCAAGAGTCAGCCCGGGAGTAGCCTCCTCAAGAACTGGGCGCATATTAATGAGAGTAGTGAAGACGTAAAAGAGAAATTAATGCAGGAGTTGTTGAATCCTAAGGAGCATGACTTCGTGGGCTAACAGGTCGCACAACATGCTTCAGAACAGCTAGCAACACAACATAACCATTTAAATGATAGACCGCACCTAAGTGCAGCGTGCGGGGTGGCGTGGTCAACGACTGTGCCACCATGCTCACGATGTGGACTGATCCTACCCCGGTAGACGATCCGGCACTATAGTTGTGGGGTCAGTCCACTCTGCTTGACCCTAAAGTTTATTAACCACCTTAAGGTCGCTTTCCTGCAAGCCGTTATCTGTCGTACTGTTGCCGAATATGCGAAAAAGAACAATTTTCGTTTTATCTGCAACTTAATAATTGAGATTTACAATACGATGGCTTAACCCGGCTACCTCACAGGGGACAGATGGGCTATACCTGAAGGTCTACTAGAGAGAAAAAAGGATAACTTCACAAATAAGGAAGTATTGCCCACTTTTAACATCAAATTCTTTGCTTATAGTACCAAGCCCGACTTAAGTGGCTTTAATAATGCACCAGGCCTCCATCCACGGCGTATTGACTGCCGGTAACGTACGAAGCGTCATCTGAAAGCAGAAAGAGTGCAACGGCCGCTGCTTCTTGTGCTGTTCCAGCCCGGCCGAGCGGTACCTGGCTGACCACAAAGTTCTCAAATCGCTGACGCGACTCCTCCGGCATGAAATGCCTGAAGTTAGTTTCAATCGGACCCGGCACTAGTGTGTTGGCGCGGATACCGCGTCCAGCGAGCGCATTTGCCCAGCTTTTAACCATGGCGACAACGGCACCTTTGGTTGCTGCATGAAGGCTCGTCATTGCCGCGCCTTCATAAACAGAAGAGGAGGACGTCACCAGAACAGACGCACCCCGGTTGAGTGAACCAGATAGGGCTGCAAGCTGAAGCATCGGACCACGGACGTTAGCATTCATCATGTGGTTGAAAATATCGGCCGTAACGGATTCCGGAGGACCTACTTCTGCGTAGCCGGCATTAAGCCATAAACCGTCAAGTGCTCCCCAGCGGTTGATGGCTTTATGCAACTCACTTATATCCGCTTCGCAGGCAGCATCATTTTTTAAGATAAGCGATGTCTCCGGTAGCAAGTGGCGGGCGCATTCCAGACGTTCTTCATTAAGTCCCGTGATGGCTACATGACCACCCTCTTTGACAATACGCTGAGCACCTGCAAGCCCCATGCCGCTTGTACCGCCAGTGATAAGTATGCGTTTTCCCTGATATCTGCCCATGATTACTTTCTCTATGCTTTTGGATCATCACTTACCATACGAAAGATAAACATTAGTCGTCATCTGTTTCATCACGCAACGATGAAAGTAACGAATGATCTTACTACAGGATCACATGCAATCGGCCACTCATGAGGTCGTCACTAAAAGCATTCCTAGCTGTTTCAACTTCAATTCATGGCACCTAGCAGACTCTTAATCCACCGAGGGTTACTTTATCTTTTCTGCCATACTTACTTGGTAATGATTTCCGGGTCGCCGAGATGTTGGTCTATCCACTGGCCGACCAAATGATGCCCGACTATCACGGCGGGTTCTGGCATTTCATCCGTTTGCCGGATGGCGTTCAGATGATACCCGAGGGTGACCGTATTTTGGTCGTTAATAGCGACAACGGGTTTGAACAAACGGTAAATGCCGATGCCACGGGCATTATCCTGACGGCGTTGACGATCTATCGCCGTTGTTGGGCTCATCATGCATGTGACCATGCTAGGCTTATTCGCCATTGACGCTGCGTGATGTTTAACTATGGCCGTTTATCGATACGTACCGAGAATGGGATGTCGTTTGCGCCGCACTCGACTAGCTTAATGAAAGGGCGGGGGGCCCGCTCTGTTACTCTCGCCGGTAATGAAGGGAGGGGCCCCCGCGGCCGCGCGTTAACATCCTGGCAGGCTGACGCCTGCCGGTGAGGCGCTTCGCCGCGCCAGCGGCGCCGCTGGCCTTCACCTCATTCTGTTGCCGCTGGGGAAAGGAGGTTCTAAGCGGTCATTGTTGAATTCACTCTGTCTGGCGTCTGTGATACCCACAGGGAACATCGCTAATTTATAACACGAAGAACAAGAGCAAGTGGCTGTCGATTTAGTGGCTGCTGGAGTAGCGTATAAAGAAAGAACTCGGCTACCGGTCGCCGCGGAAGCCGTGGCCCGTGAACAGTCTAAGCATCTACGTGTCTATTTTACGACGCGCCTGGCGCATCATCGCCAGCTCCGCCAGCAGCTGCCGGGCGCGAATGATGCACGCTACGCCGAGATGGCGGAAGTCAGTAAAAAAGGGCCATAAAACGGTCATCTGCCAGACGTCGCGCTTTGCCTAATTTAGATTTGGCATAATGGCCTGTGCGGCCTGTGGGAATTTTTTACGGCAGGGCGCTGGGCGGGCTGCCATGTTGAGCAATGAGCCAGACAAGCTGTCTCTGTCCAGCATCGTTAGGGGGCGGGTTTCCATCCCTGACGCCTTACCCGCTTGCAGCATCCGTAAGGGATGCTCCGCACGGTTGCGCCGTTTGCTAAGCTTCCATTCTCCCGGCCTTACGGATAGCAAGGGTAAGGCGCAACGTTGTTTCGCGTTGGCGCTTTTCGTCGTTGCGGCGAAAGTTATTATTCGGATAGTGGTATAAGCAGAGGGAGGAAAATATGCATTCGGCAGCGGTCGCGCCCGCTTTATGGTAGAGTTTTCCCGTTTAAGTTATGCAGCGACATTTCAGATGATAAAAAAGAAAAACAGTATACCTACGCCCCATGATGCTACCTTCAGGCAGTTCTTGAACCAGCCGGCCATTGCCCGCGATTTTATGGAAATCCATCTGCCCGCAGAACTGCGGGCAATATGTGACCTGAACACGCTAAAGCTAGAATCCGGAAGTTTTGTCGAGGAGGATCTGCGCCAGTATTTCAGTGACGTGTTGTATAGTTTGAAGACCACCACAGGTGATGCTTACGTCCATGTGTTAATTGAGCATCAGTCGACACCGGATAAACACATGGCGTTCAGGTTATTACGCTATGCTGTAGCGGCAATGCAGCGCCACCTGGAAGCAGGACACAAAACGCTACCGTTAGTGATCCCGGTTCTGTTTTATACTGGCCGACGCAGCCCGTATCCGTATTCCACAAACTGGCTGCGGGAGTTTGACGACCCTGAACTGGCCGGTAAACTCTATAGTGGCGATTTTCCGCTGGTTGACGTGACTGTCATACCGGATGATGAAATAATGACCCACCGCAGCATGGCGGCGCTGACCCTGCTGCAAAAAAATATTCACCAGCGCGATCTTGCGGAGCTGACCGATAGACTGGCGACTCTGCTGATGGAAGACTGGCTGGCTTCGCCGCAGGTGATTTCGCTGGAATACTATCTATTGCAGGCTGGCGAATCCTCAAATGCCGAAGCCTTTGTACGCGACCTGGCACAGCGAGTGCCGCAACACGGGGATCAACTGATGACCATCGCACAACAGCTTGAACAAAAAGGTATCGAGAAAGGACGAGCAGAAGGTATCCAACTCGGTGAGCAACGCGGTATCGAGAAAGGTGAGCGCGAAGCCACCCTCAAAATTGCCCGTTCCATGCTTCAGCGCGGGATTGACCGTGCGTCGATCAGAGAAATGACCGGATTGTCCGATGATGACCTGCAACAGCTGCGTCATTGATCCTGCTTTCTCCGTGGCGAACCTCGATACGGCCCTCTCTGCTTCCCTGACCTAACGCAATAATGCCGGGCAGCGATCACGCGCTGCGCCGCAGCCCATGTTTCCGTTAACTTCACTCTTGCTGTGGTAATTGGCTATAGGGTCCACTCACTGTTACTCTTCGTCAGTTGCACTCACGGCGACGTTCGTTCAGGCCGCCTTATCCTGTACAATAAGAGGGTCTGTCGGGCAATAGCCGTGATGATTATTGCAATTCGGCGGGCTTCCGGGCGGGCTGTAATGTTGCTCACAAAGCCAGACAAGCTGACTCAGCCAGGCCCCGCTGGGCTGGTAAGTTTTCATATTTGAAGCCATACTCGTTTGCATCATCCCTACACGGATGCAACGCTCGGTCGCAACTATTTGCCGCGCTCTCATTCCCTCAACTCTTCAACTACCGGGCGTAAGGCTTAACTCAGTTTCGCGAACGCGATGGTGTCTAATTAGCGGTTTCATCATTTGTGATAGTTGCTGGTTCCGGTCACGCCCGATCACTGATTCCGGTCGCCCGATCAGCGATTCCGATTCTGTCCGATCGCTCATCTTCTGTTCCGCCATACTCTGGAGACTTTTAGCTTCCGGAGGTATGGCATGGCAGGTAAAAAGAAGAACGCGAGAACAGAAATGTGAATCTATATCAATGTATTACGCATTAAATTTGAGCAGCGTCGCTCGAATCGCAGCAGCTCTCGGCATCGGCTGTACCACAGTGCACGATATCCTCGGCCGATTCACGGTAGCTAACCTGGTCTGGCCATTGCCGGCGGAACTGTCCCCCGTCGACCTCGACCGCCTGCTCTATCCCGGCAAATCAGGCAAGGCTATCAAGACCTTACCCAGCTGGCTTGATATCGATACCGAGTTAAGCCGCAAGGGCGTGACCAAACAGCTGCTCTGGATGGAATATCATGCCGCCGTGGGCGGTGATGCCCTCGGCTACTCACAGTTCTGTGCACTGTTCCGTGACTGGAAAAAGAAGC